>NZ_CP172346.1:0-365000 GCF_044336245.1 Schlesneria sphaerica | reverse complement strand
AGATATAAGATTTTCCACGCAACGATCGAGTACACGGCAACGCAATTCAGCAGTCGATCCATCTCCTCGAAGTACCGTTCTTCAATGCGGCAACCCGATTTCAAGGTTTTGAAATAAACTTCGATCTGCCAGCGGATACCGTAGTATTTCACGATCAATTGAACCTGTTCGAGGTTATCGATCGGCAATGTTGTCAGGAGAATCCATTGGATTGGCTGTTGTCCTTCTGGAGGACTTGGTTCTTCTACCAGGACAACATTCAACGTCGCTTCAAGGAGTTTGCGGTCGGGGCGGTGAGGTGGTCGAAGTGTGACCGTCGCCGTACGAATTTCCACTGCCGCGACCCGAGCGTCTCGTTCTAGTGTGCGTTTTCGTTTATTCGCCTTTACCTTGGGAGTCCGACGGCTCACTTTGACGCTACACGACAACAAACTGCTTGACGCCCGCAGTGTTTCCACCAAATTCTGGGGGTGATTGCTCAGAACCCTGTTGTCGTGGCAGGCGCGTACCAGTAACTGCAATTCCTGTCCTTCACCCGTGTTTCGCGGCTCGGCGAACAGTTCGTAGATATCTGCTTCACTATCTCCCACACAGATGCACTGGGTGTCAGGGCAGACTTTGGCGACCTCTCGCGCCGCGCGAAGGCCTTCCAGCCAGCGGAAACTCTCTTTGTCTTCAATCGGAGTCGCCATGCGTCTATCTCGTTTTTCCGAACGAGGGACCTGCGTCTCAATCGATTTGCGAACCCAGGTCTTATTCCAGGTTTCGCCCAGAGGAATCCCGTTGGTATCAAAGGCAATCAACGGATGAACGAACGCGCCAAAGCGTGTTTTAAACTCAAGCGGGCCGCTTTCTCTGACTTGCTGCCTGGGGCGAGTGACATCGAGTTGAGTCGTGTCTTGAACCAAGACGACCACGTCCGTTTGGCGAATTCGCTCATACGTGGCGGCGACATGGGGAGAGCGGATCGCCTCGGGGGACACCTTCGGATTATCGCAAAACCGATAGGCCCCTTCCATTTCGGCGCGCCCCTTCATCGCGGCCGGAATACTCATGTTCGGCTTCTCAGAGACGCGTTCCATGATCCTGACAAATCGCTTCGTCAACCGCTTGTCACCGAATTGGGCGGTGTCCAACTGATCAAGGATCATCTCCGGCATGGCAAGGACTTTCACGAGAGAATTGAAACCAATCCTCACGCAATCCTTGCGTGAACACGTCCAATGATGACTCACTGTCCAGGTCACACACAAAAACGGACCACGAAAATCGCTTCTGTTCAAATAAAAACAACACGCGACAAACCAACATCGGCAATAACCGCCGGAAGACCGAGAAGACAAAGATGTGTGGTACGATGAGACCCTGTGTCGGTTGGAAGCAACGACTGAACCGCTATCAGCCATCACAAACGGGACAGTGTCCTTGATCACCTATCGTCGCCAGCACCAATGAGAATTCCACCACCGCGCGGAATCGTCGTTGCGGTTACTTGTACAGGCATCGCAGCGTGAAGGAATTCAGCTCAGATGAGAGTGAGTCGCTTCCCGGTAGAGGAACTTCAGGGAGTTTCGGAGACAACACATTTGCCAGGATTTCCGGAAAGTCGCGACCGGTCATCGGTGGGCGCCCTGTCAGTAGTGCGTAGAGGAGAGCTCCCATGCCGTACACGTCAGTCAGTTCCGTGACAGGGCCGAATGCGTCCGAGATCTGTTCAGGGGCAAGAAAGCCAGCTGTTCCTCCTCGCGGCACATCTTCCCGATCAGTCACGTGACGTGACAATCCAAAATCACAAAGAGTGATGCGGCCTTCAACACCAATCAGGACGTTTGCTGGTTTCAAGTCGCCATGAATGATTCCTTTCGAGTGGGCTGCCACAACCGCTGCGGCGACCTCCTTGACCGCGACCAGGATTTGGTTGAGGCTCGGACGTATCGTCGATTTCCAGGTGGCAAGATTCGAGCCTTCAATAAAATCGGTCACTAAGAAGAGCGAACCTCCAGGCGTCGTACCCCAACCGTGAACTGGCAGAATCCCTGGATGGTTCAACTGACGCAGGATTTGATATTCACGGACCAGCGCCTCTGCGGCCCGCGGATCCTGCAAGCAATCTTTTCTGAGATATTTGATGGCAACAGTTTCATTCGAAGCCCGTTTTTTTGCACAGTAAACCTTACTGAACGCTCCGGCACCGACGAGTCGTTTCAACAAATAATCGCCATAGTTCAGCGTTCCCTGCACAGTTACTTTTGGCGTTCGCGAAATTGGCGACCGTTGTTTTGTCCTGAGCGAGATCTTTGCCCAGTCGAATGAATCGTTCGCTGAAGACGGAATGAGCTGGCGAATTAGTTCCAGTGCGCGACGGACGGTTCGTTCATGCAGGTTGAGTTCGTTCCCGATTGAAGGGACATCCTGTCCTTGCAGTGTTCGAACCAGAACTTCCCGCGCGGTCGCGTCCAGGTGGCTCAACAGGAGTTCAATTTCGTCTGTCAGGATGGCCGCATGTTCGGTGGTCGGCGCTTGGCTGATCAGGGATTCCAGGAGTCTCGATTCGTCCTGTCGCTCCAGCTCAAACGAACGGCATTCTGCTTTGTGATATCGGGCCTGCCGAGCCAACTTCCGCAGGACGATTGTGGTCAATAGCGGCCACAGTTCATCACTTGCGTTCGGAGTGCAGCTCCCCGCTTGGACACCGACAAAAAAACTGCGATAGGCAGAGAGCAGGATGTCTTCGGCGTCCACTCGACGTGCCAGTTTCTTCGAAAGACGCGAGCGAACAAGTGCCAGTAGCCTGGCTTGATAGCGACGAAAGACCTGCGCTGCGGCGTTCTGGTCACCCCTCTTCCAGGCACTCAGCAACTCCTGATTGGTCCTCTCGGGTGAAATGATGTCCACATGCTGGCGGCAAATTTGGGAAAAATCGAGTGACATCTCATTTTTCACGCCCGGAGCGACCTCGTCATGGGAATCAGCCTTTCAGGAGAAACTTCTTCAACTTGAAAGGAACTGAGAATGGCGATGGTCGTAACGGAACCGTGCTTTGGCTGCAAATATACCGACTGCGTGACTGTGTGTCCTGCAGATTGCTTTTACGAGGGGGAGTCGATGCTGTTCATTCACCCGGATGAATGCATCGATTGCGGTGCGTGTGTACCCGAATGTCCACCACATGCGATCTATTACGAAGACGATGTGCCCGAGAAATGGAAAGCGTATATCGACCTCAATCGCGAAATGGCCCCTCAATGTCCCAACATCATAGAGAAGAAGGCCCCCTTGGAATGAGGCACCTGGATGGTTCAGAGACGCACGTCGGTGACTCCTCTTGTGGCCTTGCCGCCCCGGTAGCCGCGATGAAGCGTCAACCTGTCAGCACTTAGCACTGGCGCGCAGCCTGAGCAGGATCGCAGCGCGACGACATCCCTGGTCACCCGCAATGAAGGCCCTTCGCCGGTCAACAGGCTCCCTCACTCCTCGACGAGGGTGAACGGTTACCGAGACCCCTGTTCGGACCCTATTCCAAAGGATTGGCTGTTCGGGCTCGCTGGATTGCTGCTGGTTGCTGACACTACTGGCGTTCGGAATGATTCAGCGACATCGATCGAAGGATGGCGAAGCCGAGCGGGAAGGTCTCACTGTTAGAAAATTAGGGATTCCGTGGGTGGACTTAACACAACCTCATCGACGTGAAGTTTGTTTGACGACGCGGATCCAATTATTGGGGTGGCCGGCTGGCCAACTCTTGGCCAGCCGGTGGCCAGTCCCATGTGCTGCAGAGGTAACGGATTAAGATTTTTCAGGGGACTGGCCAGGCTGGCCAGCCGATTGCAAGACAGCCGACTTTCCCTTCCCGTGAGGGTAGCTGGTTGGCCGCAGCTCGCTGGCGAGCGTTTCTTTGTCGGGCTTCATCGAAGGTGCTCAACGAGGGCAGAGCGAGTGGTCCGCCGGTGTGGACAGCGGCAGTTGAATTGGAGCTGGCAAAAGGGGAGACCGTGGATCTGACGTTTGCGGGCGGCCATGGGGTTGTTTCCGTGACCGATTGGCGTGGTAATATTCGCAGAGCCTTGGCACGATTTTCTCTATCGTTCGCCCGCACTGGAAAACTGATCCCATTGGAATCCGATGCGGCATCCCCAGAATTCGCCATATGCTGGAGAAGATCGACACAGGGTGTTGATGTGACAGGCTGCTCGGTGGTAGACGCCGAGGCCCGCTAGCGACCTGGATGAGGAGAATCAAAAGTGAAGCAGGTGGTTCAGGCGTTTGACCGTTCTCTGATCTGCGAGGTACCGGTTGACGATGCCGATGCGCTGGAGAGAAAGCTGGTAACGGCCGCGACCCTGTTTGCCGACCGGGCAGCGCGCTTGAAGCCACATCAACGACTGGCGATTCTGCAGCGTTTGGAAGGGCTGATGGACGTTCAGCGAGATTTTCTCAGTCGACAGATTGCCCGGGAAGGTGGAAAGCCATTAACGGATGCCAAAGTTGAGGTGACGCGGGCGATTGACGGCGTGCGGTGTGCGGCGGTTGCATTGCGGACGAGTGGAGGCCAGGAAATACCGATGGGACTGACGGCGGCCAGTTCTGACCGCCGTGCCTTTACCATTCAAGAGCCGATCGGTGTCGTGGCCGGGATTTCTGCATTTAATCACCCCCTGAACCTGATTGTGCATCAGGTCGTTCCTGCGGTTGCGGCGGGATGTCCCATCATCATCAAGCCTGCTTCATCGACCCCCTTGTCGTGCTTCTCATTTGTGAATCTGCTGCACGAAGCGGGTTTGCCACCGGAGTGGTGTCAGACGTTCCTGCCCGCGTCCAGTGATCTGGCGGAAGTACTGGTTTCGGATCGGCGCGTGGCATTCGTCAGCTTTATTGGTTCCGGTAAAGTTGGCTGGCGGCTGCGTTCCATCCTCGCACCCGGGACGCGGATTGCACTGGAGCACGGCGGTTCGGCGCCTGCGATCATCGATCAAGCGGCCAACCTCGATCACCTGATTGAACCACTGGTCAAAGGGGGGTATTACCACGCCGGACAAGTCTGTGTTTCGACCCAGCGGATTTACGTCCATCAGGATCTCAAAACCGAGTTTCTCAAACGGTTCACCGCGCGCGTGGCGGCACTCAAGGTGGGTGATCCGCTGAACGAAGAGACCGAAGTCGGGCCGATGATCACTCCGGCCGAAGCGGACCGTGTCACCGAGTGGATCGACGAGGCCGTCGCGGGTGGTGCAGAGCTGATCGGCGGTGGCAGGTTGAGTCACACGACAGTCGTTCCTTCGATCCTGGTCAATCCGTCTGTCGATTCCAAAGTTTCAACGCAGGAGGTCTTCGGGCCGACGACGTGTGTCTATTCTTATGCGGACCTCGATCAGGCCATTGAGGCGGCGAATTCGCTGCCGTTCGCGTTCCAGGCGAGTATTTTTACCGAGCACCTGCGGACAGCGCTTTATGCCTCCGAACGCCTGGATGCCTCGACGGTGATGATTAACGACCACACCGCCTTTCGGACCGACTGGATGCCGTTTGGAGGACGGCGTGAGTCTGGCTATGGGATCGGCGGAATTCCTTACACGATGCGCGATCTGACGCAGGAAAAACTGATTGTTTTTCGGTCGTCGTAGCGGGAAGCATGTCACAGGTCTGTGAACTGGGCGCGGCTAGCGCAAACGAAGACAAGTTTCGATCGTGTCGCAGATCTGGACGATCGGGTCCGATTCTCCTTGGAATACCCCCAGCGATGGTGTGAGAAG
The DNA here is from genome assembly GCF_044336245.1 of Schlesneria sphaerica. NCBI lineage: Bacteria > Pseudomonadati > Planctomycetota > Planctomycetia > Planctomycetales > Planctomycetaceae > Schlesneria > Schlesneria sphaerica. Next base: position 359,250 of record NZ_CP172346.1, on the reverse strand, counting down.
CGAAACGGGCAGACCCGAGCGGAGTTCCGAATGGCTCTCGAGATCATCTGGCCGCCTCAGCGCGTGTTTGAAGCGGGAGAGAATGGCTGTAACCAATTCAAATAAATGAGTTTCCGTTCAATGGAAAGCCCCTTTACAGGGGACTGGTGCGGGCTACAATTTCCTGCGAAAAGCGAAGAAAAAATGGGAATCGATAGATCCGAATGCGGCCAGCAACGTTTTTAAGAACATGCGATCACGAGAAGTGACGAATCACTTCGGTGAAGCAGAGAGGGACGTTTGTCGAAGCGAGGTTCGAGCGTTCGAGTAACCTCAGGACAAGCGGCCCGCACAGAGGCGATGGATTCAGCATGGAGAACTTGAGAATGAAAATTCAGGTCACGACCGACAACCACACGATGAAGACGCCTGAGTTGAAGAAGCATGTCGAAGACGCGCTCGAGACTGCGTTGAAGCGCTTCGGCGATCGAGTTACTAGAGTCGAAGTTCATTTGTCCGACGAGAATAGCAGTGTCAAGAACAGTGATACTGACAAGCGTTGTGTGATGGAAGCGCGGCTGGCGGGACTGCAGCCGATGGCTGTCACTGCCGAAGCTGCTGCGATCGAAAAAGCCATCGCCGACGCCGCAGAGAAGCTCGAACGGCGAATTGGCAGCACGGTTGATCGATTGAACGACCCTAAGGGGCGGACGTCCTTCGCCGGTGAAGTTGTCCCTTAAACTGAACTAAAAGGGGACTCGCGAGTGATTGTGAAGTCGCGAGTTTGCCCTCGTCAGGAGAAATGAGGGGGATCAGCTCCTTCGCGGGAAACTCGTGGACACGATCGAGTGAGGGTGAAAGACTTCACCTGCCCCTTCGAATTCTCCTCGCGAACTGAATCGACAGGCCCGTGGCAGTTATAAAAAACTGTCACGGGCCTGTCGACTGCCATACCAGCCGGCGCAATGCGCGGGCTGAAATTGGCGGGGCCTGCAACTGGCGGTACACCAGGCCGGTTCATCGCGCGATGCTACGAACTTGCGGCAGGGGATCCCCGCACGGCCAGGTCAAAGTCTCCGCGCCGGAAGTCCTTCCCGTGCTCGATCGCAAGGAGGGATTTCGCACAAAGAATCGCAAGAATTCAATATTTCCAGTCTTTTCGTTACGGCAAACCGCTGTACATTGAATTGTCTGTCAAATGGATGGCATGACGAGGGTCGTAAGTTGTAACGAGACTCGATTGCAGCGAGTCCCGGCTGGATAAACTCTGCTGGCTCAGGTTGACCGTCATTTGGCTGGATCAGTGAAGAGCCCCGTTCCCGTGAGGCACGCGTATGTTTAATGCGGAGCGAAGTTGGAACAGGCCGCTGCTACTAAGCACGGTCATGCTGCTTCTCTCTGCACTCCTCTGTGACCGATGTGCGGGTGACGACGTTATCGAGATCGACAGCAGCGACGGCTTCGTGTCGATGTCGGACGGGATTGAACTCGCGACGACCGTCTATCAGCCGAAAACCGGGGGACCGTTCCCCGTCATCCTGGCTCGTACGCCTTACAACAAGGATGGTCAGAAAGCGGAAGCGGAACGTTTTTGTGCGCATGGTTACGCTTATGTTGCTCAAGACTTGCGAGGCCGCTTCAAGTCCAAAGGGACGGACGCCATCATTTTCCACAATGACGGCTGGAATACGCCCCACGACGGCCACGACACCTTCGCCTGGATTTCTCAGCAACCCTGGTGCAACGGAAAAATCGGCACGACGGGGGGCTCGGCACTGGGCATTACGCAGAACATGGCAGCCCCGGGAGCACCTGCGGCCCTGACGTCCCAGTACGTCGGGGTCGCTTTCTCGGACATGTATCATCAGGGGGCTTACCAGGGAGGCGCCTTTCGTTCGGGACTGCTGGAAAACTGGTTGAAGGGGACCGGAATGTCTCCTGCGAACCTGAAGACGTTCGTGGAACATCCGAAATTTGATTCCTTCTGGAGCGAGCTGTCTCCGGAATCGCAGGCCAAGCGAGTGAATGCCCCCGGTGTCTTCATCGGTGGCTGGTACGACATCTTCCTGCAGGGCACGATCAACTCATTCACGACGATTCAATCACAGGGGGGCCCAGCCGCTCGGGGCCGTTGCCGTCTGGTGATCGGGCCGATTGGCCATGGGAGCATGAATGAACTTTCTTACCCGGCAAACTCAGCACGATTACCGCGCTGCGCGGATAGTCTCGCGTGGTTCGATGCGACTCTGAAGGGAAAAGAGAACGGCGTTAACAGTGAAAAGCCGGTCAGCTACTACGTCATGGGGGATCCTACGGATTCCTCCGCACCGGGGAACTACTGGCGAACAGCGGATTCCTGGCCCCCCATCTCGACGGCTACCCCGTTTTATCTTCATCTCGACAAAAGACTCGATACGAAACCTTCCGCCGAAAACGGGAGTATATCGTATCGGTACGACCCCTCGGAGCCAGTGCCGACGATCGGCGGCGCGGAACTGGGGATTAACATCGGTCCACGTGATCAGCGGTCGGTTGAGTCGCGTTCCGATGTCCTGGTGTTTACGACTGACGAGCTAACGGAGTCTGTGGAAGTGACGGGACGAATCGAGGCGCGACTTTTTGTTTCCTCCAACTGTCCTGATACCGATTTCACGGTCAAGCTGACAGATGTGTACCCCGACGGGCGTTCGATGCTGGTGACGGATGGGATTCGACGTGCGAGGTTTCGTGAATCGTTTGAGACTGAGAAATTTCTTGAGCCAGATGAGGTCGTGGAAATGACCGTAGACCTGTGGAGTACATCGCTGATTTTCAATAAAGGGCATCGTATTCGAGTCGCGATTTCCTCTTCGAATGCTCCCCGGTTTGATCCCAATCCGAATACGGGGCATGGATTCCGAGTTAATCACGAGAAACGTATTGCTGACAATACCGTCATGATTTCTGATAAGTATCCATCGAGGGTTATTTTGCCAGTACATACGACATCCGACTGAAAATCGAAAATTCAGGTGTCTCACCTCACTTGTGGCCGAGCCAGAATTGGACATCGCCTTCGGGAACTGAGTAGACTTATTTGCATCTCCTTGGACGCTGCTTTCAGCGAGTTCATGAGTATCAGGTCAAGGTTGGCCGAACTTCTGTCGTCGAAAGAACACGATTGTGTCAGAAACGCAAAGGGATTGGGCCGAGGTCTTTTCAGACCTGACGAACGAAATCCAATCGATGCTTAAAAACTGCAGCATCAGTGGAGAGTGCGTCGTCTGTCACGCGGAAACACGGCGGGTTCGAGATATCAAAGTTGATCACGCTGATTTTTATATGACGGTACCGCTGCGCCTGTGTCGTCACTGTTCCGCTCAACCTCCCTTTATAAGCCGTCGCTTTGGAACTCGCTGGAACGGAGCGGTTGAATCCCTGCGTGAAAATTTTGCGAGATGGGGAATGTGGCGATCCCGGAAGGGGCATGAGCCAACGGCTCCTCAACTGTCACTCCTCGAATACTTCACGCGAGTGCCGACGTATCAGAAGTTGTTCGCGGCGTTTCCGGCTATCACTGTCACCGCTGGGCCCGCTCGCGACATCAGTCTGATTCCCGATCCGGGCGAAGATTTACGGTTCCTGAGCAATCTGCAGCAGCGGACGTCGGTGTCGTATCTGATGACGGCCGAAGAAGTGGCTCGATCGGGTATTCCTCACTCGTTGTTGTTCAGCTATCCGGAAATTGTCAGCGATCTGATCCAGCGCGAAGTGGGGGGCGTTCGTGACAATCAGGCGATCCTCTCCCAGGTCGCCGCGGTATTGCTGCCCGGCCGGACATGGCAGTTTGATGTTCAGGTGCTGGCATCGAATGCTCGCCAACGGGCTGATTCAGTCGCACAGAAACTGCGCCGGAAACTGGAACAGATTCCAACCTGGCCGGTCGCATATCCCATCGTGTTTGTTGTGCGCCGATCCTTTGGCAGAGACTCCCGTAATCTCCAGGACCTGGTAATTCATCCGTTTGAGGACTGGTCGCGTCGGGTGGTTCTGCCAGATGTAACCAGCTTTTGCGAGATGGCGCTGAAAGTCTACGAAGTCGAAGAAGTTAAGGACCTCATTGAGTTTCGCCTGGAAGACTGTCAGGCCTTGATCGAATGCTCACCCAAAAGCGTGAAGCTGAAGTTGCTGCATGCGAACGGCCTGCAAATTCTGGGAAGGGTTCAGGAAGAGCTGGAAGTTTACGATCGTTTGATCGAAGAGTACCCCGATGACGTGACCGTCATTCATAAACGGATCATGTGTCTGTCAAACGCGGGTCAGCTTGAAAGAGCTGCTTCCGAGTGCCAGCGTCGACTGGAACGCCACCCCGAAGATGCCGACGCCTTTGTCCTGCTGGCGAACCTGCAGCTGGATATGAATCACGCCGAGGAAAGTCTTAAACAGATCAACTCGGCGCTGGCGATTCAGAAGTCGGCCCATTTCTGGTGCGTCCGTGCGAATATCCTCAGTACGCTTGGGCGGACCAGTGAGGCGCTCAGCTCGGTAAATGTGGCACTGATGTCGGACTTTGATTGTTCTCAGGCGTATTTGCTGCGGGCTAAGTTTCACCTTCAGGCGGGACGAACGGAACAGGCGCTGAAAGACCTGAATGACTATGAACGCTGTGTCGGCTTGTCGCTGGATTCCATCCAGATGAAGGCTGAGGCGCTGGCACAACTCAAAAGGATTGGGGAAGCAGAACAGGTCTTTCGATCGGCGCTGGATTATGCTCCCGAGAACGTCATTCTGCGTATGCAGTGGGCAGAGTTCCTGGGCCAGAACGGGAAACTAGAGTCCGCGCGGCAGGAATGCGATCAGATTCTGAATTCCTCTGATCGATTCGGAGCTGCGTTCTCACTACGTGCGGCAGTCCTGCTGGAGTTGGGGCATTTTGAAGAGTCGATTCATGACGCCGATAAAGCAATTGAACTCATGGAAAACTCACCGAAGTCCTACATGATCAGGGGCCTTGCCAAGGCCTCACTGGGACGAGTCGACGAGGGGCTGGACGATCTGGATACCTGCCTTACTCAGGACCCTCGCTACTCGATCGGTCGCCTGCACCGTGGACGCTTGCGTGCCGGGCGGGACGAATGTGAGTCCGCGATCGACGACTTTACGGACGCTTTAGAAACGGCTCCAGATTGGGTTGAGGCGCTTCTGGAACGGGGCTACGCATTGCTCAAACTTGAGGAGCACGAACGAGCCCGTGAAGACTTTGACCGTGTGATCGAACTGGCGCCAGAGCGTGCGGACGGATATACCGGCCGGGGTATTACCTATCTGATCGAAGGGAAGAAGGCCGCTGCCGCCAGCGACCTCGATCAGGCAATCGAACTCGACCCCAGTAATCTCAATTGCCGGCTGAATCGGGCCAAGTTGCTACTCGAATTGACCGAAATGGATCTTGCCAAGGAAGACTTGAATGAGATCCTCGCTGCCGAACCTGAGAACGGTGCGGCACTCTGGCAGCGGGCTTACATCAATCTGTATCAGGGACAGTTCGCAGAGGCACAGCAGGACTTCGATCGCGTCATTGAGCTGAACCCGAACTTGTCGCAATCGCTCATCGGACGAAGCGTCGCGTTTGAGTTTGCCGGTGACGTTGAGAGAGCCGAGGCGGATCGCGAAGAAGCGCGGCGCCTGGAACCATTCTCGACTGATCAGCTGAACACAGATCAGATCCTGCTCACCGCCAGTGTGGCGGCGATGAACGAACAGTTTGAAAAAGCGATTGAACTGGCCACCAAAGTCATCGAGGAACACGCAGACCCTCCGGCAGAAGCGTACCGAACGCGGGGTCACTCGCGGTGGTACATCGAGAACTTCGTGGACGCACTCGATGACTACGCTCATATCATCGAGAACACCGATGACGCGACGCGGCACGATTATAGTGCCTACGGACAAATCCTGTGTGAGTTGGGTGAGTATCAGGACGGCCTCGTTTCCGTGGAACACTCCATCGAAATTGCCCGCGAAGAGGATGATCGAGTAGGTCTGGCTTATTCAGTCAACGGACAGGGCAGGGCACTCGCCGGCATGGGGCTTTATGACGAGGCAGAATGTTCATTTGCAGAGTCGTATTCACTCAAGCCTGACAATCCCTGGCTGCATTTCTACCGGGGACTGATGTACGTTGAGCGGGATGACACGAAAAAGGCGTTCGCCTGCTTCGAGCAGGCTCTGTCCGCAAACTCTCCGAAGCTTCCACCGGCAAAACGACGTCGCGCCTTAGGGTATGTGGAAACAATGCGGAAGAAACGAGTTGAAGAGCTATCGTAATAACGATGCGACCGTAGGCTCACATCGAGCCTACGGTCGTAAGTTGTCGATGGTTGAGTTTGAAGGACTGACAAGTTGGCGAAGGTCATAGGGCGGAGGCGGAGTACCCAATAATTACGGGAACAGCTTCCTGGCGACTTCAGCGACGTGTCGACCCTGGAAAGTTGCCATGGCGAGTTCTTTGCTACTTGGCTGGCGTGAGCCGTCTGCACCTGCGATCGTCGCGGCGCCCCAGGGAGATCCCCCTTTCAGTTCGCTGATGTCCGCGAGTTCCGGACATGAGTAAGGTAGCCCAACATAGATCATACCGTGATGCATGAGTGTGGGGATAAAGCTGATGATCGTGCTTTCGTTCCCGCCGCCCGTTCCAGTACTGGTGAAGACACTGGCGACTTTTCCGACCAGTCCCCCTTTCACCCACAGTCCCCCCGTCTGGTCAAGAAAGAGACGCATCTGTCCTGCCATGTTCCCGAAGCGGGTCGGGGTCCCGAAAATGATGGCGTCATATTCGCTCAGTTCCTTGGGATCAGCGACGGGAGCAGCCTGATCCAGTTTAGCCCCCGCGCGCTGAGACGCTTCCGAGGACATCGTTTCAGGAACTCGCTTGAGAGTCACTTCGACACCGTCGACGGATTTTGCTCCTTCGACAATCGCCTGCGAGAGCGTTTCGATATGCCCATACATCGAGTAGTAGAGCACCAACAGCTTTGTCATCCTGATTCTCCAATTTTATGAAAGGGTATCCAGTTCCGAGATATCGCAGACAGACGCAATGGGGTGCAGACGGGTTTGCATTGTCGAGTAAAGTGAGCAATGTCGGTATCAAATTAATTCGCGGATGGGATCGCGGCGATCCACCAGGAATTGCGGACGGCCACTGTTGTCGGGGATTGTTGTGGTATTCACGTCAATCCCTAACTGATGGTAGAGAGTCGCGAAGACATCCTGGTAATGGACAGGTCGGTCTTGCGGTACTTCACCGAGCCGGTTTGTCGATCCGATCACCTGGCCCATTCGCATTCCTCCTCCGGCGAGCAGGGCGCATGACGCTTGAGGCCAGTGGTCCCGACCACCGGAGGAATTGATGCGTGGAGTCCGTCCGAATTCACCCCACGCGATGACACTGACATCTTCGTTGAGACCTCGAGCATGCAGGTCTTCGACAAGTGCCGTAATTCCCTGATCGAATTGAGCTAACTGGGTTGGCAACCGTTCAAAGTTGCCGCCGTGACGATCCCAACTTCCGAAAGAAAGCGTAACGCAACGGACTCCAGCTTCGACCAACCTCCGGGCCATCAAGAACTGGTCCATCCAGTGCGGCCCCGCGTCTTCACCAAAAGCAGGGCTGGCGCTGCCGCGACCATAGCGATCCCGCAGTGCAGAGTCTTCCTTTTCCAGATCCAAAGCCTCGACCAGCTTGCTGGAGGTCAGGACATCAAACGCCTTTTGCGTCAGATATTCGTTGTCTTTGAAGGAGGAAACCTGATCAACCTGGTTACGAAAGATGTCAAAACTCTGGAGCAGTGATTTGCGATTCCGCAATTGGTCGAGCGTCACGCCATTCAGGCGCATGTTGGCCATTCCCTCACCATTGGGTTGGAATGCCGCATGGGCCATCCCGAGGAACCCCGGTTCGCCGGGGTTGGAATAAGGGACGTGACCCGTCTTAATCGTCAGTCCAGTGAAGGGAGGAACGGCGGGATCGACCGGACCCAGGATCCGGGACAGGGCAGACCCCAATGAAGGGTGATCGTCTTGCCTTCCCTTGGGGCCGATGGGGTAGCCACTGAGACACATGTCTGAGGCGTGCTGGTCGGGAGAGCCGTAGAGCGAGCGGATGATGGCGAACTTGTCCATCATCTGGGCCAATCGGGGCATGTGCTCGCAGATCTCGATCCCTGGTACATTGGTTTGAATCGGTCGGAAGGAACCCCGTATTTCCACCGGGGCATCCATCTTCAGATCATACATGTCCTGATGAGAGGGGCCGCCTGACAGGTAGATCATGATGATTGCCTTGTGCGGCAGCTTTTTTCCGCGGGTGGCTGCGGAGGCTTCCTCTGCCTTGAGAATCTGCGGTAGCGAAAGTCCCCCCAGGGCAAGTCCACCAATCTTCAGAAACTGTCGCCGCGTGTGGCCGTCACAGAATCGAGACGGCGATTGGCCCATGATATGAAGCATGCAATGTCCTTAATGATCCGTCCAGCCTCACGCGCCGAGTTGGCAACCGTGGAAGGATGTCCCTGCGCGTTATGCGTTAAATGGTCTGTCAACCGTTACTCTGAGCCATAGAGGTCTGTTGAGTTGGCTTTAGTCCAGGTAACCGGTCAGCGAGTCTATCGGGTTTTGCTCAATCCATCCACGCTTGTGGATGTTGGTGAAAGCCCATTGGGCGAGGCAACAGCGCATCGCAAGAGCGTCGAGCTGGTGACCCTGGGTGGAACTTCATGGCGAAGTGTACGTGTCTGGCAACGCAGTCTGTTGTTCCTCCGCACGAAGTGGGTTAGGGGCTCTCTACCGGGCAGGGAGGTGCCCTTGGATGAATGCGACGATGCGGCGAATCGCTTCGCGAGATTCAGGCAAGTTTCGGATCTGAAAGACATGAACCATTCCCGGCCAGACTTCGAGCTGGACGGGTACTCCGTCGGCACGGGCTTTCACGGCGACTCGAACGCTGTCATCTCGAAGCATTTCCTGGTCTCCAAGTTGAATCAGCAGGGGCGAAACGCCATGGAAATCCGCGAAAACGGGGGACGCGAGCGGATCTCGAGGGTCACTCACTCCCAGATAACGGATCCTGAATTCCGGCATCGTGCGAGCACTGATAATGGGATCGTCAACAGATTTCAGGGAGTCGCTGGAGAGGGTAAAGTCGGTCGCAGGGGAAATGGCGATCGCACCTGCGGGGAGCCACTGCTGCCGATCTCGCAGGGCGAGCAATGTCGTGAGTGTGAGGTTGCCACCTGCCGAATCACCAGCGATGAAAGTCGCCTTCGCATGAACTCTCCCTGTCGGGGCGTGGTCGACCATCCATTCATATGCAGTCAGGCAATCCTCAAGCCCATCAGGAAATGGATTTTCAGGGGCGAGTCGATAATCGGGAAGAAGCACCGCGCACTTGGCTGCGGCCGAGATATCTGCTGCGAAGGGGAAATAGTTACCACCCGATCCGGAAACCCAGCCTCCTCCGTGAAGATACAACAGCCGAACATCGGGGTCTGCACCGGGAGCGAGCACCCATTCGCAAGGGATCCCGGCCACGTCCTCCTTCTTCAGGACGAGGCCTTCCATCTGGGGTTCCTGCCTTTGTCCCATGATCGATCTCAGGCGAGGCAGGTCGAACGAGTCTGCACCGAAGGGAGCCCCTTTCCGAAGCTGATCCACCAGTTGCACGCCCTCCTTCGATACTTCTCGTTTGCTGATGGCCGACGCTGCCGCTCTACGGGCCGGTTCCAGCAGTTCCACGAGCGGAATCTTCTCGAATGTCAGCTGGGACTGGCTTCCTTCGTAGACGATCCCGACATGGTCGTGATTGATACGAGTTAACGAGGGATAACCCGCTCCGGGGCCTTCGTCGAGCAGCATATGGTGGGATTCCGGCCAAGTCCCCCCCTCATTGAAGCTGACCTGGATCGTGTGGTGCGTACGTCCCTTTTGGGAGTGGGGATTCGCGAACAGGAGGGCCCTCTCCTGCTTTGTTCCTCGCTGGTAGTCGGCCCTCAGCAAGCTCGCATTACAATTGGGCTCAATCAGAGTATTGGAGTGGGTCGTGTGGGGAATCCATGTTTGTCCCAGGTCGTGGGTGACCATGACGGCCCGGAATTTTTCCCGGTCGTTACGGACATTAAGCATGATGGTCTGGTCACCGATCAGAGCTGCCTGGCACTCGTTGCCACCTCGATATCCCGGGGTGGCTAGCGTCCAGTTCGCCCCATGATCACGGCTAATCATAATAGTCGCAAACGCCGCCAGAGGATCTCGACCTTCCCGCCCTTGAACAGGCATGACAAGAGTCCCATCAGGAAGCGTGATTCCTGACTGAGGGGAGGGAGCCAGTAGCCACCAGGATTCCTGTTTAAGCTTTTGAGTCAGATTTTCTGGCTTGGACCACGTTAGGCCATCGTCGCTGGATTGAACCATCATGAATTGAGCGGTCTTCCCAATTTCAAATCCCGGTTCAGACCCATCATCGTTCCATTGATGCTTGCCCGGTTTTCCGTTCATCCAAACAGCAAAGCAAAAGATTTGCCCGGTCTGCTGGTCGACAATGATTCCTGGGTCACTACACCCGTTTTGATTCTGGGGCAGACCACCGAACTCACCCATATCCATGACAATCCGCATCGGCTCCCAGGTTTGCCCTGCGTCGGTGCTACGGCTGAGACCGATATCGATGTCCTCCTGTAGATCACGACCCTTGGAACGGCGCACGTCGTATACAGCCAGGAGCGTTCCTTTGGGTGTAGTCGTCAATGCAGGAATGCGGTAGGTATGCACTCCATCATCGTTGTGCTTCCGAAGCGCAACTCCGATCCGCTGACGCAGACCGGAGGATGTTTCGCGAGGGAGCAACTTCCCGGATGGCGTTTCGATGGACGTGCATGAGATCGAGATTTGATGGCAAAGATCGGCACTCTCGCTGACTTTACACGTAAGCCAGAAGACGTTTTTTCCTGGCTTGAGGCGTTGTTTGACAGGTATCCGAACAAGGGTGGAGGCGGATGCCGCAGGGGATATCTGCGTCTGGGGCGAGAAGGCCTCGTTGATTCCCGTGGACCACAAGCTGAGTGATACGAGATCTGTAATGTCGTCCGTGCCCGTCAGGTCGAACGAAAATGAAACGAGTTCGATTTCGTTTGTACCGTCAACTTCGATGGCGATCCTGATGACCGGAGAATGATCGTTCCTGATCAAGAGAGGATGCACCGGTCGAAAGACGGATGCAATTGGCTGAAGGACTGCCTGATCCGCGGCACTGACCCTGGGCTGGAGTGGGTTTAGAAACAGGAGAAAGGCGACGAGCATCGAAGGCAAGCAGGCTTCCGACCGGATCAGATCGGTTCTGGAGAAGCGAGTCCTGCCGAACTCAGAGACTTGAAAATCTCGTGATTGCATGGTCATCGCAGTACCCCTGTTTCCAGCCGTTAGGCCTTCAATGAGTGTGCTCAGTTCCCATAAACCTGATCAGTCGAATCGTCGTCCCCGCGTTCTGGACGCCGCGGCGGATTTTTCCAGTCCCCCGTTGCGTTCAAAGATGAAATCTCAGCGAGGGGAAGTCCGGACTCGCTGAGATTTGCAAGATGATCAGACGTCACACAACTGAACCGCCTGGCGAAGACCTTCCAGCGGGTCACGGGTAGGAATGAATTCGTGACCAACGTATCCGTCATACCCAATTTCGATGAGTTTCCTGATGATGGGTGGGAAGTTGATTTCCTGCTTGTCGTCCAACTCGGCTCGCCCGGGATTTCCAGCGGTATGGACGTGGCCGATCACGTCTTTATGCTGTTCGAGTCGACGGATGACGTCCCCGTTCATGATCTGAACGTGGTAGATGTCGAACAAGACCTTGACCCGTGGAGATCCAACTTTACGCACAATGTCGCAGACGTAGTCGATATCGTCTCCCTGGTATCCGGGATGTCCCTTCATCGGATGCGAATCGTCGCGGGTATTCAGGTGTTCGACGCAGATGGTGACACCTTTTTCTTCCGCGTACGGTGCGATTTTTTTCAGACTGGCAATACAGTTTGCAGCCCCTTCCTCCAGGGAAATTTCGCCACTGGTCGGATCTTCGGCGTTCCTCCATTTGTAGCCTGTGAACGCGATGACGTTGGGGACGCCAGCGGCAGCACAGTCATCAATCATCTGTTTTGTTCGAGAAATCACTTCTTCGTGATAGGCGGGGTTGTTGAAGCCTTTGACGAAAGGTGCTCCCGGCATCCCGTTCGGTGCGATGGCACATTTCAAGCCATGTCGCTTGAGTGCATGCCAGGTTTCGGGCCCGCAGATCTCGACTGACTCGATTCCCAGGTTCCTGGCAATCTCGCAGGTCTTGTCAATGTCCCACAGCTCCCCTGCAATATTGAAGCACCAGAATACGACAGAGTGCTTGATGTTTCCTTTGAGCCCAGCAGCTTTTGCGATGTTTGTTGCTGCTGAGGAAGACGCGTCACTGCCACAACTCGACATGGGTAATTCCTGCTGCGAAGTAAACCGATTCGTATTGAGCGATGGATTTTGCAAAGTGAGGAAAGCAATCCGAAGTGTGATCACCATGTCGGAACGGGACTTGCCCGCGAAGCTTCGCACGGTGCTGCCGTTCGCTGTTGATTCAAGTGAGGATGATACCCATCGACCCGCCGAACTGCGACCGACCGAAACCCCACTTCCGGTGACAAATCTTGCAAGAAAATAAGGAGAGAAATCCCGACGACTCGCCATTCGCCTATTCTGTTCGTTAATCTCTTGGACGCTCTCGAGATCTCTCAATCCCCCCACGGACAATTGCATTGAATACGGTTACTCCTTTGCCTGTTGATGGCTGGTCGTCGATCGACAGTTCGTTGCGGGACCCTGTCGAATTGCAATTGGCTTCGGCCGAGTCAATCGTGGCTTATATGATCTCGGACATCGATTCCGAGCGTTACTACCGGTCGACACTTCTCGTTCTGACCACTCAGCGATTTCTCAGTTACTCACTCGTGACGGGGATTCAGTCATGGCCCCTCGCCAGGATCGATCAGCTGAAAACAAAAGACCGAGGAGGGCTGGGGACGCTGGAGCTTCTATCGGAAGAGGGCCGTCTGGCTGTCTGGCATTACACAATTGCTCAGGGGCCTTCAGCGCTCATCATCGGAGACCGTTTTGATGATTTGAAGATGCATCGAACGGCTTCGACTCCTGTCGATGAAGAGGGGGCTCCCGAACCGGAAGAGAGAGAAGATCCCCCGGATACAACTTCATTACTTCGTCTGTGGCAATTTGCCCGACCTCACGCTGGCTGGATGTTGCTCGCACTAGTCATGACGATGACTGCGGCCATCGCCGAGGTCAAGACAATTCAGATGACAGAGCCCCTGACTCGTCTGTTAAAAAACTATCAGCAGGGCGATCCTCCGCTGATGCCTCAGGCGGTTTACTATCTGGGGATCATGTTCGCCTTCGCGGTTGTGGCCTGGCTTCTGGGTTGGGGACAAGGGGCGATTCTCGCCTGGGTCAGTGAACGGGTCACGGGCGACCTGCGGCGCCGAACGTATTCGCACCTGCAGAAGCTATCGCTGGAATATTTCGGCGGCAAACGAACGGGTGACCTGATGTCGCGAATCAGCAGCGACTCAGACCGCCTTTGCTCTTTTCTTTCAGACAGCATCGTGGACTTTACATCCAACACGATTCTGCTGTTTGTGATCGCCTATGCTCTGTTTAGTGCCAATCTCCAGATCGCCCTCGTCGCGTTGCTCCCATTCCCGTTGATTATCTGGCTGATGTACTATGCTCGGGACCGGCTCCAGATTGGCTTTCAAGCGTCCAGTCGTGCCTGGGGCGCCATGTCGAGTGTCCTGGCCGACACTATCCCAGGCATTCGAGTCGTGAAAGCCTTCGCGCAGGAAGATCGCGAGATCGAACGATTTTCGACTGCCAATGAAATGGTGGTGACAACGAACAATCGCGTTAATTCACTCTGGACGTTCTTTTGGCCATTGATCACGTTCCTGAATCACCTGGGTGTCCTGGTGGTCTGGGTCTGCGGGGTCTGGCTAATCGGTGGTCGCGCCTCAACCTTCGACGCCGGGGCTCTGGTCGCGGCAGTTTTGCTGAGCGAGCGATTCTACAGCAAGCTCGAAATGATGAGCCGGATTGTTAATGCATCCCAGCGCGCGGCCGCCAGCGCTCAGCGCATTTTTGAGATTCTCGATCGCGTTTCGAGCGTTCCCGAACCCGCGAAGCCGGTGCCGATCGATAAGCTGCGAGGCGAACTCGAGTTTCGCAACGTGGGATTCCGGTATGGCAACCGGAAAGTGATTCGCGATTTTTCGCTCAAGATTGAAGCGGGAGAGATGATCGGTCTGGTGGGGCACACAGGCGCTGGAAAGAGTACCCTGATTAACCTTGTCTGCCGGTTCTTCGATGTAGCGGAAGGAGCAATTCTTGCCGATGGCGTCGACATCCGTAGTTACAAAGTGGAACCCTATCGTCGAAACGTGGGGATCGTTCTCCAGGATCCATTTTTGTTTTACGGAACCATCGCCGAAAACATCGCCTACGGACTTCCAGACGCGACCCGTTTACAGATCATCGAGGCGGCAAAAGCCGCCAAAGCTCACGAATTTATTCTGCAGCTGGCCGACGGATATGACTCTCTGGTGGGAGAAAGAGGACAGTCGTTATCCGGAGGGGAGCGACAGCGCATCAGCATTGCACGCGCACTGCTGATTGATCCGAGAATACTGATTCTGGACGAAGCGACGTCGGCTCTTGATTCCACCACCGAGCGCCAGATTCAGGAGGCGTTGCAGAACCTTGTCCGCGGAAGAACCACGATTGCCATTGCTCACCGACTCAGCACCCTTCGTCAAGCTAACCGCATTATGGTGATTGAACGGGGACGATTGGTGGAAATCGGCACACACGAGCAGTTGCTGAAAATCAACGGTGCGTATGCAGCACTTCACCGTGCTCAGCAGGAACAAACCAAAGATATTGGCTGGTAAGAAGCCGTGCGTGTTAACCGGTTATCCTGCGTTTTCATCTGCTCATCACCACTCTTGTTGCCTCACTTCTTCAGAAAGCGTCCGAAATGACGGTCTCACAAGCCCAGAAACCCGTCGAGCATGTTCTTGTTGTTCCGACGTTGCTTTTTCATGAGCTCGGTTACTTCCAGGGATTCGAGTCGCGTATTGATCGATACATCAATACTTTGCTTGATCCCGCCCACACCAGTTTCCGGCCGCGAAACGAAGTGGAGGAAGACCCCAGCTACAAACAACTGATTCCGTATTGTATTTTCCGGTACGAGGGAAAAGTCTTCTTCTACAAACGGGGGAAACTGGGAGGAGAAGGCCGCTTGCATAGCAAAAGATCGATCGGTATCGGGGGGCACATTTCCTCAACCGACAGCCTTTCCGGTGACCGCCGTTACCTGGACGCGATGCACCGGGAAATTGAAGAAGAAGTCTTTCTGGAATCAGGGTTTACAGACCGATGTGTGGGGCTGATCAATGACGATGAAACCCCAGTAGGACGGGTGCATTTGGGAATCGTTCACATTTTTGACCTCGACATGGCCAAAGTTCGCCCACGTGAAGAGTCGATCTTAGAGACAGGATTCGCAGATCCCGCGGAATTGCTACAGGTCCACGACGAGTTTGAAACCTGGTCACAGATTTGCCTCAAGCATCTGTTTGGTTGATGACGACGCGAGGGCATTGGGGCAAAGCGGGAGGCCGTTTCAATAGATTCAGGCTGATCTCGAGGCGACACTGAGGGGGAAGTCGTGACCATGGAGGGTTATTCGATGTCGAAACAATGGAATCGTAGAAGCGTAATCAGCGCGGCCGTCATGGCAGCAGCCGTTCCCGTCTCAGGGGTGATGGCCGCGACGGAAAAGAAGGCGGATCCTGTCGTTAAAGGCAAACTAACCGATCAGACGCTCGGAAATTTGCTGCAGGCGATGGGCCTCGAGACCAAGGTCCAGGAAACACGCTACGACTTCGGATTCAAGGCGACCATTGAGGATCAGGAGTGGGAACTCTCCATGTCCACTGTGCTGAGCCAGGACGCCAGTTCCGTCTGGGTGATGGCTTGGCTGGATGAACTTCCCAAGTCAGCAGCAGACGTTCCCCGGACAGCACTGCTTCGACTGCTGTCGGACAACGACAAATTGGGGAAAGGAAAGTTCTTCGCTTATATCGCTGCGAATCGGCGATTTGTCCTTCAGCGAGTTGTTCCGAACGAAGGAATGACTGCAGAGAAGTTCCGTGCCGTGCTCGACGACCTGGGTGAGTCCGTTGTCGCTACCCACCCACACTGGAGTGTCTCGAACTGGACTTCGTCGGGAGATGATCCCGCTGCCGCCGCCAAGGCTGCTCCCCCTGTGAAGGGAAGCCTGCCTGCAAGCGGTGTCAATAAAGCCGTCGGTACGCAATCAACCGGTCAGGGTAAGGTTCTGAAGACCGGCGTGAATAATTCGAAGCTTGGAGACTCACAAAAGAAGTAAGTACGGAGAGTCCACGTTGAGAAGGTTGCGGTCGGTTTAATGACTCGGGAGGAATTGAACCGCTCTGAACTTTCGACACGGATGTGCAGTCCCGCATGGCTGAAAGCCCGCTGACCAATCTGGTCGCGGGCTGAGCTTTTAGCTGGAGACACGCTCGAAGGCTCACCGTCGCCGCTACCGGGGTTTGACTTGTCCCTCGCGATCCTTCCGGAACATCTCGTCCAGGACAATCGGATGCCAGGATCCATCCCGCTGTTCGGCGGGCGCATAGTGTCGCCTGGCCCAGGTTCGCATCCGCATTTCTTCTACTGGATCGACATCATGGCTACTGACTTGTTCGAACATAACCAGTCCGCTCACGATACCCTCCTCCACCGTACTAACGGCTCCGAATTGCTAAAGAACCGAACGACTGAACTCGTTCGACGCCTGCCAGCGTAAACAAATTTGAAATTTTGGCAACAAAAAAGCCGGTATCGCCAGGTTTTTTCCATCTTCTCTCCGACATTTCCACAAAAACTCGTGGAACCGACTTGCCACCAGTGCTCTGGTTGAAAAGGATTGTGCACGCTTTGCTTCGGCGAGCGATCGACTGCCTTCAACTTCGAGTATGGCCTGGATTCACGGTATGATCGTAAATACGCTTACGTCAGATGAAGTTCCTGCACGCTCTTAGGAGGAGCCATGGACGGGCTCGTTCAGAGTGGTCTGCAACCGAATCTTGAATTACGTCACTGGGAATTGGAGCCTTCAACTCCCACACAAATGCAGTGCTGGATCTCATTCGGTGGGAATGTTGGGGACGTCAAAGCCACATTTGATGCCGCTCTGGCACTTCTCAGCTTGCACCGCCATATAGAACTCGGTCCACGCTCGGGACTTTATTGTTCTGCACCGATGGGAGCGCAATCAGGGAGCGAATTCCTGAATTCCATCTGCGGACTGAAAACCAGATTGAATGCCCGTCAACTGCTCTGCGCCCTGCAATCGGTGGAAACGCAGCTTGGACGAGTACGTGACATCTACTGGGGTCCGCGGACGCTTGATCTTGATCTGCTGAGTTATGGCTGCAGCGTAATCGAAGAGACTAATCTGATCGTGCCCCACCCGGCATTGACGTATCGTCGATTCGTATTAGATCCGCTCGCCGAAGTCGCTGCTGAGTGGCGCCATCCCCTACATGGAGAGACCACACGAGAAATGCTGGGTCGAATCCAGATTCGCCCGTTACCGGTTAAGTTACTGGATGTTCCTATGGAACACATGGAAGCATTAGCGGCCCTGATCCGGCCAAAGTTTCCTGATATTCAATTTGTGCATCCAAAAGACCCGACCAGACAAGCACTGCTAATTCGTTTTGCTGGTGGCCCACCCTGCGAAAACCAGACGGTCATTGATTTGCGCCGTTCGCCTGGAGATCGGCATGAAAAACTGACCGCTGCCTTCACAGCGATCTTTGACAAACCTCTTCGCATCAGTGATTGGTGAGGAGAGCCAGTTACAAGCAAAGGGGACAACCGTTGCCGTGGATGACGACGCAGAACAACGGACAGCTCAGGCGGTGACGCCCACTCGATGCAGAATTGGGATTGCGTGTCGTCTGGCCGAAATCACATGAAGTGTCTGAGTGGAGTTCGTTTAAGGCCGTCCGTGACCGCGATCGAAATCAGGATCACCAGAATCGCAAGTAGTCCTCCTTCATGCAGTGGTGTCAATCGACAGGTGAGAAATTGCACGAACGGATGGACCAGATAGATCCCAAAGCTAAGCCCGGCTAGCCAACTTATGCAGCCAAGGGCGGGGATGTGGACGAGCCAGGCCGCTCCGATTGCTGCTGTTCCCAGGATGCAGGGGATATAAAACGCAGGGGAGTGCGTCGCAAGACACCCGATAGAAACTGCGAGGACAAGCGAGACAACGCGTAATGTCTTTCTGGAGAAGCCGCCCGAATGGGGGAGCGAAAGCCCCACGGCGACAGCGGGAAATCCGAATACCCACTGTCCAAAAGGGGCGGGGAACGTCGTTGTCTCCAGAATCCAGGCGCAGATCGCGGTCGTGCCACTCACAAGCATCACGGCCGTCGCACCCGCTGTCCGTTCCGAATAATAAATGTAGGCCTGCAATGGTCGCGCAAGACAGGTGACGAGAAAGGCAAAGGGGAGATACCACAGGTGAAGCGATGTGCCTGCCAGGAATGCCCATTCGTTAGCGGGATGCCTAGAGATCTCTTTGAGCCCTTGTGATTTGATCAGGTTCGCGCCTCCGTAGACGGCGCACCAGAACAGCCATGGCAACAGAAGTCGCTTCGCACGCTTCACGACCATCAGGGAGAAGGGCGCTGATGCACCGGGCGCCGTAGCAAGCCCCAAAGATAACGCGATGAGTGCAGGCAAACCGGCATACGCCAGGAATTTTCCCGGCCCCTTACAGTGGAACCAGACAACTCCGAGAGCAGAGACAATCCGAAGCAAATCCAGCGCTACATTCCGGTTTGATCTCGCGGCTGTGACGGATGGCAACTCGCTCGTCTGGACCGATTGCACGTCAGTGCTCATATCGGTCGTTCCTGTGTCTACTCAAGCTTAGCCTCGTCCGTGACTGAGTCGCTGAAAAACTCGTCACAATAAAAAGTCCTGGTCGCCTAGTTCAACGGTGTCTAGTGATTTCGGCCCCTCAACCAGGCCGCTGCGACTCTAAAGTGCTTGCTCTCAAAAACATAGAATCGCGTCTCGCGTTGTTAGCAACTTCCATTCCAGCAGGCGAAAGAAGGTGCGAATGGCATGAAGAATGGATCTCACTGCACGCGTTGGAAACTCTTTACTAACTTGGCGGAAAAGTTTTTTCAATCTCGGAAGAATTTCTTGCCTGCACTTGTTGTGTTTCGGAGGACATCCGCCACAAACCGCTGCGAAAAGTGCTGAGAACTGAGGCGGATCGCCCCACTTCAAGAGTTTTGCATCGGTGGATCTTGATGGGTTTTGCTTAGGAATCAGAATTAAATTGTTGGCTGGAAGGTCGGACGCTCGGGTTCCCCGATTTCCTCGCACGGGGTTTGTATCGAGAGTCGAAGGCATCCTCCATGCTTCCTATCTATTCCCGGTCAGCGAGACCGGAGGTTCGTTCAAGGGTTGTGTGCTCTTTTTTAGGAAAAGTTGTGTGGTTTGTGGAAGAATGGGCGAAGTCCCCTCGGAACGAGAGCAGACTCGGTTCAAGCGTTTTCGCCCACCCACCTCAATGTTACGATCAATTCAGGTTCACCTCGGGTGCGCAGGCTCTCGTCTGCGATTCCTCCCGGCCTTTCGATCGACGTCATCCAGCTGCGGTTGTCGCGCGAACTCGTCACTGGTCGTTCAGCGCGCGTTGATCACCTCGGCAGATTCAGTTCCTCTGGAAATCACAAGTTTTTTTCAGGACGGCGTTTGCAACAAGTGCGCCATGCTCGCTTCACCGGCGTTTGGGGAGACTTGCTTGAGTGTTGCCCGTCTGAATTTTGGCGAGATCTCTCCAAGGAAGGTACTCCGCGGAGGCTGAACGTCCCTCGCTCGGCCGAGGAATCCTCCCGGGAAACGCGTCACTGAGTGTCAACTCTGCTCCGATTTGCTCCACGAGGGTGGGGTGTCGTGTACTAGACAAGTACTTGACAGCGATACTGAAATATGTATCGAACAGTCTTGACTCAAATCCTGATTAACGAGTAGAAGACCGACGATGCGACACAGCCATTCGTGCTGTAATGCAGTAAACACTAATGTCAGCGTTGATTTTATCGACGCGTGGAAATAGTCCAAATCTGTTGTTCGCAGGTGAAGTTGAGATAAGTACATTGTTTTAGTCTTTATCCATAACACCTGTAATTAGCTTTGAAATTAAGTGTACGGTCCAGTCTCACGATTATTTCGCTTCCGCCCGGAAGTGAATAAAACCGACAGGATCAGATCATCACTTGAGTGTTGTCGCCGACTTCCGGTCCATCACGCTAACAGATGGTATGTCGGGCTCAATTGATGTCTCCAGGCATACGTCGTAACGTGTGATTAGCGGCAGTCTACGGACTATCGTTTGAGCGTGCTTTTCCGTGCGCTTGTAACCCGCCTGAACACCCCTCTACTGCCCATCTTATTTTCGATTCATAAACACTCCTCCTGCAATGGGGGAGTGTCTGATCTTAAGCCTCTGTAAATTTTGACTAGAACGGAGACTGGACCAATGGGTTCTCGTACGCGACAGGTCTCAACCATTGTGATGGCGGCACTTGTCGCATTGGTAAATTCAGGTGCAATTGCAGGTCCCGGCGCGTCCACGCCGGCGGCACCAAGAAAAGTTTTCTTCGCGGACCCCTCAAAAGGCTCAACGACGAAGGGCGATGGATCGGCGAAAAAGCCGTGGGGTTCGCTGCAGTCGATCGTTGATGCAAACTTGATCGACGGCAGGGCTCGATCAAATGGGAAAGTCGGTCCGGGTGATTTGATTTATCTGATGTCGGGTAATCATGGAGACATTGGAATCTGGGGCCCATCGCACACCAACTCTGACTTCATCACGATTCAGGCAGGTCCGAGTCAGACGCCCATCATCAAAACGATGACGATGTCGAATTGTGAAAAATGGGTCGTGCGAGGTGTGACATTTGAGAATATTCCCAAGGCTGGGGACCGTAAGGTTCTTCTGAATATTCAGCAGTCCAATGAGGTGATCATTGACGCGAATAAATTTCGATCGCAAGCAGACGTCCGCCAGTGGAGTCCCCGCAACTGGGCTATGCTGAGTGCCCCCCACGCGATCTTTACGAACAAGCTCACGAATTCGACCATCAGCAAGAATATTATCACGAATGTAGAGAATGGGATCGCGGTGTCTGGCGATTCGCTGGACGTGTCAAACAATTCAGTTGACTATTTCGCGAATGACGGAATTCAGTTCACGGCAAGCAATTCAATTATCAGTCGTAACCGCATTACGAATCATTACGGTCTGTGGAACAATGGTTACCATCATGACGGGATGCAAGGTTATACCGCATGGGACGAACGGAATACGAAGAACGTCGTTGTGGATGGAAATACCGTCCTGGCTTCGACCGGCGCGTACCCGCTGATTCCTCCGGTGTCCACCGGTCAGGGTGATGACTATATGCAGGGAATCGTGATCTTTCAGGGGGACTGGGATAACTTAACGGTCACTAATAATGTCGTCGGAGCCGCCGGATTCCACGGCCTCTCCCTGTTCAATCTCAAGAATTCGTCCGTATTGAATAACACCATCATTTCGCAGGCGAAGAACCACGATTCGTGGCTAGGTATCTTCGGGGAATACAAGAATGTCGTCGTCCGAAACAATATCGCGACGACGTATTCCCTTCCCGAGAAGGGAGTGCTGTTCGATTCAAACCTGGCATTCACGAAAAGCTGGCAGCCGTGGCAGCGATCGATCCCCTACACGTCACCGGAAAAAGTATTCACGAAGTGGTCGCCCTCAACCGCCCAGTTTGATTTTCGGCTCGCTAAAAACAGCTACGCGATTGGTCGCGGGAGCACCCGAAACTTCGCCCCCCGCGATATCGTCTACGTCAATCGAAAATCGCAGGTGGTGGATATGGGAGCTTACGTTCACAGTCGCTGATCGTGCCCGCGAGTACTGTGTGAACCTGGGTGGTCAGAGATTCGCCTCGTGCCCCTGACATTCCTCGACGGCATCGATCAATCGGTCGATGTCGTCGTTTGTGTTATAGAGATGGCAAGACACCCTGAGGAACGATTGGTCGCAGCAATTTGTGACTGGTATTTCGATCCTGTAGCGTTCACGCAAACGTTGTTGGAGTGGATGCATGGCGTTGGGCTTTGGCTTCTTCCAACCGTCATTTTTCAGAGGGATGGCGATCATCGAGGCATACCACTGAATCGAGTCCGGAATCCAGGCAGTCTGTCCCCAGCGGGATTCCATTTTCTGTCGAGCCGACGCAGCCAATTGATGCGTCCAGAGACGAAACTGCTCAAGTCCCGCCTGTTCCATAAATCTGATGGCTGCGGGCACCGCGAGATTCGGAGCAGGGTCCCTTGTTCCGAGCCAGTTCAACTGGTCCTGCCACCGTTCTGGTCTGCCACCCAGGCTTCGACCCCAACTCGTCACAGGCGACGTCAGGCTTCGTTGGTGTTGGCGCTTCACGTACAGGAATCCCGAACCAAATGGCGCGCAGAGCCACTTATGCAAGCTGGCGCAATAGTAATCGCAGTCGAGTTCACCCAGGTTGACGTCACGCATCGCGATGGCGTGAGGTCCATCGACGCAGACGGGGATCCCGCGGGCGCGTGCTTCACGGCAGATCTCTGCGACAGGAAGAACAATGGCTGAGGGCGAAGTCACATGGCTGACGACAATTAGCCTGGTCCGAGGGGTAACAGCGTCGAAGATGGATTTCACGACGGCGGCAGCGGGATCGCTGCCATTTTGCTGACCGGAAGCGATTTCCGCCGTGGTCTCAGGGGTTGATCCGAGTCCGAGCTTCGCTGTGACAACGCGGGCTCCTGTCTGCTGGCATCGTTGCCTCCAGATTCGAAACACGGCTCCGTATTCATGATCATTCAGCAAAACCTCGTCGCCAGCCTGCAGAGGTAGGCTGGCGGCAACCACGTTCATTCCCACGGTCGCATTATCAACAAACACCATATCTCTGGCGTCTGCTCCAACGAATCGCGCCAGCACGCTCATGGCTTCATCGAGCGCCGGTTCCATCTGCCTGAGATAGAAATCCATCGGCTGGTGTTCCAACCGTCGGGACCAGCCTTCACGGCATTCTTGCACGACGCGGGGCGAGGGGCCGAACGAGCCGTGATTAAGGTACGTGATATCTTCGGGAATTGACCATTCGGATCGTGGCGGGGGTACATAGTTCAAGCAAATGCCCCTTCGTGAAAACGGAACTTGCATGCCCCAGAGGGCGTATTTCTGGGGTTACTGGTGTGTGTGTTCTGCACCAGGAAACTCGCCATCCCGTACTTCCTGCAAGTAGCGTGTCGTCGCCTCGAGAATCACTGATTGAAGATCGGCGTAGCGCTTCAAGAATTTGGGATGGAACTGCTGATTCATCCCCAGCATGTCATGGCACACCAGGACCTGCCCGTCACAATCGGGGCCCGCACCAATTCCGATGGTGGGGATGGAGAGTTCTCTGGTAATGCGTGCGGCAATGGATTGCGACATCAGTTCCAGCACCACTCCGAAGGCACCAGCATCTTCGGCAGCCTTGGCATCGGCCAGGAGGGCTTCCTCGTTGCGCTGTACCTTAGACATCCCTCCCATTTTCATGACTGACTGGGGACGCATGCCGACATGTGCCATGACGGGCAAATCGGCAGAGGCCAATGCACGAATTGTGTCGGCCTGGTGGACGCCCCCTTCCAGTTTGACCGCTCCCGCGCCTGTTTCTTTCAGAATTCGTCCGGCATTTTCAAGCGCCTGTGTCGAGCTGACCTGATAAGACATAAAAGGGAGATCGACGATGACAAGAGCTCTTGAGGTGGCTCGCACGACCATTTCGCCGTGGTAAATCATCTCATCGAGGGTGACTGGAACTGTGGAGGATTTCCCCTGTACCACCATCCCCAACGAATCGCCCACCAGGATCGCATCGACACCGGCTTGATCGAACAACCGAGCGAACGCAAAATCGTAAGCTGTCAAAACAGTCAGCTTCTTTTCGCGCCCTTTCGCCGCGGCAAACTTGGGCACCGACATCGGCGAAATCTTGGGAGTGGTAGGGCGAGATTCAGACATACCAGCAATTTCCTGTCCGCAAAATAGGGGCAGCGTCTCGGCCATCCAGACATTCGCTGGGGGACGCAACGCTCAATTTCAATGTTAACGCTTCCGGCAACCCATGTCCGACCCGCGGTCTCCTCGGGAGGTTCGGCGGCGATCCCAGCGCGAGGATAATTCGCCGAATTGCCGTGGCAGCAGACTGTATCGGCTGTTTCAGGATATCTCGAAAGGGGGGAGGGACCGTTATCTTTCCCAGTTTTGCTGGGTCAGACCCTGCCAGCCGGTCAGGAAACTATTTCGAGAACAATTCAGCAAAATCTTTCTTCACCGAGTTAACCCCTGCGACCGCCAGGCGAATGTCATTTGTAGGAGACAGCATTTTGCATCCTTTGCTGAGCAGCATCTCTGCATGCTGAGCATTGAATGTGACCGCCGCCCAGGGTTTGCCAGCTTCGCGGCAGGCCATTGCGACTTTATCGATCGCTTCCAGGCATTTTTCGTGAAAGAACTGTCCGGTGACGCCGAGGCTCTGGCTGAGATCTGAGGGGCCGACGAAGAGCGCATCGACGCCGTCGATCTCGGCAATTTCCCGGCACTGTTCCAGCGATGACAGAGTCTCGATCTGGATGGCGACGAAGGTTTCTTCGTTGGCTTTGCGCGTGAACTCGGCGGCGGGAATCATGGAAAACTTGGCATCCCAGCCCCCGGCGTTCAATCCGCGCCATCCGCGAGGAGCAAACTTGGCCCATCGCACGAATTCTTCCGCTTGCTGAGCGCTGAAGATTTGAGCCGCCATGATGCCGCTTGAGCCTGCTTCAAAGCAGCGGGTCACCGTCGCATAGTCCGTCGGTGCCACTCGGCAAAAAGTGTCCAGGCCATGTTCCCGCGCGGCCATTGTCAGAATCTCGATTTCTTGTGAAGAGAGTCCGGCATGCTCGAGATCAAACCAAACTCCATGAAATCCGCCGCTCAGGCCTATAATGTGAACGAGATTGTGGTGCGGCATCCTTCCCATGCCGCAAATTCGCACAAATTCATCGTTTTTCAAACGCTGTTTCAGTGTTGGCATGCTGATCATTCCAGATATCGAGAACAGAAGCCGAGCAAATTCCTGGTGGCGGTAAGTCGGGTGTAAGATAGCGAATTGCTTCTTGGACTTCACGCGGATCGGAACTGACCGTATCCTCTCCGCCACGTACCAGTTGTGCGAAGCCTCGGTATCTGGGGCGAATGATCGACCAATGGATGTGTTCGTTCAATGATTCAAGTTCGTAATTCGTGTTTCGAGAGCCGCAAATGACGACCATTCTCGTGGTCGACGACTCGACCGTCGACAGGAAGTTGGCGACCGGACTGCTGGCGCAGGAGTCCGAGTGGCGCGTGGTTGAGGCCAGCGATGGTAACGCTGCCATGTCGATGATCAGCGAGGTTGACCCCGACTTGATCGTGACTGACCTGAATCTACCCGGGATCAACGGTCTCGAACTGCTGGCGAATCTCCAGAAAAGTCATTCCCGGATTGGGGTGGTTCTCTTGGCCGCCCAGGGAAGTGAGGAAATCGCGGTCGAAGCCCTGCAGACGGGGGCTTCCAGTTACGTCCCCAAACGGCTTGTCCCTACGACACTTGTGGAAACCGTCCGGCGAGTCCTGGCGTCGATACAGGAGACTCGAAAGCATTCCGATCTGATGGACCGCATGGGCGAACGCGTCGAGACGTTCGTACTCGAAAATGATGTTAACCTGCTGATGGCGATGTCGAGACATTTCCAGACCGTGCTGGCAGACTCATGGAGCCTTGATCGGACTGATCGACTCAGAACAGGAACTGCACTCGAAGAGGCACTGCTGAACGCCATGTACCATGGCAATCTCGAAGTCAGTTCCGAGTTAAAAGAACAGGATCATCAGGCCTTTTATGCCTTGGCCGAGGAACGAAGGAACTCGGCTCCGTGGATCGACCGTAAAATTTTCATTCGTACGATTCTCAACCCGGATGAGGCCACATTCGTGATTCGCGATGATGGTAGCGGGTTTGATCCCAACTCCCTGCCTGACCCCACCGATCCCGAGAACCTGATCCGGCCCTTCGGACGGGGTGTGATGCTGATGCGAGCGTTCATGGACGATGTGACGTACAATACGACTGGAAATGAAGTCACTCTAAAGCGGAAGCGAAACCGCAGTTAACTGCGACACCAGTTTTATTGTGAATGACAACGAGTGGCAGCCTGTACTTTCCTTTCCCCTGCGACGCTCCTAAAATTTAACCCAGTTGACTCCCTTTTGCCCAACCCCCACGTGCCAGTCATGAAATGCGGACGTTGTTCTAAACCGGCGGTGTTACACATCACCGAATTGCGTCACGGAGAAGTGCAGGCCCTGCACCTGTGCGAGAGCTGCGCGCAAGACTACCTCAATCCCTCTCAGGCGGCCAAATCTGCGAGCACAGCAGATTCCGGTGCTGCAGGTGACGCCTCAGAGCTTGAGGAACTGGATCAAAAGGTCTGTCCGAATTGCGGAATCTCCTTTAAGGAGTTTCGTGCACAGGGACGACTGGGCTGCCCACACGATTACGTGGTGTTTGCCGACGAACTGATGAAGCTGCTGGAAAATATTCACGGAGAAACCACTCATGTGGGTAAGGTTCCCAAGCGGTCGCCTCAGGCCAGTCAGCTTCAGTTCCAACTGATCAAATTGCGAAACGAACTTCGTTCTTCTGTAGAAGAGGAACGGTACGAAGATGCGGCCCGAATCCGTGATTCGATCCGTGAGCTTGAAGAATCCCGTTCCCGCTCTGATACGCCCGCAGCGACGAGTGAATCAGAGTGATTTCTCAGTTTTGGTGAAGACATTGCGTTGATCGAACAAATAACGCGATGCAGCACAATTCGCTTTCAAAGAGCACTACAATCAAGGAATTCACGTGGACCTCGAGTCCCTGACGCGCACTAGTGGCGAATGGTTGAAAGCGACTGGGCCTGACTCCGATATTGTCATGTCCAGCCGTATTCGGCTTGCCCGAAATCTGGCTCAGTTCTCATTCCCCAGTCGCGCCGATGAAGTCGCGCGGCGTGAGATCGAAGAACTGCTGCGCAGTCAGATCGCCAAGAAACCGGCCGGACGTGAACTGACTTACATTTCAGTCAGTGCGCTCAGCCAGATCGACCGCCAGATGCTGGTCGAACGACAATTGATCAGTCGTGAACATTCCGAAAATCAGGGACAACGTGGTGTCGGAATCAGCGATGAAGAAAACGTCAGCATTATGGTCAATGAAGAAGACCACCTGAGAATTCAGGTGCTTCGAAGTGGCTTTGCATTGGAAGATTGCTGGAAAGAGATCGATGCGATCGATGATGCCATCGAAGCTGATCGAACGTACGCCTTCAGTGATCGACTGGGATATTTGACGTCCTGCCCGACGAACTGCGGAACCGGCATTCGTGTGAGTGTGCTGCTGCACCTGCCCGCACTGGTGCATACAAAAGAGATCCAGAAAGTCTTCCAGGCGCTTCAGAAGATCAATCTCGCCGTTCGGGGGCTTTATGGGGAAGGGAGCCAGGCGATGGGCGACTTCTACCAGATCTCGAATCAGGTGACTTTGGGTAAAAGCGAGGAATACCTGATTCGTACGATTCAGGACGTTGTTCCCAATATCGTCGCGTACGAACGAAGGACGCGGCAGGCACTGGTCAGCGAGAGTCGACGTGAACTTCATGACCAGGTCTCGCGTGCATTTGGGATCCTTAAAACGGCTCGAACGATCAGTTCTGAAGAAACGATGGATCTGCTTTCCAGTGTGAGACTCGGGATCAACCTGGGTCTGATCGAAGGGCTGGAAATTCCCACGATCAATGAGCTGTTCATTCATACGCAGCCGGCCCACCTGCAGAAAATCCGGCACGAAAAACTTGAAACGGTCGACAGGAATGTTGCTCGAGCGGACTACATTCGACAGCGTCTCAATGAACAAAATTGATCAGTGGTGTCGTCGTTGAAGACGGTCCTCGATCGCCTTGCTGGTTCAGACCTCGAACCGGCCGGTCCGACAACCCCTCACACTGACTTCAGGTGTCGCCGTGGTCCGAATTTTTCTACCTCTGGCGCTACTCAGCACCGCATCGCTGCTGACCGCCATGATGTTGGGGTTTTCCATTGATGACCCTAAGGTCCGTACTCACGCCGTACAGGCGGGAGTGCAGTACCATTTTCTCATGGCCCTTGCGGCACTGGTCTTCGCAACCCTCGTCCATGCCATCGTCCTGACCTATTTCATGGGAACGGGGCGATGGATGGAAGAGACGTCAGCGGCCTATCATCTCGACCCCGGGCTGCACGCAAAGAGTCAGTCCCTGAAATACCGCACGATTCCGGCGATGGTGCTCTGCTTTGCCATGCTCTTGGTGACCGGGGCACTGGGTGCCGCCGCCGATCCGGCGTCACCACTTCAGTCAAAAGGGTGGGGCGGCTTGTCTGCCAGTTCCATTCACTCCATCGTTGCTCTCACGACCATCGCCTTGAATGTTCTGGTGCACTGGCTTGAGTTCCGGGCGTTGGAGCGAAACAGCGGTCTCATCGACCAGGTTCTGGCGGAAGTCCGGCGAATCCGCCTCGAAAAAGGTCTGGCTGTCGACGCCTGATCTCGAATTGCCTTCTCTGGTCGGTCATCCATTAATGAGACGAGTCGGCGACGCGTCCCATCAGCGACCGTTCAGTCAGCGACCGTTCACAGCGTAATCCCCACGAGACTTTCTGATCATAAAAATGACAAACCCCGGATGGATGGTCCGGGGTTTGTCTGCTGAGCCCGTCGGCGAAGGATTGCTGGAGCCGCACACCTCGCGAAGGGGGCGAGAGTCACTTGCTGGTGACAGCTTTTGGCTCGATGTGTTTCAGGGCAATCAGCACATACGCGGTCGTGAGGTTTGGATCTCCTTCGTACCACCGGTCATTCTTATTCAGCCAGCTCCCGTTTTCCCGTTGGAGACTTACCAGGTGGTCACCCAATTCCTTGCGCCAATCATGCTTGACGCCGTTATCGTCCACGAGGTAATCGAGGTTGAGCGTTGAGAGCGTTTTGGCAAAGACCTGGAAGTAGTAGTACAGGCCCTGTTGCCCCAGACCGGGATTGTCTTCGACCGTGTAATGTCGGGAGATCCATTCTCTGGCGGCTTTAACCCGTTTGTCGTCCGGTGTGAGGCCGGCAAAAACCATGCTCTTGAGGCCGGCATACGTCATGCTTCCGTATGACCGCAGTCCCCCATTCTCGTGGTTCCCCGCCTGCGAGTTTCCGCCGGCGGCGGGAGTGTAATAGAAGCCTCCGTCGTTGACCTTCGACGAAAAGGGAGTCGTGTTATGTTCGGATTCCAGGTTTTGGCAGCGGGATAGAAACACGAGGGCGTTTTTCACGGCGGGGTCATCGGCGGTCGCACCGGTCGCCTTCAGAGCGTCGAGGAAGAATGTCGTATTCGACAAGTCGGGACGATCATTTGTCCGTCCGTAACCGGCTCCACCGAATTTCACGTCAGACGAAGGAGTCTGCTCGGTTTCATCCCATTGCAGGTTTCGCAAGTATTTTTCCGCCCCCTTGATGAGGTCGGTAAATTCACCTGACTTGTTGGCCGCATTGAAGGCGAGCAAACTGATTGCGGTCTCGTAATTACCATGGTGCGTCTTTGGGGAATAGATCCCACCGTTGGGTTGAACGAAACTCTGCAGATGTTTTAAGCCCTTCACGAGGACAGGATCGTCGGCGGGAACCCCACTTTCCAACAGCGCGTAGGTGACCAGACCTGAAATCCCTGGAGATTCGGGCGAAGTCCAGCTTCCGTCTGCTGCCTGAGATGTTTTGAGGAAGTTTGCACCGCGAAGTCGCGCCTTGGCCAATTGTTCCGTATTCGGACCCAGAGTTTGACCGGCCAACGGCGACTCAAGTCCATGCGCGAAACACGTCAGAAGGAACAGCGACAGAAGTGTCGAGATTCTTGGCATGATCTACCTTTGCTGGATCCTGATTTGGCGAAGAGCAGGTGATGAACCGCTTAATGCAATTCTAGCTATCGCTTTCCTGGTCTGCGATCGTGATCGGATTCTGTTGGATGATTATGAAGTTCAGCGGTCCTCAACGTGACCGACGGTTACCGAAAAACGGTGGCCAGACGCAGAGACGAGGAACTGGGGAGGTTGCTGAATCTTAAGCTTCGATTCGACGCGGGAATTCAAGTTTGATCCCAACCCAAAGCGACAAACTCCTTCTGTCCCGTTGACGAACTGATGCCTTCACAAACGGAATGACTCCCGCTATTGGCCTGTTGCAACAGGCAGTAGTTGAGCCCGCGAATAACCTCTTCCCAACTCGTCGAGATCACGTTGAGAAATGATGCGTGGCGGTAGTTGTGAGCTGTCAATCGTGGCTTCGATGCGGGAAACGGGCCCCCCCCCGTCGAAGAAGCCCAGGACCTGTACACGGAAGACGTCACCCGTGGCGGTGATATAGGGATCCAGATTGATCATTCCGGGAAGATCGACCAGATTCTCTGTATAGAGCCAGCTTGTGTTTGAATGCTGCCGAATGGTTTCCAGCGAGGGCTGGCCGTTCGAATCCAGACGCTGGGCGGCAATGATGGCGTTCGCAATTTCTTCGGTCATCGATGGAAGACCCAAGAGAAGCTCGCGTCGCGCCTGATTGATGTTAATCCTCCCTTTCATAATCTCATCGGTCGTTGTCGTCAGTTTTGTCAGCAAGTCGGGCAGGACGGCGGAAATTGCTGCGGGATCGTCTTCCCAGGGACTTTCCAGCTCTTCTTCTTTCCCATTGATCGTGACCTTCGTCTTAGCCCCAATCAGTTGCCATAGAGAATTGATCGTTCCTTTGCTTTGACCACCTTTCGAGAGATCAATTCCCCCCCGAGTCACTTCGCCTCCTGAACGTGCAACCCAGCCGAGAAACTCGCTGAGCCCTGCCGCGACTTCTTTTTCCTGCTGCGACTGACCACTGTCAGAAGTCGAACTGCTGGCAGCATCGTCAGCCGGTTTCGCGTTGGGGCTGGAGGCCTTCTCGGTGTTTGATAGCTTGGTCGATTCTGCGTCTGGCGGGACGAGTGGATTCGTCTGGGATTCTTTCAGTTTCGTCGATGGACCGTTGATGCGGTACGCGACAATGAACTTGGCGGTGTTCTCATCAAATTCCTTCTCGAGAGCGTCGTACAGGTCGGTCAGGAAACCGTCGTTGACGTTAATTTTGAGTGTCCCATCCTTGCGCCGATTCGACTCCCCTCCGCTGACTGTTAAATAGGCCATGAATCCATGGTCAAGAATGCCATCCGAGTTATCCAGTGGATGACTCGCGTCCCCATCATTCTCATTCGGATCGAGCAGGCCATTCCGGTTTGCGTCTTCCCCGTACAACAGAGTCGGGGTGATCCCATTGACCAGAAGTAATTCGTCGATGGACTCGAAGGGGCCGTTCTTGGCTCGGTAAGGTGGCACCATTTGTTCGTACGTTTCTGATTCCGCCCCGTACGGATTCTTGGTGTCGTCAGTGTCCATCCAATCGAGAATGGCATCGATGATGTCGACCGTCATTCCGGGGATTCTGATCATCATCGCCGAGATTTCGTCATGGGACATTTTCATGTCCAGTAGATGATTGAGATTCAGCTTCGCAGACTCATCCATCAGCCCGTACCGAATGGCAGCCCCTCTGGGATCCTGTTCGATCGGAGCGATGATCGTGAAACGGCCGTTGGCACGCAGATGGGTGGAAGGGGAGACGACCCGGCCCATGAAGAGCTGGGGATTGTGGATCAGGTTCTCGGCCAGATTCGGATTGCGGCTGCCCAGCAGGGACGCGACAAATTCAACTCCTGAGTCAGCCGTGGCCTTCGCCTGCACATCCAGTGCATACATCGAAGCAGCCTCGAGCTCGGTCATCATCGACTGCGCGAAGTTATAGGCCGCAAGGGTGAGCATTGCGATCACAACGACGACCAGTAGCAAGACACTGCCTCTTCGAAGCGTCGATTTGAGCGAATCGGCGAGCTCAAGTGTCAACGAAACTTGAGCCGTGTCGGGTACTCTCACGTCAGGTTGCCGTTTCCGGGACCATGTTCTCATTGAATAAATTCCTTGGGAAATGGATCTGAAACGGGGATGAGAATCACGCTTCGAAAGGAGTCCATCGATCGACTGACAGCGGCATTCAGCAGAGGTGGTTTTCGTTTTGGTGGATGAAACGAGAATTTGATTTCAACCGCACGGGGAATTCTTCCCATCGTGTCGGAATCCCAGGTTGCATACCAGATCCTCCCGTCAAAGTAGCGAAGCTCGAACGTCGCCACTTCCGGGGCGAGAACCTGCGGGGTAGAGACGTTCGTCGGGTTGGCACCCTTTTCCTCCTGGACTTCTGCAGCCATGCGGTCCCCTTCGAACCTCACCAGTCCGCTCGATGCGGAAACGCCGCTGGGGAGAAAGCTGTAAGAGACGAATCGCAGGTCGCTGGTCCTGAGCGGGCTGACTGCGGCCGCTGCGGGCGTTGTTGAGTTCACACCGTTTTGGGCGGTCCCCATTCCCGGTAACAAATCCCGGCGTGCACGAGCGATGCTCATGTCCATACGGATATTCGTTCCCCGAATTCCGATGCTCTTCGAGTTCGGGGTGGTATCTTCGGTTTCTTCGGTGGTCGTGCTCTCTTCAGAATTTGAGGAGGAACTTGAGGTGGTGGATTCCGTTTCATCGACAGGAGGAGGGGGAACATACGTAATCGCACGAAGGTCCTGTTCCAGACGGTGAATCAACGCACGAGCCAACTGAGCCCGCTCCATCTCTTCGCGCCCGCTCGCAGCGGTGCGCCAGGATTGATCGATGGCCGCATAGATCCCTGCCAGCAGCAAAGCCGAGATTCCTAGAGCCAACATCGTCTCAAGCAGGGTGAACCCGAAGCGGCCAATATCCCGATCCTGGCGATGACTGGATCTCATGCTCCCCTGGCGTTGTCGACCGGCCCGGAAGTAGGCATCTGCTGACGACGGGGACAAGCCACGCCATCGTCTCTTTCGCAAGGATTGAGCGGCGCTGTCTTTCATTGACCCCGCTCCTCTTCTTTTTTCTCTTCGAGTCTTCCCTGTGCAGCCCCTTGCTGGAAGACTGCGAGTTGTCGAGCCCAGCGTTTGAGAGTGACATCGATGGTAGAAAGTTGACTGGCTCCTTTATGCGTGACTGTGACCTCGAGTTGAACCAGATCCGCCGTACCACTCGGAATGACTTTTTGACTCCAGACCCATCGACTGTCATCAGGGAAGGGGACTTGGTTCTGAGGCTGCATGGGTTCCACACCCGCGAGAACTTCGTTGAGTTTCGTCTCGCAGCGAATCGTGGCCTGGGTCTTCAACCGTGCTTGCACGGTCGCCCGAGTTCCGTTCCAGGCCAGCTGAGACAGTGCCGCGATCGCTCCGCAAAACAGGGCCAGCGCGAGAATAATCTCGAGCAGCGTCAGGCCCGTTCGATTCTGAGAACTCCGCATCAGCGTTTCCCCTGAGTCAGTCGCTCCATGGCGACGGCACCCGTGAAGGCGCGAACGCGAAGCAGAATCTCTTGATTTCGTCCGTCAGCGACCGTGATTTCCGCATCGACGTTTGCCGAACCTTCTGGATGAAACAGAATGGGCGAACACCAGCTGACACCTGCAAGATCGTTGGCGTTGGGAAGTCCTTGAAGAGACTGCGGCGATAGCTTGTACGACGCAGGGACTGCAGTCATCGTCCCGGCATTTCGCACTTTGAACGTGCTGAACACGATCCTTTTAGGCAAGTCTGCAGAAGCGCGGCCTAAAGGTCTACTTCCTGAAACGGCGGGCTGAGCAGTACTTGAAAAATCCAGTTCGTAAGGAGCAACCACAAACCTGCTGCCGTTGAGTTCGCAACAGAATTGATAGACTAACCC
Source organism: Schlesneria sphaerica (assembly GCF_044336245.1). NCBI lineage: Bacteria > Pseudomonadati > Planctomycetota > Planctomycetia > Planctomycetales > Planctomycetaceae > Schlesneria > Schlesneria sphaerica. Next base: position 325,052 of record NZ_CP172346.1, on the reverse strand, counting down.
GGACTCAATTGCACGGATACGGGCACTGGCAATCGCCGAGCGGACCCGCTCGGCGGACCCTGTCAATTTCTGCTGTCCGAACATTCGCATCACGGCCGGGACGGTCATCCCGGCAAATACGGCCAGCACCCCCAGCACGAGCAGGACTTCCACCATCGTGAATCCGCGTCGGCAGGGGAGGCGGGCACGACGAATTGATGATGCAGGTTTCATCGGCTCGTTGACTTCCGCGTTCCAATTTCTCGCTGCTCATCACAAACCAGAGACACATCCACGAGACAGGTAAGTGACCCGGTCGGCCAAGTCCGTCTCGTGGATGTCGATGGTGCTGCACTCATGTGAGGAAACGAGGGCAAACTACTTGATGTATAACTGGTACGGCATCACCGTAAGGACCTTCTCCCGTGCGAGTTGATCATACACATCCAGACTCTTTAATTGAGATGAAATCTCGGCCGGAAGTCGGTTCAGCCAGGCTTTCATGACAGCGTTGCTGATATGGACTGATGGATCCAGCGGACCGAACAAAGCCTCGAGCGGGCTGGTCGGTTTAGGAAGATCGAGACGCTCAAGTTTCGACTCTGGATCGATTCCCGCAGATTTCTTTGCGTAGGCGATCGCATCGTCCAACGTTCCTAATTCGTCAATCAATCCCAGGTTCAGAGCCTGGGTTCCGGTATAGACTCGCCCGCGAGCGAGTTTTTCGAGTTTCTCGTATTCCATCTTGCGGCCTTCCGCCGCTTTCTTCGTGAACTGCGCATAAATGTCGTTCATCATTTTCTGCATCGCATCACGTTCGGTTTCCGTCCAGGGCTTGGTCGTGCTCAGCACCCCGGCGTTCTTTCCTTTCTGAACGACACTCGTGGTGATACCGACCTTGGCATAGAACTTCTCCAGAGCGATCTTTCCTCCGACGACCCCGATCGAACCTGTGAGAGTTCCCGGTTCGGCAAAGATGCGGTCTGCACCCATGGCGATGTAGTAGCCACCACTGGCGGCAGTGTCACCCATACTGACGATGAGTGGTTTCTTTCCTTCGAGAGTTTCCAGTTCGTGCCACATCAGGTCACTTGCCAGCGCGCTTCCTCCCGGACTGTCGACCCGGAGAACGACGGCCTTAACAGAGGCATCGTCCCGTGCCTGTCGGATGGCTTTGATCATGGTGGTTGACCCCATCGACTCTTCGCCGAAGAAGTCTCCTCGGCTGGTCCCCGACATAATGGGGCCGACAGCACTGATGATCGCAATTTTGGGACTGGACGATTTGCGTGTGGCAGGTTCGATTCCCATCATCATGTTCATCATTTTCGCCATGCCGGTGAATCCACTGAAGTCGGTGTCGATTTTCTTTTTCCCGTACGACTTCGTGATTTTGACTTCCGCATCCTTCTGATCTCCCTTGATCAGATCAATGATGTGGTCTTCGTAGGCGACGTGATCAATCAGGCCACGTTCTTTCGCTTCCTGAGCAGAGAACAGACCCGTGTCGATGATTCCAGAGACCTGATCCGCATTCAAATTCCGGGACTTGGAGACCATCTCGATGATCTGCTGATAGTAATCATCGATGATTGTTTCCATCTCTTCTCGGAAAGCGGGACTCATCTCCGATCGGCTGTAGGGTTCTGCTGCGGACTTGAACTCGCCCACCCGCAACATTTCGGGTTCGATCGCGAGCATGTCGAAGAGATTCTTGTAGAACGAGATTTCCGCTCGCAGACCGGGCAGCATCACCATTCCCGATTCAGGAATGACGATCTGGTCGCAAGCCGAAGCCAGCAGGTAATCTTTCGTGTCTGCTCCTTCGAGCCACGCGTAGACCTTGCGTCCGCGGTGCCGAATTTTTGCGATCCCGGTCTGGAGTTCATTCAGTTTGGCCCAGCCGATCTGTGGGCTGTTGATGTGCAGAACGACGGCATCGAGACTTTCGTCGCCGGCGGCCTTTTTCAGCCGTTGCAGGGCATCATTCAGGGTTTCGACGACTTCACTGAACAGGCCTCCGCCACCCAGACCTTCCGTGTAGCTTCCCTTAATTTCGATGTGTGCGACATTCAATTTTTTCGCAACAACTTTTGCCGCTTGAGTCGCCTCTTTAGGGGAAGATGTTTCCGTCTGGGCATGAGCGGTTCCGACGGAAGCGGTTCCCAGCAACAAAAGAAATGCCATGAATCGTCGCATAGATTACTCCTGAGATTTTCTTTGGGTCGCCTGACACAAATTCTGTCTGAAATGAAGGATTTGTGTCAGGCGACGCGATCACGTCCGATGACAAGTCGTTCCGTCGAACTGTCAAAATTACTGAAAGGTGATTTCACCCCCTGCTCGACATCGAGGGCGCACACGAATTGTCTTTCAATCTTACGATGCGTCATTCGTTCTGACTAGCACTGTGTACACTGAACGGCGAACATGAAATCCATCTGACGCGTCGCAGGCAGACAATGGGATGTCAGACAGCAGGCAGCCCTTCACAACTTTGTTCTGCTTTGATCAATGTGTCAGAATTGTCAGAATGGACCCAACTGGCGTCGGTGAGTCTGGTTGCAGACAAACTTCGAGCGCTGCTGCGTCACGGGATCTTCCGCTTGCATTCGGTCATGGTTCCTTTCAGATTTCGCGGGCCTCAAACGCTCCACCCGCTACAATATTCCGAAAACCGCTGGACGATGTCTCGTGGTGACGGGCCATCTGGTCGGTGACAGATCACTGCAGAAGCAGTTCAGAGACGACTTCGCCCCAAACATTAACGATCAAACATGGATAATCGGACGCCCCCTGCGGCTGTCGGCCGTGGTGCTCAAATCAATCCGCTGAATCGGTATTCCCGGATTGAGTACGTGGAAGATCCGACACACCGGGACGAAGACGATGATGCAGAGGGTCAGCGTCACAAGACTGAGTATTTCGCAGACCTTTCCCAATCCGTTGTAACAGAGAACGCCAGCCCGGACGTTTTTTTTCGTTACAGCGTCAACCCGTACCGCGGTTGCGCGCACGGTTGCAGCTACTGCTATGCCCGGCCCACTCATGAATATCTCGACCTCAGTGCGGGGCTCGACTTTGAAACCAAAATCTTCGTCAAACAGAAGGCGCCAGAACTCTTTCGCGAGTGGCTCGCTCGCGATTCGTATTCGCCTGAGCTTGTCATGATGTCCGGTGTCACGGATTGTTACCAGTCGGCCGAACGGAAGTTTCAATTGACGCGCGGATGTCTTGAGGTGTCATTGGATGCGAGGCAGCCCATCGCGCTCATCACCAAGAATGCTCTGGTCACTCGGGATCTGGACTTGTTGAGTGAAATGGCGAAGCGGAACCTGATTAGTGTCGGAATCAGTATCACCTCGCTCGATCAGTCCCTGACGAAGGTCATGGAGCCCAGAACGAGCAGCCCGCAGGCTCGCTTGCGCGCGATTCGCGAACTTTCCGCAGCGGGTGTCCCAACTCAGGTGATGGTGGCTCCCGTGATTCCGAGTCTGAATGATTCCGAAATTCCAGCGATCCTGAAAGCAGCTCGCGAGGCAGGGGCCACATCAGCGGTCTACGTGCTTCTTCGATTGCCCCTCACGGTGAAACCCGTGTTTCTGGAATGGCTGGAGAGGGCTCTGCCAGCGCAGAAGGATCGCATCGAAGGGCGCGTTCGGGATACCCGCGGAGGCCAACTCTATCGATCAGACTTTGCAACTCGCATGACCGGAACAGGTGTGGTGGCAGAACAGATTCGACAGACGTTTCAAGTCTTTGCTCGTAAGTATGAACTTGCCCAACGCTACCCGACGCTCGACGTATCTCAGTTCCGCTCACCCGTTCCCAAGTCTGGTCAACTCCGTCTGTTCGACTAAACGAACCGGGGTTTGCTTAGCGACGCCGGTCCCGTCGGTTGCAGGGGCGACATCTCACGACTTGAGGCTGGCTTTCTCGGATCCCGTTCGAGTTGGTAATTCGGACGCCGCAGGTGACGCATCTACACCCGCTCGAGTCAACAGACGAACGACCGCGAGCAGTCCAGCAATCATGATGACGATCGGAATCCAGAACGAGGGACCGAAAACGGCGGTTGCCTGGATCATGAGAAATGCGAAGACAGTTTGGACTCCCCAGTAACCGGATCGGTTATTCGGCCATGACAGGTCCCGCCACCAGAGCAGGGTGTCAACAACCCATAAGGCAACAAATGCCTCGTTAATGTAGAGTCCGAGTCCCGATGACCATCCCGTCAATTCTGCGGTTCGCTTCGCCGTGTATGTGTAGGCTGCGTCGTGATTCCATTCGTGCAGAAAGTGAAACGCTGAAACAACGTGTAAAATGAACCAGCCGCATCCCACCGTCCACCACCAGCGGGCCTGTCGCTGCGCCGAGGGCTCAGTCATCCCGGCGGCATCATAGAGCAGTCGCGCGACGTAACACGCCACTGCGAATCGAGCTGTCCATCGAATCAGGAGTTCCCCCGGCATTCTCATCACCTTTCATCGTCTGCACCGTATCTCTGACTTCACGCCGTCGTCTGCGAAGAAGTCTCTCGGACCTGGACTGTCACTTTCGCCTCGATTGAGTCTTCTGACATGTACGAACCGAATTCTTTAATCTGCCTGCGTCCAATTAGCCTTTTCATTGGTCAATTGATGGCTCCAGCAGGAAAATCATCGCAAGTTTCCGTACGATAAGTCGACTCTCTCGACGACGCATCAGGATCCGCCGGAGCTCTGATGAGACTCCCCACTCTCGTCGTGATTTATTCAAGTTTTGAACGCGATCTCGTAGCAGGGAACGATGCGTTCGCCAAGCAGGTGCGATTGGATCGACGTATGTGAAACGAGAACGCTGTCGGAGCGACATGGGCCAGATCGTGAGCATCCACTTTCGTGAATTCATCACACTCCTTTGAATACCGGTTTGAATAACGGGCCCCAAGATACGGTTGTGCATCTGTCCTGTACTCGCTTCCGTGCGTCGATGGCGATCAGCGAGTATCTTTAGATTCTCGAAAAACTTCTCTCCTGGTTAGAAAGCAATCCTCCATTATGGTTTCGTCGGATCCACCTGTCGGGAAGTACAGACGGATCGCACTTTACTTGGCCGTCCTTGCCGTGCTGGTCGGACTTTCGGTCTGGTTCTGGCGAGATTTTTGCCTTTGGAGAGGTACCTCGGCATTGAGGCAGCGGAAGCTCGCTGCGGCCGAGTCCTGGGTTGCCAGAAGTCAATGGTTTCACGAGGGTGACGATCCTCAAGCCTGTCTGCTGGAGATTCGGATCGCGCGTCGCCAGCAGCAATTTCAACTCGTAGAGTCCAAGTTGCAACTGGCGAGCAAGATGGGTGTCCCTAAGTCAGAGTTGCGGCGCGAGCGGCTGCTCGCGATGGCTCAGACGGGTCAGTTCAGCGCCATGCAGGCGAACTGGTCGGATCTTTTGACGGATCCACGCGATGATGGCCCGGAAATCGCGCGAGCCTATTACACCTGGACGATGCTCAACCATAATCTGGAGCTCGCCAACAAGACGCTCGATCTCTGGCAGAAAGACTATCCGAAGGATCCAGAACCCCACGAACTGCGTGGCCGGTTTAACCAGTCAATCTACAACTGGGCAGAGGCAGAGTCCGACTACCGACGAGCCCTGGCACTCGATCCGGACAATGACGATTTTCGTCTTGCACTCGCCAGCGTGATGCTGGAACGGCTGAAGACCAACGACGCCGTCCCGCTCTTCAAGGAGTACCTGTCACGGCATCCGGACAATCTGACGGCCATCCGCGGGTTGGCACAATGTGCCGCCACGGCGGGTGACCTGGATACGGCGATCGAGCTCTTGCGCGGGGCCATGGAAAACCATCCGGACGATTTCAACGTTCAGAAGTCCTATGGCGAGGTGCTGCTTGCAGCGAATCGTGCCTCTGAGGCTGCGGCGGTCCTGGAAAAAGCGTATCGTTCCGTGCCCGAGCATGCGAATCTCGCGTACTCCCTCGCACGAAGTCTCAAAGCCAGCGGCCGCGGCAACGAAGCCGAGCCGCTCCTTGCGTTTGTGGCCGAATCCAGAGCCCCACTGGACCAATTGACTGCTTTGGAACGTCAGTTGCGCAGTGAACCCGGGAATCTGGAACTGCGCATGCAGATTGCGGCCATCGTTGCGAAGTACATCTCCCGTCAGGATGCAATCCGCTGGTACCAGAACCTGCTTCAGATTTCGCCAGACTACCCTCCAGCCCACCGCGAGCTTGTCGCTCTCTACCATCAGGCAGGAGATCTCGAAAAAGCGCAGTTCCACCAACGAGTGCTGGAGGGGAGGGGCGAAGCGAAGGAAATGGGTGACCAGCCGATTTCAGATCCCGCTTCGCCGACCACATCGGATGCGGATCGTACACCCTAGTACTTGAACGAGGCAACGGCTGGCGCGAGTGCGAGGATAGCAATACGAGCGCGGATACTTTAATCCTTACCTCGAATCCGCTTTTATTTCGAAGTTGGGCGACGACACAATTCAATTGCTAAAAAGTAAACGCTCGCATTGGCAGGATCATCGATGGCGTCAGGCAAGTTGCGTTCGTCGAACAACTGGAGCAGGACCGTTCTTATTGGTTTCTGCGTTGTCGTATTCGGATGTACGGACCGAGCGAAATCTCCGTCTAGAGTCGACAGTTTCAGTTTGAACGGCGAAAAGTCGCTCGAGCAGCACCACATCCGTTTCACAGAGATGGCTCAGCAGTCAGGAATCGACTGGACGGCTCGCAATGGTGAGGAAGCGAACTTTTTCACCATCCTTGAATCGTTCGGTGCAGGTTGTGCGATCGAGGACTTCGATCGTGACGAAAAGCTGGATCTGTTTCTGGGAGGTGGGGGGCACTTCGGGTCTGACAAATCGATCCTGCCCCACCCGATCGCCCTGTACCGCCAGATTTCCGACTGGAATTATGAAGCCGTCACTGATGCTGCGGGGCTGAGCCCGATTCATCGCTACCACCATGGTCTCTGGACCGTGGACATGGATGAAGATGGTTTTGCGGATTTGCTGATCACAGGGTGGGGAGGCCTGCAATTGTTCCGGAATATGGGGGACGGAACGTTTTCCGATGTGACCCCTTCATCCGGATTGACGGACCCTCTGTGGAGTCTGGCCGCCGGATGGGGAGATCTCAATCAGGATCAGGTGCTTGATCTGTTTGTCGGTCATTATGTCGACTGGTCGTTCGACAACGATCCTGTTTGCATCGACAAGCGGCTTGGCATTCGGAACGTCTGTGATCCCACAGTCTTTCGCGGACTGCCCTGTACCGTGTTTCTCGGTAATGGAGACGGATCATTTCGACCGGGGAACGAAGAACTGGGGATTGAGGGGATCGGCAAGACGCTGGGTGTCCTGATTGCCGATCTGAACAACGACAATCAGCCAGACGTATTCGTCGCCAACGATACGGTACCCAATCAACTGTTTGCTTCGCAGTCCGATCGACGCTATCGGGAAGTCGCTCTCGAAAATGGCGTGGCCCTGGGTGAGACGGGCGCCTCTGATGGCAGTATGGGCGTCGACCTGGGGGATGTGACCGGTGACGGCAAGCCGGATCTGTGGGTGGCAAATTACGAGAATCAAACGTTTGCCTTGTATCGCAATCTTGGCAACGACATCTTCGGTCATGCCAGCCGCGCATTCGGAGTTACAGCCGTTGGGTCAGCGGCTGTGGGATTCGGAACGACGCTGCTGGATGCGGACGGCGATGGATTCCTCGATATTTTCTGCACGAATGGTCACGTCTGGGCCCCCAATTCTGTCGCTGATCGCCGGCAGTTGCCCTATCTGTTCTGGAATGATCAAGGCAGGCGTTTACGTGAAATCGCAAAATCCTCAGGCGAATATCTGAGCACGCCGCATCTGGGGCGAGGGGCTGCCATGGGAGACCTTGATGCGAACGGGAGCCCGGACCTTGTGGTCGTGCATACCAACGAACCTGTGGCAGTACTTCGGAATGAGGTGAAGATCGAGAACTGGCTGGCAATACGACTCGTGGGACGCCACAGCACGCGTTCAGCGGTGGGAGCCTGGGTGAAAATTTTCACGGGCGAACGGGAGCAAACCGGATATGTGAAAGGTGGGGGGAGTTACTTGTCGACGAGTGACCGGTCCCTCCTGTTTGGACTGGGCAAGTCGACTCAGGTGGACCGTCTAGAAGTTCACTGGCCAACGGGTCAAACGACCTCGCTGGCCAGTGTTTCGTCTTGCCAGCGAATTCTCGTTCTGGAAGGCACTTCAGAGTATCACGTGATGCCAGTCGGGCATCGTGAATCTGATTAAAGCTTCAGCTCGATCGCGGGCGTTTTTTCCGTGACTTCCACCTCTTTCGGTGTCGTTCTGGTCGACACGTAATCTTTCGAGAACGGAAGGTCTACCTTGGGAGGCCCCTTGCGCATTGCAGCCTTGGCTTGCTCTTCTTGAGACATCTTTGGAGCGTAGCCGAGGACGACTTTGTATTTACCCTTCGCAGCCCCTGCGTGTCCGTTGCTCGCCGTCATTTTGAAGTTACCACTGGCATCCGTGATACCACTCGACGTCAGCGTCCCTGGAGAATTGTTTGTTGCTGGTTGCGGATCGACAGGGACCAGCTGGACGCTCACGTCTGCGAGTGGTTTGCCACCGACGGTGAGGTTTCCAGTGACCGGGAAAAGTGGTGGGCCGGCTGGACCCGATGAGCTACAGCCAATGAGGCCGGCCAGACAAAGCAGACTGAACAAACGCGCGGACATAGAAATTCTCCTGAAAGGAATCCAATGGTGTCTCGTTGCAGTGAATTAGAGGGACGTGCGGTAATCTTAGCTGTGGAGGCGGCACAATTCGAGTCATTGCTGTGGACCGGTGATTCGTGAACGCAGGGCGGTGACGACTTCCGCATCCTCGATCAGTTCGGCCAGGGTCATCAGGCTGGTACGAAACTGAAAATCATCGAAGGCGTCGGAAGAGCGGTTCATTTCCATGATCATCTTCGACAGCGGGACACTGACCTCGTAGAGCTTGAAAAATCGTTGAGACTCTTCTGCCTTACCCAGTCGCCGGCAAATGTCATGAATCTGAAAATGAACCTTCCACCAATAGGGATCAATGGCGTAAGCGCGGAGCGACAACTCCAACGCGGATTCGAAATCATTTTCAACATCGGCTTTCCAGGCTCTCGCACGCCAGATTCGAGCATCTCCGTCGGCTGCTTCCTGCGGTACCGAAGCAAGCAGCCGAGTCACTTCATCAATGTTTCCATCTTCGATGGCGAGGTTAATAAAGTAAGCCAGTAGTTCCAGGTTGTGTGGGTACCGTTGCAAAAGTTCCGTTGCCTCTGGAATGTGCGCATAGTTCTCGGCTTCTTCCAGATTCGACTTGGCTTCAGACATGTAGATCTGCATTGCACGAGCGACCTGGAACGTTTCGTCGTCAGGATTCCCTTCCAGCCAGAACGAGTTGTTACGATAAAGCGATGCACCGTAGAACCAGCTTGCGCTCGCGAGATAAACATACGCTTCCGGGGATTCACGACGGACACGGATTGCTGCTCGAATTCGTTTGACCAGTTCCGCACGTTGAAGCGTCATGGCTGCAAAAAAGATGGACTGCTTGTGTGCGAGCAGAACACGCGGATCGAGCGAGATGATTTCGTCACAGGTCTTAAGGCCGTCCCATGGCCGATTCAGATACTCAAACTCCAGTCCCGCTTTTCTCGCCAGAGAAGGAATTGCGCGCCGGTCCGTTCTGGGAATGCTACCAAGACACTTGGCCATCAGCTTCCAGTCCTGAACTTCTTCCGCCGCTTCCGCTCGAAACAGCCAGGGTTCTGCACGCTGGGGTTCCAGGTAGGACCATCGCTCAGAGGCCTTCGCCAGCTTGTCCCACTGTGAGTTTCGTGAAGCTTCATAACAGAGCGAGGCCAGCGACTTGACAGTTTTGGCCTGCCAGACCTGATGTCCCCAATACGCGAGCGGTACGACCAGCAGGATGATCAGCATGACCCAGATTGATCGGCGGTTTCTAACCCCAGCGGTATGCTTCATTCCTGGTCTCGCCGTTTCACGGTTGCTCACTTGTCGACAGGGGGATTTCGTGGCTCGTACCACATCGCAAGGACTGGGCCCGATCGACTGACTCAATCTTACTCCGTTGCCGAAGATCGGGGTTGTTGAATCAGCATCATCGAATCTGCTGTGACATCGGGAATCTGCTGCACGGTACCGTCCGGCCAGCGAATCTCCAGCGAACACGGGCTGGAATCGTCGCCCAAGCCGAAGATGAGAGCAGGTTCATGTGCGGAACAGTAGCTGTTCCCCCCCAGCATCTGCTGGGTCAGAGTTTTTTCTCCCTGTCGCAGGGTCACACGTACCCCGACACCGCGACGATTTGTGTTGCACTGAAATCGAAGCTTTAACCAATGCCCTCGAACCGATTCATTGCGCAGCAGCGCCGTCGGCGATTTTTGATGCACGACAGCCAGGTCCCAGTCACCATCGTTGTCAAAGTCGCCAGAGGCCACTCCGCGCCCGAGTCCTTTTCGCTGAAAGTAGGGTCCTGCGATCTGAGAGAACTCGACAAAACGCGTCCCCGCAAAGGAGAAGAGCTGAGCGGGCATTTCATGCAGATCCCCCTGAGAGCTCCAGTCATCAATATGACCGTTCGCGATAAAAATGTCTTCGCGGCCATCCTGGTTAAAGTCCGTCATCACCGTTCCAAACCCGAGAAAGGGAATGACAGGGGTGTGGAGGCCGACCAACCCCGTTACGTCCTGAAAGCCCGTCGGTCCCAGGTTCTTGTAAAGCGTGTTCGATTCTTTGGTGAAGTGGGTGCTGTAGAGATCCAGCCAGCCGTTATGGTCGAAATCCCCGGCAGCGATTCCCATACTGGCCTGGGGATGTCCTTCGCGGCTGACCGCACAACCCAGCAGCATTGCCATTTCAGAGAACTGACCATGGCCCTGATTGATGAACAGGAAATTCGGAGAAGTGTCGTTCGTGACATAAATATCGGGCAGGTTGTCGTTGTTAAGATCTGCAATCACCACTCCCAGACCCTTGTTCTCAGGTCCGAACAGGCCCCGCTTTTCAGCTTCAGCCGTGAATGTCCCGTCTCCCTGATTGAAATAGCACTCGTCCGGAACTCCCGTCATGTTCTTGGGATGGCAAGTGCCGGGACGACCATCCGCGCGGAGGCACGGAACGGGGTTATGTACGTCGTAGTCCACATAATTGCAGACGTACAGGTCCAGATCACCGTCGCCATCGAGGTCACCCCAGGCAGAGCTGGCGCTCCAGAGGGGATTCGCAACTCCGGCGGAGTTTGCAATCTCGATGAACGTCCCATCTCCCATGTTACGGAACAGGGAGTTGGGTCCTACGTTGGAAACATAGACATCATCGAATCCATCGTCATCGAAATCGGCGACAGAAACGCCCTGACTGTATTGCGACTCGTGGATCGTCGCAGGAACAGTAACCCGTTCAAACCTCCCCGGTTCCACCTGCCGGAAGAGTTGATCGAGAGGTTGAGTATCATTGGAAGAATCGACCGGATTTCCACCCTGGCAGAGATACAGATCAAGCAGATGGTCTCCGTCGTAATCAATCCAGCCCGCTCCACCTCCTGTGGCTTCCACCATCAGGACTTTTCCCTGTTCGCCGTTATCGTAAACGAAGTTCAATCCCGACTGTTCGGCAACATCGGCGAAGACAGGATTGGCGATCGGTTGCTCAGACCGTGGTCTGTTAACGGTCGATTCGGGCGCCCCCTTTGTTACTGAAACCGTAGAGGTCGAAGAATCAACAGGGGCTGTGGAGGTCTTGGACGTACAACCGCAGACCGCCCAGACGCAGATACCAAGATGAAACCAGCGCGGCATGTCCCCGCATCCCGTGGACTTAGATGATGTCGTGATGAATGTGAGCTGCAGAAAAGAGAGAATCTCGCCCCGCATAGGGGCGAGATTCATGTCTGGAACTCAGCAGAGGATGGAGTGAACCACCTTCTAGAATTCGCCAACTGTTTCCGAGTTGCCGCGGGTCGAAATGGCCTGCAGCGTGACACCCGAAATGCTGTCGCTGATAAATCGCACAGCGCCGTCACACATCAGGACGTGAGCCCCACCAACGTGAGTACTGCTGATGCCGTGACATTTGTGTGAGTCATGACCGGCAACCATGCTTCCGTCGAGGTTGAACGAGAAGTTCTGGTTTACGAGGTGCGCGGCCGTCGAGATGGCCATAGGGCTGGCCCAGGCAGCATCGCCAGAAACGCTGGCTGGTCGGCGAGGACCAGAAGCGAAATGCTGGTCTTCCATGATCAGAATCGTGTTCGAGGTTCCATCGGTAATGTCGCGCATCTTCGCGGTGCCGAGCAAACTGAAAACGCCATTCTCACGACAGAGATAAGCGGTCTCGTACATTGAGGCCCAGATGGCCTGGCCGACAATTTCAGTTCCGCCACCGTTACGCGGAGTTGGAACGGCGGGACAGTCGCGCCAGTCGCCGTAGGTGAATCCCATGTTTCCAACGTAATCGGTACGTCCCGAGGTATTTCCGGGAACGGAAGGTTGGCCTCCACCAGCAGCACCGACGTCGACATAGACGAGTGAAGTCTGTGGGTTGCTGGGGCACATGAAAGCTGCCATGCCGCGCTGTGCCAGCAGTCCATTGTAGCTGCTACCCCATCCAGGGATTCCACTTGGAGCATTGGCAGACAGGTTGTCGGTGAAGTTGAACTGGTTGTACAGAGGAGCCTGGTCAATGTATGGCAGAGCCATGATCATCCAGCCGAAGCTGCCAGGGCCCCCTTGCCAGGAACTGCTCCCCTGCCAAGCCTGGATTGCTCGTCCATCGGTGTTCTGCGGGAACTGACCTGCAGTGTCATGGTAGTTGTGGCAGGCCAATCCGAGTTGCTTGAGATTGTTCTTACATTGTGTGCGGCGGGCTGCCTCACGAGCCTGCTGCACAGCGGGCAGCAGCAATGCGATCAGAACTGCGATGATCGCGATGACGACCAGGAGTTCGATCAGGGTGAATCCACGAAAACGAGTCTTCATTTGTCTAGATTGCTCCGCGTTAACGATGTCGCCAAATATCGCGACTCATACAGTCCTGTCCTCCACGTTGAAGGACACCCATCAGGTGAGCTCAAGGCAACCAATCAGTCGAATGAGAAAGAGAAAATTGCGCTGCTGGTTTTGAGCTGCCTTTCGAACGTCACAGCGGCACGATGTAAATTGCGGCGCGCTGTGATCTTTTCGACCAACCTGAGTTCCTTCGGTAATTCTCAATAGAAACTTCGGATAAGTCAAGGAGAGACGTGTGATGGCCGAAGTCCTTCGGGGAATTCCGTTTTTTTCCGTGCGACCAACCTTGAAATTCGGGTGGAGTTTGTGTCGGCCTGAGTGCGGTCGCGATTCAAATGTTCTTCTGGAGTGTAAGAATCGCACTGGAAACCCGTGAACTTTCGCTGCCCATCATTTGAAAATCCCTTGTCCGGATGGTATCCCACCTTATCTCTGCGGCGCCACGCGGTCCCCTGATTCCCGTCTGGCCACGTCTCACGAGAACGTCACTCACCGTCAATTTGCGACTAAACTACAGAACGGAGTTCTAGCGGATGAGTTCAGACACTCCTCCACAGCAACGAGATTTCGACAACGGAGAAGCACCACGGAAGAAGCGAGGAGTGCCCGAAGGACTCTGGATTCAATGTGATTCCTGCAAAAGTACGGTGTACCGAAAGCAAGTCGAACAAAATCTTTATCTGTGCCCTGATTGCAACCACCATTTCATCGTTCCTGGCCGGGTTCGCATTCAACAACTGCTCGACGAAGACAGCTTCGAAGAATGGTTCACCAACCTCGCTCCGAAAGATCCGCTGGGGTTTGTTGATTCCAAGCCTTACAAGGTCCGTTTGCTGGCGGAACAGAAGAAGACCGGCTTGAAAGACGCGTGTATTGCAGGCCGAGGTTACATGCGAGGGCGACCGCTGGTCTTCGCCCTGACGGACTCTTCTTTCATCATGGGAAGCATGGGATCTGTGGTTGGTGAAATGCTGACGCGGTCCGTCGAGGAAGCCACCCGACTCAAGTTGCCTTTGGTGATCGTGAGCGGATCCGGGGGTGGTGCTCGAATGCACGAGGGGATCCTCTCTCTCATGCAGATGGGGAAAGTCAGTGCCGCACTGGCTCGGTACCAGTCTTCAGGGGGGCTTTTTATCTCGGTACTGACCAACCCGACCATGGGGGGGGTCGCGGCGAGTTTCGCATCGCTGGGTGACATTACCCTGGCCGAACCGAAAGCCCTCGTTGGTTTCGCGGGTCCACGGGTTGTCCGGGCTACCTGCAAAATCGATCTTCCTGCGGGATTTCAGACAAGCGAATTTCTGTTGACACATGGTTTTATAGACAGGATCGTCCCACGCCCTGAGCTGCGTACAGAGATCTCTCGTATCATTGATTACTGTGGTGTGTAGTTCGGTCGCGTTGTTCACCTGCGAGCTGAAATTGGAGCAAGGAAACCCATGTTGCAATTCCTCAAAGCGCTGCTCAAACGCAAGCCCAAGGTGAACAAAGTCGACATCGGGTCGCGCTTTCAACTGATCAGTCGCGTCGGTCAGGGAAGCATGTCGAAAGTCTGGCGTGCGACCGACCGCCGTACAGAGAAGACGGTCGCATTGAAGGTGCTCGACATCGAGAAAACCGAGCGACTGGAATCCCGCTTCTCTCAAATGAAGAGTAAGAAGCCGACGGAAGGGGAGGTTGCAATCACATTGCAGCATCCCCACATCGTCAAAACCTTCGAACATGGAATCACGACGAACAATGAACAGTTCCTCGTGATGGAATTCATCGAAGGAATGTCGTTGAGCTATCTGATTGACGTTCAGAACGACGTCATGAAGAAGAATCGGTTGAAATTCATCGTGGAACTTGGCGAGGCCATCGAACACTTTCACCGACAAAACTGGATTCATCGGGATATCTGTCCGCGCAACATCATCGTCGATCAGTCGCTCAACACGAAGCTGATCGATTTTGGCCTCGTCGTCCCCAATACCGCGGAGTATCAGGCGCCAGGAAACCGTACTGGAACGGCAACCTACATGGCTCCTGAACTCATCAAGCGTCAGAAAACCGACCAGCGCATCGACATCTTTGCGTATGCGGTGACCTGCTTTGAGATGTATACGAAAGAGCTTCCGTGGCCGGGTGGAGAAACGCTCGAAGCTGTCGTGCAGCACATTAACCTGCCCCCCAAAGAACTTCAGAAACTGGTCCCGAGTATCGACCCTCTGGTCGCGGAAACCATCATGAAAGGTCTCGCCGCGCGGCCCAATGAGCGCTGGTCCACCATGGGACAGATGCTGAAACCGCTGCGTGAAGCACTCCACAATTCGCAAAGTCAGTAAAACAAAACCGCCACTATCGTTTGACAAGCGGTATCTCCCTGATATTCTGCATACCACCCAGACGGGACAATCAGACAATTCTCCCCAATCTGACATTTTGAAAATTGTCTCTCGGCGACAGTTCTTCTCAGAACTGCGAGGGAAGGATTGGAGGGGCCGAAGGTCGGCTTCTCCAGGTTCAGCACCCGTGATCGCTTTGAAGGAGTTTACTTATGAGTCGTGCCCTTGGTCTGTTGGCCGCAGTTGCTGTTGTTTTTTCAGCTGTTTCTTCGGTCGAAGCCGGCCGTGGCTGCCGCAACGCATGCCGTCCTGCCCGAGTTCACCATCACCGAGCTCGTTGCTGTCCAGCACCGACCTGCGCAGCACCAGCAGTAAGCTGTGCCGCTCCAGTTGCAACCTGCAACAGCTGCTCAACCGTTAGCGCTGTTCCAACCTGCAGCAACGGCTGCAGCTCCACCACCGTTGTTTCGGGCGGCTGCCCAGGTGGTTGCAGCGCTGCTCCAGCAACCGTCATCTCGACCGGTTCACCTTCGTACGCCGCTCCTGTCCAGAACGCTCCAGCTCCTCCAGCTGAAGCTCCAAAGCCAGCCGACGCTCCGAAGCCAGCTGAAGCTCCAGCTCCAGCTCAGTAATTTCCGCATCGCAGGAATGACTGAAATTCAAAGGGTTCGTACTGAATACTCAGTGCGAGCCCTTTCTTTTTTTACTTGTTGCCAGCAAATTGAACGGAAAACCCAATTACGGAGGATTCATGCTCGAGTACGTCCAAACCGCAGAAGAAGCCGCACGACGCGCGGGCCATGTTTTGAGGGCCTGGTCTTCAAAGTTCACTGTTCGAGAGAAAAGTCGATCGAATCTGGTGACCGAGGCGGATGAAGCTGCGCAAGCGGCGATCTTCGATTTTATTCGGGGACGGTACCCGCAGCATGCCTTCTGTGGCGAAGAAGGGCTGTCGGTGACCGACACCGACTCTCCGTATCGGTGGGTCATCGATCCCCTCGACGGAACAACCAATTACGTTCATGGCTTTCCGTATTACTGCGTCTCGATCGGTCTGGAATGCCGCGGCGAAGTGATTGTCGGCGCCGTGTTCGATCCTGTGCACGATGAGATGTTTCTGGCGGTCAGAGGGGAAGGGGCCAGTCTGAACCGACGTCCGCTACGGTGTTCGGGGGTGACGGAGTTGTCACAAGCGCTCCTCATTGCCAGCCTGCCCGTCGCAACGACCGGATCCGAGGATGCCGTCCGCCGCTTTCTCAATGTGCTCCCCCACGCTCAGTCCGTACAAAGAACCGGGTCTGCGGCACTCAACCTCGCCTATATCGCCGCGGGACGACTCGAAGGATTCTGGTCCACCAGCCTGAAGCCATGGGATATGGCTGCGGGAATTCTGCTGGTGGAAGAAGCGGGCGGACGTGTTTCCAAGATTGATGGATCCCCGTTCCAGCTCGAACAGCCGAACCTGCTCGCGACAAACGGTTCTGGAATTCACGACGAGTTACTACCGATTCTCGTGTGATCCTGCCAGCGGATCTCAGTTTGGCAGTAACCCGCTTGAGTTTCTCCAGGTATGGACCAGCAGCGCTCGTATGCGGGCTCGCTCCGGCTCGCATACTCTTTAGCTCGTTGAGACAGCCCGAGCCGTGACTTAGTGGGACGACACGTGCATCCGAATTCCAATTGCGTACGGGCTCGAAGCCATGGGACTGAACAGAAAACCTGCGTTGAAACAGCCGTGAGGCAACTTCGCAACCTGCTACAGAATTCCTTCGCCCCATTCCTCCTCAGCAGGCTCTACGGGAATCTCTTCAGGGACCGGGGCAGGGGGAGCAACCAGTTCACTCTCTGGTTTAGCGCCGGCTGCCTTGATCTCAGGCTCCTGGTCGCGCGCGATTGCCGGCTTAATGATCGTGGCGGCAGGCCGCGTTGGCTGAGGTGGAGTTGGTTCGATTCCGAAATCAATCGGACGTCGCTCGACATCGCTGGGGCGCTGGAGTGGACGAGGTGTCTGGATCCGTTCCGACACGATCTGCATCCAGCGATCGGGTTGGCAGTCACACTGAAGCGACGTGATCTCGCCTCCGAGCTTGCGTTCGCGTCCACACTGCGAGCATCGCCAGGTTCTTCTGACATCTCCTGCGGTTTTGTAACCAGGCCCTCGCATCCTTCGACACCTTTCACATCAATATTTCAATCCGTCGCCGGGATGCCGATCGCTGGCACCGAGATTCCCGTCGGCATCCCGGCTCATGACTGCAGCCCCCCCGAACGTCCCCTTGAATTCGCTTCGGGTTTCAGGGAAACGAAGGATATCAAACGGAAACAGTCAGGTCTCTACCCGTTGTTCGAACCTGAAATTAGAATAGCTTGTCATAGAATACTGATTCGGCTCTGACAAATCAAAATTCCTCAAACGGACATTGCATGACATCACGTCGCATGCTTGTGACTTCGGCATTGCCCTACGCCAATGGCCACATCCACTTGGGCCATCTCGTTGAGTACATCCAGACAGACATCTGGGTTCGCTTCCAGAAGCTGCGCGGCCACCGGTGCATCTACATTTGCGCTGATGACACGCACGGCACCGCGATCATGATCCGTGCCCGACAGGAAGGCCGTAGCGAAGCTGCGCTCATTGCTGATATGCGTGAATCGCATCTGAGAGATTTCACAGGGTTTGGAATTGCTTTCGACAATTACGGCAGCACGCATAGCGACGCGACGCGAAAGATTTGCCACGAGGTCTGGGCCGCGCTGCGGTCTGCTGGGCTCATTGTGGAAAAAGACGTGTCCCAACTCTTCGACCCTGTCGAGAAGACCTTTCTCGCCGACAGGTTCGTAAAGGGAACGTGTCCGAAATGTCACGCCCCCGATCAATATGGCGACAACTGTGAGAAATGCGGATCGACGTACAGTCCTGCCGATCTCATCAACCCCGTCAGCACGCTCTCAGGAGCCACGCCTGAACTGCGTACCGCCAAACACCTGTTTGTCGAGATTGAGCAACTGCGAGACTGGCTGACGGAATGGACTCAATCCGGTGATCATCTGCAGGACGAAGTTGCGAATTACCTGAAGGGACACTTTCTCGGCGAACCTTTACGGAACTGGGACGTCTCGCGACCTGCCCCGTACTTTGGTTTTGAGATCCCCGACAGTCCGGGGAACTACTGGTACGTCTGGTTTGATGCCCCGATCGGGTACATCGGGTCTACCGCCGATTGGTGCGAACGTACTAACGAGAATCTTGATGACTGGTGGAAGAATCCCCAAACGGAGATTCACCATTTCATCGGTAAGGACATTACATACTTCCATACACTCTTCTGGCCCGCCATGTTGAAAACGGCGGGACTTAACCTGCCGAAAAAAGTTCACATTCACGGTTTTCTCACTGTGAACGGCGAAAAGATGTCAAAATCCCGGGGGACGTTCAT
The DNA here is from genome assembly GCF_044336245.1 of Schlesneria sphaerica. Lineage (NCBI taxonomy): Bacteria > Pseudomonadati > Planctomycetota > Planctomycetia > Planctomycetales > Planctomycetaceae > Schlesneria > Schlesneria sphaerica. The sequence continues at coordinate 306,226 of NZ_CP172346.1, read as the reverse complement.
CCAGGCGTCGACGTACTTGCAGACGCTCGATCCGGCCTATTTGCGTTACTACTACGCCTCGAAGCAGGGATCACGGCTGGACGATCTGGATCTCAACCTCGAAGAGTTTGTCAACAAGGTCAATTCGGATCTGGTCGGCAAGGTGGTCAACCTGGCAAGTCGCACCGCTCGATTTGTCGAAGTGACCGGATTGTCAGCGGTCTATCCCGACGACGGCGGGCTGTTCGCAGAGTGCGCCGCTCAGTCTGAAGCCATTGCCTCAGCTTACGAAGCGTGTGACTTCAACTTGGCCATGAGAACCATCATGGCGCTGGCAGACCGGGCAAATCAGTATGTCGAACAGACGGCCCCCTGGACGCTCAAGAAGGATCCCGGCAAGGCTGCTGAACTGCAGCAGGTCTGTACAGTGACACTCAATCTGTTTCGGCAGATTGTCGTGTACCTTTCCCCCGTCTTGCCGTTGCTCGCAGAGCAAGTTGGCAAGTTATTCCAGCAACCGATTACGAATTGGAACGATGCTCAGACACCGCTGGTTGGAACGCGGGTCTCGAAGTTTGAACACCTTATGAAGCGAGTCGAACTCGCACAGGTCAATGCCATGATTGAAGCCGGTCAACAGTCCGTCCCCGAAACCGCAGGTGCCGCACAACCTGCTGAGTCCGCACCGGTCTCGCAGTGGAATGATGGTCCCGAAGCGCTCGCCCACGAACCGCTCCTTGCCGAACATTGCACCATCGACGACTTCACGAAAGTGGATTTGCGGGTTGCTCGAATCGTCGCAGCGAACGCCGTCACCGGTGCCGACAAATTACTGCAACTCACCTTGAGCATGGGGGGCGACGGGACGCGAAATGTCTTCGCAGGAATCAAGAGTGCCTATGCGCCAGAAGATCTGATTGGACGTCTGGTCATTTTCTGCGCTAACCTCGCGCCCCGAAAGATGAAGTTCGGAGTCAGCGAAGGAATGGTCCTCGCCGCAGGCGCAGGGGGAAAAGAGATTTACCTGCTGAATCCGGACAGCGGAGCCAAGCCGGGCCAGCGAGTTCACTAAATTGATGAGCCAATCGGCGTGTAGATTAAGGACCAGAGTCGAGCAATACTCTGGTCCTTTTCTCTGCCCCCAGTTCCCCCGATAGCAAAGTCCTCATCGCCATGACGAATCGCCCCGTGGAGTCAGAGAAATTTCGTTGTCCCTGGGCGCAGGGGGATGAGTACGTCGCCTATCATGATCAGGAGTGGGGAGTTCCCGTCCACGATGATCGGTTACTGTTTGAGTTCCTGATTCTGGAAGGAGCCCAGGCGGGGCTGAGCTGGATCACAATTCTCAAGAAACGCGCCGCCTATCGCCGACTGTTCGATGAATTCGATCCCGCTGTCGTCGCAGGGTACGACGAGGCCAAGTTCGAAAGTTTGATGAGCGACGCCGGAATCGTACGAAACCGGCTGAAGATTCAATCGGCCATTGGCAACGCGGCCGCCTTTCTGGAAGTCCAGCAGGAATTCGGTAGTTTCGATCGATTCATCTGGGATTTTGTCGGCGGTCACCCTTTGCAGAACCGGCGTCAATCTCTCGCCGATGTCCCGGCGAGTACTCCCGAGTCGGATGCCATGAGCAAATCGCTCAAAAAACGTGGTTTTCGATTTGTCGGGACCACGATCTGTTACGCGTTTATGCAGGCGGTCGGTATGGTGAACGATCATCTGGTGACCTGCTATCGCCATCGTCAGCTTCACCCCAAATAAGAGTCACCTCGTGAATGATTCTGTTGCCGAGTGGGCTGTCTGCATTCGCAGAGGCAATCCGCAGAGGCACAGATGAGAGCTGTCGGGCAACCGGTTGCTTCTGATGAAACGCACCTCTTGGGCAGTCCGGAGAGAGCGTATGGCGTATCTGCCGCCTGCTACGCGCCGCCATGGCTGTTGCGGGCTTCGAAGAGATATTCCCGCGTCACGTCTGCGACCTTCAATTTTTGCCTGTGATAGTATCCGGATTATTGAAGGGGTACGATTTTCAGCAGTGATCACTCAACTCACACCTGCCGATGTGCGATGGCCGACCAAATTCGGCCCGAACCGCTCAGAGGCATTTCTTAGGAGACATGAATGACGATCAAACGTTGGACTCCTGTGGCAGGAAGTATTCTCCTGCTGGGGGTGGGAATTTTTGAGTCGACCAAGTGGCAGACCGCTCATTCGCAGGAAAAGCCCAACTCGCAGCAGAAGCCTCTCACCACGACCTCTGAACCCATCGTGGATTCGCTGAAAGCACTGGCGCTGAAATTCGAGAAGGCATTCAACGCGGGTCGTGCACAGGAGATTGTGACGCTGTTCGCTCCGACGGCGGAAGTGATCGATGAAGAGGGGGACGTCATTCAGGGCCGTCCCGCGATCGAGGCCAGATTTGCGGAGTCATTCAAGAGTTACCCACAGGCACAGATTCAGATCGAAGTAACGTCAGCGCGGCAGTTGAATCCTTTTCTGGCGATCGAAGAGGGGACCAGTACCCTGACGCTGGAACCGGGAGAGCCTCCGGTTCGAAACCGATATACGGTGATCCACGTTAAGAGCGACGGCGTCTGGCAATTCGCCAGTGTCCGGGATTTTCCGGCTGAACAACTGGAAACGGCTCACGACCACTTACTGCAGCTCGGCTGGCTGGTGGGCCAGTGGGTGGATGAAAGTCCCGAAGGGCGTGTCGAGTCCACCGTGCGGTGGTCAGAAGACAAGAACTATCTGCTGCAGGAATACGTTGCTCGAAATCGCAATGGGCGCGAGCTACGGGGAGTGCAGCGGATCGGCTATGACCCCCTGCGAAAGACCATTCGAGCGTGGGCCTTTGATCACAGCGGTTCGTTTGCCGAATCCGTCTGGACGCCTGTCGAAGGTGCCTGGGTGATTGCTGCAGAAGGAGTCACGGCGGCAGGCCTCTCTGCGCATGCTACGCGGGTTCTGACGCCATTGACGACCGACTCTTATCAGCTTGATTCCTCAGGGCAGGTTGTCGGTGGGGAAAGGCTGGCCGATTCGTCGATTCGTGTCGTCCGCGTGCCTCCCCGACCGGCTGAGTAGTTACGTCAGTTTGACGACTTCCCGGTGATTGAACGGACGATTCCAAGTACCCCGAAAATCAACTCAAAGAGCATGACTATGAATCATCGAGCGTTTCCTCAGTGGCTTCGCTATGGGTTAACAACGGTCCTCATTTTTTCCATCGCGGGAACCGGCCCGGCTCTTGGGCGTGGAGGAGGCGGTCGAGGTGGGGGATTCGGAGGCGGAGGTGGCGGTTTCCGCGGCGGAAGCCCGGGAGGATTTGGAGGTGGAGGCGGACGCGGCTTTGGAGGCGGAGGCGGAGGTGGACAATTCGGCGGAGGGGGTCGACCGGCGGGCGGTAATTTTGGGGGCGGAAACTTTGGGGGGGGTGACCGGTCCTTCGGAGGTGGAGTTGGCGGCGAAAGACCCATCGGTGGAGGCAGCTACGGGGGCGGATTTAGTGGAGGACGTCCAGGCGAATTCGGTGGTGGAATCAACCGCCCCTCCATCGGCAGTGCACCGTCGTTCGACCACAATTTCGGCGGGGCCGGCCGGGGATCCATTCCGATTGACGCTGGCGGGATAGGTGGCAACCGGGGAATTGGATCGCGTGATGGCATCGGTTCCGGAGTCGGAATTGGGTCGAAGGGAGGATTTGGCGAGCGGCCGTTGACCGGCAATGACGGAGTGCTCGGCAATCGAGGTGCACGTTTACCTGGTTTGGATCAAGGAGGGTTCGGTTCAAGACTTCCCAATCAAGGGGCGGGACTGCAGGACCGGATGTCAAATCGCCCCCGGTCGACAGAAGACCGGCGATCCGATCTGAATCAGCGAATGGCCAATGGTCGTCAGGACTGGCAGAACCACATTCAAAATCGGCAACCCGGAAATTACGATCATTTCAACGGACGCCACGAGGACTGGCAGAACTTCACCAACTCCTATCACTACCACTATGGAGCGTGGTACCACGGCTGCTGGCATGGAGGCTGGTATGGAGGATTCGGCTGGGGCAACTGGAACAATCTCTGGAACCGTTACCCCGTCGCGGCAGCCTTCGGACTGACGGCCTGGGGAATCAATCGCATGGCCTACGGATTCGGGTATTTCCCCTACGTGAATCCCTACTACACTCCCGCGATCGTTGGGACGGCCGGCTACGATTACTCGCAGCCCCTCGTGAGTTACGCTGACAGCGATCCGGGCACGGGATTCGGTACGTCAGTCCCATCCGGCGGTACGGTCGCAGATTCGGGATCGAGTGATTCTGCAATCGGAGTAACGAATTCACAGCCTTCGCCTGACGATCCCGGTATGACGGCCTTCAGCAGTGCGCGCACTTCGTTCTATAACGGCGACTATCCGTCAGCTCTCAAGTACCTGGACACAACACTCAAGACGATGCCGCGTGATGCGGTCGTGCATGAATTTCGAGGTCTTGTTCTCTTCGCCACGAAGAGTTACCCCGAAGCGGCCGCCGCCATCTACGCTGTTCTTTCCGCAGGCCCCGGTTGGGATTGGGCCACGATGAGCAGCCTCTATCCCAACGTAGACGTATACACGCAGCAACTTCGACAACTCGAAGCATTCACAAAATCAAACCCAGACTCGCCGGACGGACATTTTCTGCTCGGGTATCACTACCTGACGACCAACTTTCCCGAGGCTGCCGGGAAGCAGTTTGCACTTGCAGCGAAATTGCTTCCAAACGACCGGCTGCTCTCGCAACTCGTCAGTATGACCAGCCCGACTGATGCGGCGAAACCCGCTGAGACGGTTACCGCACCGACTCCTATCCCACCTGAAAAACTGCTGACGACAGATAAACTGGTGGGATCCTGGAAGGCAAGCGGCAACGGGGCAGACTTCACACTCGAGATGACAAAAGAAGGAAAGTTCGTCTGGACCTGCGTGCGAGGTAAGGACACCCAGACCGCGAAAGGGGTGTTCGCCGTTGATCAGAATAATCTCGCCATGCAGCCCGACACCGGAGGGACGATGCTGGCAGAAATTGATTTTCAGAGTTCCGCGCAGTTCAACTTCAAGATGATTGGCGGCGATGCCAATGATCCAGGATTGAACTTCACCAAGTAATCCGCACGTGATCCCGACCACTGCGCGCTGAAGTGGCTTCCCTTACGGGGGCTGCTTCAGCGTCATTTTTTGGAGGCACCTTCCGAATGAAAGGAAACCGATTCTGCCTGTCAGATCGAGTAATCCGGCGCCGGTGGCATGAAGACACGAACCCTTCGAGCGGCAACATACACCCGGTCACCGGGATTCAGTCGTAATTCGGCATACCTCTCGAGATTCAGGTCAACATTCAACGCCAGACCGAACTGTTCCGAGAAGACACGCACTTTGGCGACCGAACCGGCCGGATTCACCTGCATGACCCGGACTTCCAGACTCGAGGTCCCGCAGGGGGCGTGGGAGATATCGAGTTCGTGAGGACGGACGTAAGCCGTCGCGATTCGGGATTCGGCATGCGGGTACTCGGGATACTCGATGTTAAGTGCACCCAGCATGGCCATGCCGTTCTCGACACGGCCGTGGAACACGTTCACGTTGCCGAGAAAGTCCATCACAAACGGCGTCGCGGGATGATCGAAGACCTGCTGAGGCGTCCCTGCTTGCTCGATGTGTCCGGACTTCATAACGACGACGCGGTCAGCCACTTCGAACGCTTCTTCCTGGTCGTGCGTGACGAAAACCGTCGTCAGATGAATTTCGTCATGGAGTTGTCTGAGCCATTGGCGAAGTTCCTGTCGGACCTTGGCATCGAGTGCGCCGAACGGTTCGTCGAGCAACAAAATTCTGGGCTGCACCGCCAGAGCACGAGCGAGGGCGACACGTTGCCGCTGACCTCCCGACAGTTGTGAAGGGTAGCGTGAGTTGAGGCCTTCCAGACGAACGAGGTGCAAAAGTTCGTGGACCCGCTTTTCGATTTCCGAGTTTGGCCGATGGCGAACCCGCATCCCGAAAGCGACGTTCTCAAACACCGTCATATGGCGGAACAGGGCGTAGTGCTGAAATACGAATCCGACCTGCCGGTCTTTGGGCGATTGCTGAGTGACGTCTTCATCCTGATACAGGACTGTGCCACTGTCGGCTGTCTCCAGACCCGCAATGATGCGAAGCAGTGTCGTCTTACCCGATCCAGACGGACCTAACAACGCGAGCAACTCACCACTGGGCGCTTCCAGACTGACGTCGTCGAGTGCGGTGAAATTCCCGAATTTCTTGATTAGGTTCTTGACGACGATGCTCATGAGACAATCCGGTGGAAGAGGAAGTACGAGAAGAGTTTTATTGCGGAGGCGGTTTCTGCGAACCCGACTACTCGATCTGATGAATCTTGGCTGCTTCACGCAGATCAGTTTGCGTCTTCCGTTCCAACGCGATTTTGATGAACAAGGTGACAAGTGCAAGCAGAGTTAACAGAGATGCCGCAGCAAAAGAAGCCGCGTAAGTCTCGGATGATCCCCCTTCGAAGAGGGTGTTGACACGGATGGGCAACGTTTCGGTTTTATTGATGATCCGTCCGGAAACAACGTAGACGGCCCCGTATTCACCCATTGCGCGGGCGTTACAGAGGATAATCCCGTACAGCAGCCCCCACTTCATATTGGGCAGACTGACTCGCCAGAACATCTGCCAGCCGTTCGCTCCCAGGCTGATGGCGGCAACCTCTTCGTCAGGGCCGATGGCTTCCATGACAGGAATGAGTTCCCGCGCGACGAAGGGCAGCGTCACGAAGGTGGTCGCCAGTGCAATTCCCGGCCAGTTAAACAGAATTTTCAAACCATTCGCCTGTAACCAGCCTCCGAAAACGCCATGGTTGGCAAACAACATGACGAACATCAGGCCCACCACGACGGGCGAAATGGCGAAGGGAAGATCAATGATGGTTGTGAGCAGCGTGCGACCAGGAAATCGAAACCGCGTAATGACCCAGGCCGCCGCCACACCAAAAATGACATTGGCCAGCACCGCGATCGGGACGACGAAAAGTGTCAGCTTGATCGCATGCATGGTCTCGCGATCGGTCAGATTTTTGAAATACGTCCCGATACCGCTCGAGAAGGCGTGATAGAAGACGTTACTGATGGGCAGAATCACCAGCACAAACAGCACGAGCACGGAAAGTGAGATCAGGCCCCAGCGAACCCACCACGGATCTTCTTGTGCCGAACGGCCCCGAAGTATCGAATTGGCATTCGTTGGGGGAAGGTGTTTCGGAACCGCGTGCATTGTGATCGTCTTTGCGGGGAGGAAGGACAGAAGACCGAGCCGGGAACTGAGGCGATCGACTGACGGTCGATCAGGGCATCATGTCAGGTCAATTCGCCGACGAGTTGGCGGCACTTGTCCTGCGTTCCAGGGCGTTAATGATGATAAGCATGATGAATGACGCAATCAGAAGCACCACCGCGACCGCCGTTGCCTCGGCCCACTTGAATTCGTCCAGCTTCTGAACGATCAGTACCGGGGCGATTTCTGTCTTCAGCGGGGTATTACTCGAGACGAACACGACTGAGCCGTATTCTCCGATGGCTCGAGCGAAAGTCAGTGCGAATCCTGTTGTGAGAGCCGGATAGAGGGCTGGCAGGATCACCCGGGTAAACGTCTGCCAACGGGTGGCACCTAGACACGCCGCAGCCTCTTCGATATCCGCGTCCATACTTTCCAGTACGGGCTGGACCGTCCGTACTACGAAGGGAAGCCCAATGAAAGTCAGCACCAGCACGATGGCAGAGGTGGAATAAGCCAGTTCAATTCCCATGGGAACCAGGAACTGCCCGATCCAGCCTTTGGGGACGTACAAGCTTGAGTAGACGAGCCCGGCAACCGCAGTCGGAAGAGCGAACGGGAGATCGACCAGTGAGTCGAATAAGCGTTTGAACGGAAACTCATAACGAACCAGCACCCAGGCCAGGAGCAGTCCCAGAATCGTGTCGGTGACTGCGGCAATGGCCGAGGTGCTGAAGGTGACAAAATAGGCTGCCTGGGCTCGTGGGGTCCAGGCGGCGGCGAGAAACTGCTCAAAAGTGAGAGAACTCGCTTTGGCAATCAGTGCAGCTAACGGAATCACGACCAGTAGGCACAGGTAGGATATCGCAAGGCTGAGACTCAGACGAAACCCCGGCAGAATGCGATGTGATGCCATGAAAATGTCGACCTCAGATCAGAAACTCATACAGCTACGGCGGATAAAATAGAGTTGCGCAGTTTCGTGACATATCCGCATCTCGTCAACTGGGATCGCGCCAAGGCTGAAAACCGGAATTGTCGCCTACTGTTTCGAGTAAATTTTGTCGAAGATGCCCCCGTCGGCAAAGAACTTCGCCTGAGCTTCTTCCCAACTCGGTACCAGATCGGTGATCAGGAACAGCTTGATCGGCTGAAATTGTTCCGCGACTTTCTGAGCGATCTCAGGATCCGTCGGGCGATAGTAGTGCTTGGCAATGATCTCCTGTCCCTCTTTTGTGTACAGGAACTTGAGGTACGCTTCCGCAGCGGCGCGGGTTCCTTTCGTCTCGACGTTCTTGTCAACAACGGCCACATGGGGTTCGTGGAGGATGCTGACAGGGGGATAGACCAGTTCCAGTTCGCCCTTGGATTCTTTCACTTCCAGATAGGCTTCACTTTCCATCGTGATATGCACATCGCCGATCCCCTTCTGAGCGAAGGTCATCGTGGCACCACGGGCACCGGTATCCAGGTTGGGAGCGTTCAAGTAGAGCTTCTTGATAAACTCAGTCGCTTGCTCTTCTGTACCACCATTAAGAACCACGCTTCCCCATGCGCCCAGCAGGCTGAGGCGGCCATTCCCGGAGGTTTTCGGGTTCGGTGTGATGACAGCAATGCCTGGCTTTACGAGGTCACTCCAGTCCTTGATCCCCTTCGGGTTCCCTTTGCGGACCACGAATACCACTGTCGATGTGTAGGGGAGAGAGCGGTTCTCGAAGGTGTTCTCCCAATTGTCCTTGAGCAGCCCATTCTTTCGAAGAGCGTCGGTATCGGTCCAGATCGACAGGGTCGCGACGTCGGCTTCGAGACCATCGATGATCGAACGTGCCTGACTGCCGGAAGAGCCGTGGGACTGGTCGATCGTAATTGTCTGGCCCGATTCCTTTTCGTAGACGGGAATGAAGGCCTGATTGAGTTCTTTCCACAGTTCACGCGTCGGGTCGTACGAGACGTTGAGCAATTTCACGGCGCCGCCCGAGCTTCCTCCCGAACCTGTGTGATCTCCGGTGCAACCCACTGCCAGAAACAGAAGGGGAGCGGTCAGGACAAGAGCCCGGATAAAAGTGCCAATTGCGCGACGCATGAAAATAGACCCCAAACTAAATATCACTGAAATTATCGACAATATGAGCAGCCGATTTGTGGACGGTGCGAGATCAAAGCCGGGCACCGCGTCGAAATCTTGCGATCAGATGCCGTCGCCACCGATAAATGCCGAGCTGAAAACCTCTGACTTTGTGACCGGTGCGGTGCCGTAAACAGCTGCCAGATTGGCCTCGTCCATTCGACGAGAGGAATAATTGCGGATGTCGAGCATGATACGCCGGAAGCGACAAGTCGCTTCCTGACTGCAGGGCTCGTAGGCTGTAGCAGAAACACATCCGATCGGTGCGATCAGTCCGTCGAAGAAACGGACGATCTGACCCATCGTGATCTCTTCCGGGCGTTTCGCAAGTTCGAACCCACCAATCCGACCGGGGATGCTTTTCACCCAGCCCTTGGTCTTGAGTTCGAGCATGATATGTTCCAGGAAGCGGCGCGGTACGTCATTCTTTTCAGCGAGTTCTCTGATGGAAACTGGCCCCTGCCCATATCTTCCAACAAGCGTCATGAGCGCACGGAGCGCGTAATCCGACTTTCGCGACACTTTCATCGACTTTGCCGCCTCTCCGTCTTGAAGGTTAAATACGACTATGTGACTGATATTATTCGGGTCATGACGAGCTTGTCAAATTGACCGTCAAAACTCCTCCTTCAAAACGCACGATTGAGCGTTTTGCCCACTGCCCGTGAGAAGGGATGGACGAGGAGCGAAAACTGGCTGATGTCATCTTGTGCCGACTGCCGTAACCTGTTGGAGTCGAACAATTTGCCGCCCCGTTCAAGGGGTGCCGCACGCGCTACTGTGCATCGCGTCGTGCGCGATACCCCGCGGAGTTATTGACGTAGTGCTGGAAGGTAGTGGCCAGCCTCTGCCGCTGCTCCGGTGTTAATTCTTTGATCTGGCGAGCCGGGCATCCTGCCCACAGGGTATGAGGCGGAACGACCGTCCCTTCAAGCACGACGGCTCCGGCGGCGATGAGAGCCCCCTCACCGATCACACAGCGGCTGAGAACGGTCGCACCAATACCAATCAGGGCACCGTCCCCGACGGTGGAGGCATGTACGATCGCCCGATGTCCCAGCGTCACGCGGTTCCCGATGATGCAGGGGGTATCGGCTTCGATGTGCAGAATCGATCCGTCCTGGATGTTCGACTCTTCCCCCACCTCAATCCACTGCTGATCACCCCGAAGGATGCAGCCGAACCAGACTGAGCTTCTTGCTTTCAAACGGACACGCCCCACAACAACGGCTCCATCAGCCACAAACGCTGTCGGATCAATTTGCGGAACGGCGTGCAGCGCCGACCAGTCCCAGAGGACGTCCGGGTAAGCCACCGATGGAACAGGGGGGAGTTCTGGTGGGGCTGAAGGCCAGTTGGCCGTCTCGGGGACCATTTCATCTGAAGAATTGCGATTCAAGAGTAAATCCAGGCTCAAAGTTATCTAAATTTGCCGTTTCAGCTCGGCAATGGCGGAAATGGGACACTCGCTTAGAACGGTCGGCACCGCTTCACACAGGGGGTGGCTACCTGTCGGTTCTGCCAGCATCTCGGCCAGAGTGGTTTGGGCAAACGATTTCTCAACCATCCCCAGCGCTTCGTCCATGCGATGGTGCAGTGGACATAATTGCTTGCCGTGGGACTTGATGTTGAGAGGGCAAGTATGAATGCGCTCAATCGGCTCCACCGCATTCACGACTTCCAGAATCGTGAGCTCTTGAGGAGTTTTGACGAGCGTTACACCTCCACCGGTTCCCCGTTGACTGCGGACAATCTGATTCCGTCCCAGGTTCTGTAAGACTTTGGACAGATACGGTTTCGGAACCTGCGTGGCGAGCGCGATCTGGTCGGTGGTGCGGGCGTTCGGGGCGTGGTCGGCCAGATAGACGACGGCTCGTAGAGCATATTCTACTGTCTGAGAAAACATGCCTGCATTCCCATTGTCACTAAAATGGACATTGACGTCCAGTTTCTAAGGTCGTACAGTGATTGGAAAGCGACGCCGAGATCCAGTATCGGAGGAACAAGACCTGACGGTCAATGTTCAGCCGTGGAATTTCTGCGTTCGGACGTGATGAGCATTCCATTGTGAAATGACTTATTGCGGTCGACACCGGGTTTTCTTCTTTACAGGAAGACACCAGCATGAGTCCATCTATCGATCGCGCCGTCCACACTAAGATTCGGAGATCGAGTCTCTGGAGTGGCATCCTCACTCTCATTCTGTTGGGTCTCGGTTCGCCGTTTAGCGCGTTGTGCGGAGAAGATTACGAACGAGAGCCCATCAATTATGACACGGCGACTCCCGAGAATCCCATTAGTCGTCTGCAGTCTGCACTAGAAGAGGGGGCGGTCTCGCTGAGTTACGAGGCCAATACGGGCTACTTGAACTCACTCCTGCAGGCACTCGAAGTTCCCGTCTCGTCCCAGACGCTGGTCTTTTCCAAGACGAGTCTGCAGCGCAATCGGATTACCCCTCGTTCACCTCGCGCACTTTACTTTAATGACGATGTCTATGTCGGTTACTGCCAGGATGGCGATGTCCTCGAACTGTCCGTCGCGGATCCAAACTTAGGCGGGGTCTTCTACACGCTGGATCAGAAGGCTGAGAAAGCGACGCTGGTCCGTCAGAATGACCACTGCCTGACTTGCCACAGTTCCAACAACACGAAGGGTGTGCCCGGTCATCTGGTTCGGTCGGTTTACGTCGACCAGAGTGGATTCCCGATTTTCTCGATGGGAACTCATCGCATCGATCATTCCAGTCCCCTCGAAAAACGCTGGGGAGGCTGGTACGTGACGGGGACTCACGGGGATCAGAAGCATCTGGGCAATCTGGTCATGACGGGGACAAAACAGAAAGAGCCCGTCGATAACAGTGCTGGCCAGAATGTGACCAGCCTCGATCGTCGCTTCAAACACTCCAGTTACCTGACACCCCACAGTGATCTGGTGGCTCTGATGGTACTCGAGCATCAGGTGGAAGCTCACAATCTGATCACGAAGGCGAACTTTGAAACCCGGCAAGCCCTCCATACAGAAGCCGGAATGAATAAAGCGCTGAACGAACCACCCGAGCATCGCTGGGAAAGCACGACCACCCGCATTCGCAATACTGCAGACAGATTGGTGAAGTATCTGCTGTTCTGCGACGAAGCTCCGCTCCATGGCAGATTGACCGGCACCAGTAGCTATGCTGATGAATTCACGCAGTGGGGTCCCCGGGATGAACAAGGTCGATCTTTACGCGATTTCGATCTGGAACGTCGTCTGTTCAAGTATCCCTGCAGTTATCTGGTGTACTCCAAATCTTTTGATTCCCTTCCTGGGGAGGTAAAGGAAGTTGTCTATCGGAAGCTGTGGGACATACTCACGGCGACCGGACCGCAAAAAGACTATAAGCATCTTTCCGATACTGATCGCAGCTCCATCCTGGAAATACTTCGATCCACGAAAAAGGATCTCCCCCCCTACTGGTATCCCTCGCAATCGGCGGCCGATACCGCATCGAGCGTTGGCGCGCCAGAGCAGAAAATCGACTGAATTCCCCACTGCTTTGACGGCCTTTCCGTGCCAGTCTCTCCCTGATGACGATGCCGCTTCAGGACAAAAACTGATAATCTCGCCCAGGAATCGCCGGACCGCTATCACGATTCTGACGCGGGAAGCAAGTTCCCCGGGGAACTGTCTCGGCATCTGACATGCTATGCTTTCTGAGGCCGTCGTTCACGTTGCGAGATTGAGGCAACTCGTAGTGATGGGGAATCAATGCTGAGTAACAAACGGTGCTGTTTCACGGCAGAAACTCATCTGGCCACGCTTTGGACTCAAACGTCTGGCCGTCGACCGTCTCTTCGAGCCTGCGCCGGAGTAATGGCAGGCATCCTCTGTTATGCCACCTTCATTCTGATCGTCGGTACTGCGGGTGCGCAGGAACGCCCGACGACGAAAGCGACGGTCGATGAGTTGCTTGGTCGACTCGATGCACCGACACTCTCTGAACGATCGCAGGCAGAACGTCAGATCCTGGATCTGGGGCCGCAGGTTCTGCAACAGCTACCAATACCGGAATTGATCGAAAGTGTTTCGGCCCGCGAATCAATCCGGCGGATTCGGTTACAACTTGAGAGGCGCGCTGCACGCGAGTCGTCTCGCGCGGCGCGAGTGACTCTCGAAGGAGATTTTTCTCTCGAACAACTCCTTCAGCAGATTCAAATGCAGACAGGGAATAGGCTCACGCTCCATAAATCAGCTGCGGCGGTCCAACGCCAGAACCGCAAGGTAGTGTGGAACCAGGTGTCGTTCTGGGAAGCTCTCGATCAGCTTTGCGAATGGGAGCAGGTTCGCTGGCGATTCGCTGAAGAGGACGCTGCCATTATCGTCGAACTTCCCGAAGCAGAATCCACTCGCCCGTCCGGTCTTCAACGAACGGGACCATTCCGACTTGCCATCGAGACGGTCGAGCGGCGTCCCATCGTTGGTGAACAAGGACAGCAATTGATCCGCGTGCGCGGTCAACTTTCGATCGAACCTCGCCTGCGCCCCCTGTTCCTCGCGATGGCCGCTGCAGACGTTGTCGCAACCGCAGACACGGATCGTTTACTCGCCGCCTGGAATCCGGATGCACGGTACGAACATCCTGCCGGTGATGGGGGAAGACAGATCCCCGTCCAATGGGACTATTCCCTGCGAGAGCCACTGTCCGTGAGCGAACTGGCGCTGCAGGGACGCATTCACTGTCAGATCGCCGCCTCAACCGAGCGAATCGTCTTTGACCGGACATCAATGGTGAAGGGGACTGTTCGCCGCAGAGGTGGCGTTTCGGTTCGACTGAAAGATGTGGAGTTCGATTCAACGCCACCCGCAGGGGTGAATGCAGAGATCGATATCGCGGTCACGTATGACTCGGGAGGACCGGCGTTTGAGTCTCATCGAACCTGGATTTTCCATAATGCGGTCTATCTCGAAACCCGGGAGGGCGTACGAACCAGCTTCACCAGCTTTGAGACGACCCAGCAGTCCGACGGAGCAGTTGGGGTGACTTACTACTGGACTGCGCTCGCCGACCCACGAGACCAGTATCGCTTCGTGTACGAGGCACCGACACTCATCATCAACGTTCCCGTTGACATTGACCTGCGGAAAATCCCTGTCCCGAAGGAGACTGAATAGGTCAAACTTCGTTTGGCTCACAGAAAGCCGCTCGAACCGCGGCAATGTTGTCGCACGAAGTCGCAGCTTCATTCACCCCAGCCGACGTCCCATGAAGTTGACTTTGGTGTAATAAACACGACGATATTCACATTACTTCCGTCTGATGTATTCCTCGTGCCCGGAACACCGCCCGTCGTGATGTTCGAAATTGGGAATTGGCGGATTGATCGAGTCAGTATCTACGTGACGAAATCTTGATCGAAGCGAAACTGATGGCGAAATTGACAAAGCTTCCCGCAGGGACACCGCTGACATTCTCACCGTCGCAATTGATATCCAACGTCTCCCTGGGGCTGACTCTGATTGGACTGTTCATCTGCAGCAATAACAGTGCAGGTGCAGACCCTGGAGAGTTGGACTTCAATCGTGATATCAGACCCATCCTGGCCGAGAACTGCTTCTATTGTCATGGTCAGGATGGAAACAAACGCCAGGGCGATCTGCGACTGGATTTGCGCGATGCCGCAGTGGCTGCTGGAGCAATCGTCCCGGGCGATGCTGCGGCGAGTACCCTCGTTCAGCGAATCCATGCAGACGACCCCGAACAGTTGATGCCCCCTTCCAATTCAAACCGCCGACTGAGTGCTGAGCAGAAAACACTGCTCGCAAAATGGATCACCGACGGGGCAAAATATCGAACGCACTGGGCGTTCACGGCACCTGTCCGTCCGGCCGAGCCAGAAGTAAAACTCAGCGGGTGGGTTCGTACGCCCATTGATCGCTTTGTACTCGCCAAGCTTGAAGCGGAAGGGCTCCCACCTTCAACGGAAGCGGATCGAGCGACCTTGATCAAGCGACTTTCGGTCGACTTAACCGGGCTTCCTCCCCGACCTGAAGAAGTCGAATCCTTCATGAAGGACAACAGTGAGGGGGCCTACGAGGCGCTGGTCGATCGGCTGCTCAACAGCCCTCACTACGGCGAACGCATGGCACTGAGCTGGCTCGACGCGGCTCGCTATGCCGACAGTAACGGTTTCCAGCAGGATGGCGACACGTGGCAGTGGATCTGGCGCGACTGGGTCGTCAAAGCGTTGAACAACGATCTTCCGTTTGACCAGTTCACAATCTGGCAGTTGGCGGGTGACCTGCTGCCAGATGCCTCGAACGATCAGAAAATCGCCAGCGGATTTAATCGCAATCATCTTCTGAACGGTGAAGGGGGGGCGATTCCGGAAGAACAGCGTTTCGTAAATCTCTTCGACCGCATGGACACGACATCGACGAACTGGCTGGGGCTGACGATGGCATGTGTCCAGTGCCACGACCACAAATATGATCCGATCACCCAGCGTGACTACTACAGTCTGCTCGACGCTTTCAACCGCGTACCAGAGAGTGGAACACCGCAGTACTTTTCGTCCCGTATCCGCGTCGCAGCTCCGTTTATCGAACTTCCCACAGACGAAAATAAAGCGAGATTTGCCGAGCTGGAGACGCAGATTGCGGCCTCAGGTGTCGACGCAAAGCTGGCTGCAGATTCGGCGTTTGAAGGCTGGAAGACCGGACTCTTTGCCGATGGAAAACCGGCCGAAGGGAACGGGCTGCCTGAGCCTGTTGCCGCAATCTTGCGAAAGCCCGACGGCGAGCGAACCGATGAGGAAAAGAAGTCACTCGAACCATCGCTGCGGAAATACTTCGACGAGAAAGTCCGTTCGACTCTGGTGTCGAAGATTCCGGCTCTGGCCAAACTTGACGGTCTCAACCGCCAGCTTGCCGACTATCGCGCCGACCAGTTGCCACGGGTCATGGTGATGAGCGACGCCGCGCCGCGTGAAACGAAAATACTGGATCGCGGCGAGTATCTTTCTCCGACCGAGAAAGTCTTGTTCGCAACACCTGCGTTCCTGCCACCACTGCCCGCTGATGCGCCACGGAACCGGCTTGGTTTTGCTCAATGGCTTTTTATCCCCGAACATCCGCTGACCGCTCGTGTTCAAGTCAATCGAATGTGGCAGCACTTTTTCGGTACAGGCATCGTGAAGACGTCCGAAGATTTCGGCGTTCAAAGCGAATTCCCGATTCATGGCGAACTGCTCGACTGGCTGGCGGATGAGTTTCGCCAGCGGGGATGGAGCATGAAGTCCATGCACAAACTGATTGTCATGAGTGCGACGTACCGACAGTCCAGTAAGCTGACCCCCGAGCTGAAGGCGCGAGACATCGAAAATCGGCTGTATGCTCGCGCCTCGCGGATGCGAATGCCGTCATTGATACTGCGAGACTGGGCACTTGCCTCTTCGGGACTTCTGGATCCTCGTATCGGCGGACGCCCCGTTTACCCGTATCAGCCCGATGCGGTGTGGGAAGCTCTGGCGATCACCAAGGAACGGGATTTCACTTATCCTGCCTCTCAGGGAGCAGACCTGTACCGGCGCAGCATCTACACGTTCTGGCGGCGGACGGTCAATCCGTCCAATATGTTTGACACTTCGAACCGGCAGACTTGTCGAGTGCGTTCGATACCGACCAGTTCTCCTTTACATGCCCTGACCACGCTGAACGATCCCACGTGGGTCGAAGCGGCACGCATGCTGGCAGAAAACTGTCTGCACCACGCCCCCGATCGAAGTCAGCAACTGTCTTACGCCTTTGAACGCGTCCTTTGCAGGACTCCCACGGCGTCTGACCTCGCCCGTCTGCATCGAGCTTACGACCGTCAGTTCGCGATTTATCAGAATGAAGTGGATCACGCCAAGACGCTGCTGAAGGTTGGCGCTGCCCCCCGTGATGAATCGCTCAACGTTTCCGAGCACGCGGCACTCACCGCCGTCTGTCTGGGAATCCTGAATTTTGACGAAGCGCTCACACGAGAATAGAAGAGAGCCGGAATGTTTGACCTGCTACAAAACCAGATGTTGAAGTTTCATCGTCGTCAGTTCCTCGGTTCCAGTACCAGCGGAATTGGCCTCGCTGCGCTGGCGCGACTGATGGGCGAAAAACCGGCCGAGGCTTCTGACGCTGAAGGGAGGCTGCAGGCCGGATTGAGAGGATTACCCGATCTGCCACATTTCCCTCCGAAAGCAAAGAGGGTGGTGGTCCTCTGGCAGGGTGGGGGGCCGTCCCACGTCGACTTGTTTGACGATAAGCCGATGCTGAGAGAGATGGCCGGCAAGGATATTCCGGATAGTGTTCGAGGGACAACGCGTCTGTCGACCATGTCGAGCGGCTACGGGAAGTGGCCCTGTGTCCCTGCCATCAAGCCTCACCGCGCCTACGGTCAGGCGGGAACCGTCATGAGTGAGATGCTGCCCAGTGTGGGAGGCATCGCAGACGACATCTGTCTTGTTCGCAGCATGCATACGGAAGCGGTCAATCACGCGCCGGGAGTAACCTTCTTCATGACGGGGGCTCAGGTTCCGGGGCGACCAAGTATGGGAGCGTGGCTCTCGTACGGATTGGGGAGTGTGACGGATAACCTGCCGACATTCGTCGTGATGACGTCCAGTGACCGCGCGAAGACCTGTGGACAGTTATTCTTCGACTACTACTGGGGAAGCGGATTCCTGCCCAGTCGTTATCAAGGGGTGCGATTCCGGAACACGGGTGATCTCGTCCCTTACCTGACAAATCCACCTGGCGTCAGTTCCCAGGCACGTCGCGCATTGCTGGATGAAATCGTCGACATGAACGCCGCTCATCTCGAGGACTACGGCGATCCTGAGATTGAAACGCGGATTTCGCAGTACGAAATGGCGTTCCGCATGCAGACCAGCGTTCCGGATCTGGTCGACTTCTCTAACGAAACGAAAGCAACGATCGATCGATATGGCCCCGATGCGCTGATCAAGGGGACGTTCGCCAACAACTGCCTGATCACCCGACGCCTGCTGGAACGGGGTGTCAGTTTTGTGCAGTTGATGCACGCGGGGTGGGACCAGCACAGCAATCTGTTTACTCATCTGGAAACGCAGTGCCTCGATACCGAAGGCCCCTCGGCCGCTCTCGTTCTTGACTTGAAGGAACGGGGCATGCTTGACGATACGCTCGTCGTCTGGGGAGGTGAGTTCGGGCGAACGCCGTTCGGTCAGGGAGACCCAGCCAGTCCCAAGGGACGCGACCATTTCGGTCGCGCCTATAGCTGGTGGCTTGCCGGAGGAGGAATCAAGCCCGGTCACGTTCACGGCGCGACCGATGAATTTGGCTGGAACATCACGTCCGATCCGGTGCATGTTCATGACATGCAGGCCACAATTTTGAAACTGTGTGGTGTCGATCACACCCGTCTCACATATCGCTATCAGGGCCGGCAATACCGGTTGACTGACGTTCATGGTGAGATTGTGGAGGGAATCCTTGCTTGACCCCCTGCTGACGAGCCGGTTTCTGTTCCCCGAGATACGGAAACAAGTGAGTTCAGAGCAGATCGCGCAGGTGGAAGTGGTGTTTGCCTAGTTTTCCGCCGTAGTTTCCTGCAGTGATTCTCAGGACACCCGGCATGCCCGCAGCTGCGTGAAGACCCTGGCGCATCGCCTGGTTCACTGCATCAAAGTTTAATCCGTCGATCACGACTTCGTAGACGGCCTGGCAATCAGCCGGCAGTTCGGATGGAGTCAGTGAGCGAAGCGTAGGGCAGTAGGCATCGTTCGTACTCGCCTTGAGTTTCGGATATCGCGAACCCACTTTGCTTCCTGAACGTACGATCCCTCCGGGAAAGGGGAGCGCGACATCGGGGACTTTTCGAATGGCATCCGCCGCCGCTTCCGTCGCGACTAGGGCTGAGATTTGATTTGTGCCGCAGATCAACAGATTGCCCCCGGCGACCCCCGTGATCGTGCCGAAGTAGTCTTCACAGAGAAATTCCCCATCCATGACCGGGATTCTCCAGAACCGTCGGTGATCCGGTTTCTTCGACTTTTGAAAGCCGTCACCAAAGTAACGAATGGCGCCGCCGATCCGAATTTGTTTTTCCCTGGGACAATTTTCGATTCCGTTGAAACAAGCCGTGGTCGGGCAGGTCAGCACACACTGTCCGACACGGCTTTGCAGTGACTTGGCCAGGGCGTCGATCGAAAATGCAAAGACCAGCACAGAAACCCCGGGCCGCCCATCTGGCGTCTCGCCCGACGGGATCGTTTGTTCCACAGCCGCTTCGACATCACAGGCGATGACACTGGTTGCGTTGCCGCACAATTCAGTGGCGGCAGTCAGGGCCCAGCGTTCACTGATCGCAGTCAGCACGAGCCGCGTTGCTTTAATGGGGAACGCTTCCGCAAATGTATCGACAACTTCGACATCATTGATTCGTAAGCTGCTGAGAGACTCGGATTGTTCGGGAGGCATTTCCAGGTCCGTGAGTCACATCGGTGGATATCAAGATTACAGGCGTCGATCGTCACAGTTGCAGATCTCAGAACGATTGGCCTCCCCTCATGAGGTTGTCTCAGTGAGGGAAATCCGCTCCTTCAGTGACTCGACCGACTCATCGACTGTCAGCTTGATGTGAAAGTATTCACTCAGATTTGACGTGCGAAACACCTGGCGAAGGAAATCATTCAGCCCGCACAGTGCCAATCGTCCTCCTCGGCGATGCAGATTCCGATGCAGGGCGATCAATTTTCCAATCGCCGAACTCGTCATGATTTTCACCTGGCTCAGGTCCAGCGTTATCCAGTTGCGCCCAGATATCTCAACCAGTTTCGTCAATTCGAAACCGAATTGTTCGATGTTGTCTTCTTCTGTAAGACTGGGCCGTACGACGGTCAGGACGACAACCGGCGCCCTGTCTTCAATCGTGAAGTACGTCGCATTGAAGTCTTGCAGTGTCATGCGGGGGACTCTCCCGTTCAGCTTCGACAAAATGACGCGTTGCCCGAACAGCACGGCCGATGCACATGCGACCGATATCATCTCGAGTTCCCGGCATTTCCACCGGGGCGTAGCTTCGTTCCGTACCGCAGACCCAGCCGGGGCGACTGGATTCACTTTCGACCATGACTTCCAACGACCGCCCCAGCAGCGATTGATAATAGCGTTGAGCCAGGTCCCGCTCCAGTTGTTCCAGACGAGCCATCCGTTCATTTCGGATAGTTCCGTGGACTTGCTCACCATATTCCGCTGCGGGCGTGCCTTTCCGCGGACTGAATGGGAAGAGATGAATTTTCATGAACTCGGCCTGACGGCACGTTTCCATCGTCTCCTCAAATTCCTCCTCGGTCTCGCCCGGGAATCCAACGATGACGTCCGTCGCAAATGCGGGACGGTCCAGCAGGTCACGCATTCGCTGGATCTTGTCGAGAAAACTTTCGACCGAGTAACGGCGGCGCATCCGCTTCAAAACCGTGTTGGATCCGCTCTGCAGCGCGGGATGAAACTGTGGGCAGAGATGTTCACTGTCGGCAAAAGCGGATATCAGCTCGTCGTCGACTTCCGCCGCTTCGATGCTGGATAACCGCATCCGCCATGAACCCGGAATCTTGTCCAGTTGCCGCAGAAGTTCGGGAAGACGGAAACGGGACTGGCCCAGACGCGCCCGCGAAGTGTCGACACCGTAGTGCCCGACATGCACACCCGTAATGATGATTTCCTGATAGCCATTGTCGATCAACCGACGCACTTCCGCTTCGATATCCGCCGCGGATCTGCTCCGCAGACCGGGACGAACCTGAGGAATAATGCAGTAGGTGCAACGCAGGATGCAGCCGTCCTGAACTTTGACGTAGGCCCGACGACGGCCTTCAAAACGGCTGATCCCCGTGGGAATGTCGACGATCCCGTGCCGTTCCAGCACGTCTGGTAATTCCCGTTTGTCAGTCACAACTTCGAAGACCGAGGGGAGTCTTGAAATGGCCTGGGGATCTCGGGTCGCGTAGCAACCCATGACCAGCGTCCGTGTCCCCGGATTATGCTTTGCCAACTGCCGAATCACCTGTCGTGAACGGGAATCGGCGTTGGAAGTGACGGTACACGTGTTTACAACGCACAGATCTGCGGTTTCGTTCTCCCGAGCTTCCCGGAATCCGTTCTTCTCGAGTGCTTCGAGTACGAGTTGCGTTTCGTATTGGTTGACTTTGCAGCCGAGCGTCACCATCCGACAAAGTTTTTCGGCCATGTTATCCTCGCCCGCTTCGGGAGCGCCACCTCCAGAGAAAGCAGCGGAAATATTCGACAAAAGGGGGATCGCTTCGATTGGTTTGTCGTGTGCCAGAAGCGTGTATCCCCGGGAGAAGCCCCCGCAGCAACAAGCCCATGGGCAGCGCTGCATCCCAAACGAAACTGACTCTCGAGGAATTCGTTTAAGGCGAATTCGCTGTGCAACAATCGTATATTCGCGAGTCAGGCCACCTGCCGCATAGCGACAGGTGGCCCAAGATTGGTTTCCGACGACGAAAGACTTCTTAGCGGCGTCGCGAGTCGTCCCGTCGACTGTCGTGCCGACCACGATAAGATCCTCGTGATTCGGTTGGCGGGACGATTACAAGGTAGGAAATCGCTTCTTCCCAGGTAGGAATTCCTTCATAGCTGACCGGAAGAACGACTTCTTCATCAGCATCTTCGGACTCCGAATCGCGATCGACACTTTGAATCTCGTCCCCATGTTCTTCGTCGCTGAATTCTTCCGACACTTCTTCTTCGAGGTCTTCCGATTCCAATTCAGAAGCGGCGGGGATGTCTGAGCGTCGGCCGCGACGACGGCGGCGGCGGCGAGGTCGACGCACTTCTCGCTCTTCCTCTTCCGGCTCTTGAACTTCATCCGTGGCCTCGACCTCGGTGAGTTCTTCGTCAGCATCGTCATACGCAGCGGGTTCATCGGCGTCACACGAATCGTCTGCTTCGAGATCAGCGGGGACGCTGGCCAGATCCGATGCAGATCGACCACGTCGTCGTCGGCGTCGACGGCGTCGGCGTGGTGGTCCACTTTCCCCGTCATCGGAATCGAATACAGATTCTTCCGGCTCACTGGTGACGGCTTCATCGATGAATTCGTCGTCCGAATCTGACAGGAAGAGGTCACCTTCGAAATCGTCTTCCGGTTCAGGGCGTCGAGTGGCGACCGGTCTTCGAGCTGGCGGCGGGGCGACCTTGTCTTCACGTTTACGGACTGGTCGGGCTTGCTTTGGACGAGGAGTTTCGACGGCGTCTTCCACTCCGGAACCGAAGTCGTTCCCCACATATTCAGACGCAGTCTCTCGTGTCTTAACGTTCTCGGCGGGGCGCTGCGGTCGGCGTTCCGCCTGGGGGCGTTTGGCCGCAGCAGGTCGTTCTGGAACCGCTCGTTCGGCTGCGGGACGATCCGCTGGAGCAGCACGCCTTGGCTTTGGTGGCTGTTCCGTACGTGGGGGACGTTCTCGGCGCGATTCTTCGCGTACCTTTGGCAGATCATTGTCGTCGTCAGCAATCGTTTCCTCGACGGCTTCGAGATTGCGGCGACGTGGCCGTTCTGGTTGTTCTCGTCGGCGTTCTTCCCGGCGTGGTGCTTCCTCACCCCGAGCGACTTCCGGCCGGGGGGATTCGGCACGAGTTGGCTCGGCTGCCCGTCGCGGCGTTTCTGACCGGCGAGCTGGTTCTTCCCGACGAGGGGCCGATTCCCGGCGCGCTGGTTCGTCCCGCTGACCCCGACGAGGTTCGGAGGAACCCGATTCCTGCCGACTACGGCGTCCCTGAGATTCGTCAGTCCGACGAGCGGGAGGAGTTTTTTCGGACTCGTCCCAGTTCCAGGATTCGAGGATATCCCAGAACTCGTCATGATCCTCATTGCCAGGAACGGTTGATTTCTTATCGGTCTCGACAACTTCCTGAGCTGTCTCTTCGACTTCGTCAAACCCTGCCTCGGCCACTGTTTCCATTTCAGCCGCCGAGCTGGATAAGGAACTTCCCGTCACAGCAGCCGCCGAATGCGACTCGGCTACGGGTGCTTCGTCATCGGGAAGTTCAAAATCGTCGTCGTCGTTGAATTGGATCCCGAACAGATCTGAGGCAATTTTGCCCCAGGAGTCATCATCAGGAGTGGAACCGCGCTGTGCAGGATTTGCCATGAGTACTTGCTGGTCGATTAGGAGAAATTAAATGGGCGGGCAAGCTCCGCTGAGGCCCGCCCTAATCTGCTTGAACTATGGCGATTTGCCACGCCTTCTGCAACAGTCTTCGTGGGTTAGAGTTGGCAGGATCGGCGAATTCGTCGACCCTGCCCGCTCGGAGTCAACTGTTGCGGAATGAAACTATTTGTTGTTCGCCGTCACTCCGGGCCAGTCATCGGTCCGGAAGGGGGTCAGAGGCAGTCCGGCACCGCTGAAGACATTCACGATGGGATTGTCAGCCCAGCCGTAACGAACGGCCACGGGTTCGGCGACCTGATCGCTCGACACTTCAATCGTGTTGTCTGGCAGAATTGTCGCTGTTGCCCAATGGAATTTCTTGTCTTCACCAGCAATCGCGAATCCACGCAGTTCCTTAACGTCGAAGGGACGCCATCCGCTGTCGACATAGTCGAACGTCAGGACAATCTTGTTGTCCTTGGCAGTCATCGATTTGTATTGAGGACTGTGGTAGGGAACGGCCACTCCGTAGTCTTTTGCAAGTGCCCACCGGGCCAGTCGACGGCCGACGTCAACCTTGTTTTTCGGATGGATGTCTTTCCCTTCGCCGATATCAATAATGACCGCTTCGCCCGTCTTTGGCAGACGAGACATCGTCATGGTCTGAGCTTCGCGAAGTTCTGCCCATGCGCTATCGGTTGGCTGTGGCTGTTCATTCATGAAGTCCGCGAGTTGGACCCAATAGAAAGAGAAGTCGCCCTGACCCCACTCGTCGCGCCAGCTTTGGATCATAAGTGGGAACAGATCGCGATACTGATACGCGCGACTCGCGTTGGATTCACCCTGGTACCAGATCGCTCCTTTAATGCCGTAGCCGAGATGTGACTTCAGCACACCATTGTAGATGTTGGCAGGACGGTGGTTCCCGGCCAGCTGACCTTTGAGCGCCGTCAGCTCTTTTTTCTCTGCGTCCGAAAGGCTGTCCCCTTTGGCGACAAGTTCGTTGTGCCGGGATTCGATTTGTCCCCATCTCTCAAGCAGAGCCGAGTACTTTTCGTCGGCAGCGAGAAGATCGCGTTTAACCCAGGCTTCACACGCCGATCCACCCCAGGCGTTGTTGATCATCCCAACGGGGACACCCAGCGTCTGGTAAATCTGTCGGGCGAAGAAGTAACCGACTGCGGAGAAACCCCCGACATTTTCTGGTGTCGTCACTAACCACTTACGGTCGTCGTGGCTCCAGAGCGCTTCCTGAGTTCCCACTTGCGGAAAGTTAATCATTCGAATTTTGGGAAAATTGGCCGCCAGACGCTCCAGGTCAGGATCGTTGGCGAGATTCACCGACCACTGCATATTGGATTGCCCGGAGCAGACCCAGACTTCTCCGACCAGAATGTCGGAAATTTTGACTTCTGTTTTCCCTTTCACCAGCATCCCGTAGGGACCGCCGACGGGAATCGGATCAAGCATCACTTGCCATGATCCATCTGCAGCCGCCGTCGTAGTCTGACTTTGTCCGTTGATGGAAACCGTGACGGACTCGCCCGCATCGGCGCGTCCCCAGACCTTGTTCTTCTGTCCCTGCTGCAACACCATGTGATCGCTGAAAACGTTCGGCAGCTTTACATCTGCTCGAATCTGGGTCGTCAGCGCAGAGACCGCAAGTCCCATCGCCAAGAATTGTCTTGCCCCTGATGCCCATCGAGATGCCATTCCATTCCTCATGTTCGCTCTTCCTTTGTTTTGTTCCGTCAGAGATGAGTGCTCACACTCCAGAGCTGGCGCCAACCTCACCGGTGCGAGGAGAACACACGTAACGCTTCGTGGATGCGAAAACAACCGAACGGGGGCAATTTGCAGGTCCGTCCCCTGCGCAGAAACGTTTGTCAGACACTTCCGTTGATTTCGGGGGCTCAGCCCCCACATTGCGAAAGGCCGAGGTCGCACTTCTGCTCGCGCGGCTGTCCCGTCATTGGTAACCGGCGGTTCGCTGGAAGTCGCTCGAAATTGCTGTGCGACAAGACACAGTCAGCACATGTGAACTTCTGAATACTGACCACAGCCCCCGCCGTGAACGTTCTCACGCAAGTGAGAACGTTCGCGATTCAGCGATTCGGCTACCCGAAACGGGCTGGGGTGGTTAGTCTATTCTCAGTGCGCAATTCCCTGCTGCCAATCAATTTAATCAGTTAGAAAGCAGCGTATTCCTATTCCTACTGAAGGGGTGCCGCCACTTTTCTGATGGATCAGGATAAAGACGGCGTGAAGAAGGTCGAACGATGGACGCGACTGGTTCCATTGACAGCGAGTTCGCTTCACTGGCGTACGAACTTCTGGACAACACGTCGACGGTTGTATACGCCAAGGACCTCAACTACCGGTATCTGCTGGTCAACCGCAAGTTTGAAGAGCTGTTTCATATCGATCGGGCATCGATCCTGGGCAAAACGGACTTCGATGTGTTCCCACTCGAGATGGCGGAGGCATTTCAGGAAAACGATCGGATCGTGAAGGAGTCTGGAATGACTCTTCGCTGTGAAGAGGTCGCTCCTCACGATGACGGGCCACACCGTTACGTCTCGGTCAAATTCCCTCTTCGCCACCGCGACGGCGCCCTCTATGCCGTCGGAGGAATCTCGACTGATATCACGGAAAAAGTTCGAGCCGAACACGAAATCGCCTCGCTCGAATACCAGCAGAATCTGATTCTGGATTCGGTCGCGGACGGGATCTGTGGACTCGACTCAGCCGGGCGGATCGCCTTCCTCAACCACGCGGCCGAGCGAATGCTGGAAGTCTCCAGCGCCGAACTGGAAGGGCGCTGTCATTCGCAGATCGTGGTGCCGCCGAAGCCGAATGGGCTGTACCAGTCTGACTCCGAACCATATCCCGTGAAAGCTGTGCTGAATGGAAACACGGCCATCAAAGTCTCCGGGGCAACTTTTCGCCGCCGTGATGGAACACTGCTCCCAGTGGAGTATACAGTCTCACCGGTCTGCCATAACGGGGTGACGGTGGGCGCCGTACTCGCGTTTCAGGATGCGACGGCACGGTTAAAGCAGCGCGAGATCGAGCAAGAGGTGCAGACGGCCCTGCGTATTCAAGTATCGCTGTATCCGAAGCAGGTCCCACAAATAGCGGGATTCGACTTTGCGTCGTTCTGCCAGCCCTGTTCTAAGGCGTGCGGTGACTACTTCGACTTTATTCCCTGGGGGAATGACTGCCTCGGGATTGCTGTGGGGGACGTCAGCGGTCATGGTCTGGGGCCCGCTGTTGAGATGGTTGCCACCCGCGCGGTACTGCGAACGCTCACGCAACGGGAGTCCGCGCCGCATGAGTGCCTCAATCAACTCAACCGCATCCTGAGCGAAGACCTGCCCGACGACATGTTCGTAACGCTGTTCCTTGCGTCGCTCAATACGCGGGACCGGACACTGAGTTATGCCGCCGCCGGACATGAAGCAGTGCTGCTCCGCGCAAATGGTGATCTCTGTCCGTTGAAAAGTACTGGCACCATTCTGGGGATGCAGAAGACCGCAGTATTTGGCTGTGGTCAGTCTGTCACGCTGCAGACTGGTGATCTGCTGCTCATCGCAACCGATGGGCTGGCAGAATCCACGTCACCAGATCGTAAACTATTTGGACAGGCAAGGATCATTCAAGTCCTTCGTCAACATCAGGCCGAGTCGGCTTCACAGATCCTCCATGCCCTGATGTCAGCATGTGACGAGTTCCGACAGTCCCAGCCCAGCCGCGACGACGTGACGGCCGTCGCCATCAAGCTTGTAGAATGATGGCGACGCGGCTACACCGAGCTAGGCTCGGCGACCGATTTGCCGTGCCCTACGTTGGTGTTTGATTCCCGGTTTCTGCGCAGCACATCCATGAGGGGCGTCCCGTCATGAAACCCACACACGATGGCGATCGACTCATGCAAGATCTGCAATCGGATTTCCCGCCGGTTCTTACCGAATGGCTGGCCCAGGCCGCGCAAGCGGAAGCCTCAGACCTCCATCTGGTGGCAGGTTTTCCTCCAAGCATCCGCCTGAATGGGCGATTAACGCAATTGAACGAATCGCCGCTCGAACCCGACCGGCTTAACATTCTGCTGATCGAGGCCTGTCCGGAACACTTTCAGGAAAAACTGAAGACCGAACGCAGCTTGGATTTTTCCGTTGCACTGGGTGGTGATCTCGCCGGCACCCGGGTTCGGGCGAATCTGTTTTACACGATGGGGAATCTCGGCGGATGTTTCCGAATCATCCCCGGGACGATTCCCGACTTCGAATGGGCAGCCTTTCCTGAAGAACTGGCCGAACGACTGGCAGGAATTCGGGACGGAATGGTGATTGTGACGGGGCCTACCGGTTCCGGAAAATCGACCACCCTCGCCATGATCGTCAATTTGATCAACAGGGCAGGGGGCAGCCGCATCATCAGCATTGAAGAGCCGCTCGAGTTTGAATTTCCCAGGATGCCCAATTCGATGGTGTCTCAACGGGAAGTGGGAGTCGATGTTCCCACGTTCGCGGACGGACTACGCAACGGACTGCGTCAAGATCCCGACGTGATTCTCGTGGGAGAGATTCGTGACCATGACACTGCTCAAATCGCACTGAGCGCCGCGGAAACAGGGCACCTCGTGTTCAGCACCTTGCACTCACGCGACGCAAAGGGGGCCATTACGCGATACGCCGACCTCTTCACCGATGACGCGCAACGCGACATTCGCTCTCAACTCGCCCTCTGTCTCCGCTCGGTCGTGGCTCAACGACTGTTACCCGATGTGCGACCGGGACAGAAACAGCACCTGGCTCTCGAGGTTCTCTGGAATACGTTTCCCATCGGCAGCGCGATCCGGACGGGCAAATTTGAATCAATCGACAATTACCTCACCACTGCCCGCGATGACGGAATGGTCAGTTTTGATGAATCGGTTCGACGGCTCTTCAAGGCGGGGAAAATTTCTCAGCAAGTTGCCGAAATGAACGTTCGCGAAGCGATTCAGCTTTATCGGTAATTCCTGTCTGGACGTACCTGTCACTTTGTTCTGTAATACACCCGGTCAACAGAGTTTGGCGCAACGATTGCGCGTTGTAACTGGCAGGGATGCGAATCCGTGAAGACATGGGGTCGATTGGGTTCATTTATTTGGCCGTACCGGCGAAAGTTGACACTTTCGTGCGTATTCGGGCTCGTAGCTGCACTCCTGTGGAGCTTCGAACTGCTCCTGACATTCCCGATCACCATCATGTTTGGCGAGTACCACACACTCGGAAACTACGTCCGCCACGAAGTTGAGCTCAAGACGTCGGCGATTGCAGAGCGAAACAGCAAACTCCTCGAACTCGATGAGAAGCTGCTGTCGCTACCTGAAAATGGAGAACGACGGCGCCTGTCTGAACGCGTCGAGGTCATTGAAGATCAACAGCGGCTGCGTACGGAAGTGAAGGCGTACACGTCGAAGCTCTGGTGGCTGACCTGGATCGAATCCAAGATCATCCGTAACCTGCCCACCGACCAGTTTCGCATGTTTGCGCTGCTGTTTTTCGGCATCCTGGTTGTCACCTTCGCCAAGGGAGCGGCGGGCTACTACCAGGACGTGCTGGCGGGCAGCGTCGCGGAGTCGGTCGTCATCGACCTGCGTCAGCAGTTGTTTCGAAGTGCGTTGCGGCTGGATCCACAAACGATTTCGCTTGAGGGAAGTTCGGCGTGGCTGACCGACTTTACGTACTCTCTGCAGCACCTGGTCAATGGGATGACAGAAGTCGGGGGACGCATCGTTCGCGAACCCTTGAAGGCGCTGTCGTGTCTTGTTGCGCTGTTCTACTTTAACTGGCAGCTGACGGTCGTCTTTCTGCTGTTCATGCCCGTCCTGGGATTGCTCTTCCATTGGCTGGGACAAAGACTGAAGCGGGCGGCCAATCGTGTCGTCGACAGCATGAGTCGGATCTACAAGAGCCTGGAAGAAACGTTCAATAACTCCAAAGCAGTGATCGCCTTCGATCGCGCCGGGCAACACCGTCGCCACTTCCACCGTGAAAACAAAAACTTTTATCGACAGGCAATGAGACTCGTGCAGCTGGATGCGATGAGCGGCCCCCTCGCCGAATTACTCGGAATGGTGGCCGCCTCGGCCGTGCTCCTCCCGGCTGCATTTCTGGTGCTGCGTCAGACGACAACAATTGGGGGGATTACCCTCGCCAGTTCTCCGCCGACCTTTCCCGAACTCGCGCTGTTCTACGTGCTTCTTGCCGGAGTCCTGGAACCGGTTCGCAAATTCTCGAAGTTTTACAATTCGATCCGGCAGTCGACCGCGATTGCCGAACGGTTGTTCGAACGGATGGACACGAAATCGCTCGTCTCCACCCCGGCCGAACCGCAGTTCCTGCCGCGCCTGACGCAATCGATTGAATTTCGAAATGTTTCCTTCGAATACGCCCGCAATCCGAACGACCGCAGCGAACGGGGCCTGGTCCTGAACGGTCTCGACCTGACAATCCGCGCTGGCGAAACAGTTGCCGTGGTGGGACCCAACGGCTGTGGCAAGTCGACACTGGTGAACCTGCTGCCGCGCTTTTATGACCCCGTGAGCGGCGACGTGTTCTTTGACGGGATCAATCTGAAAGATGCAAATCTGGGCGATATCCGGGATCAGATCGCCCTGGTTCCTCAGGAAACATTGTTGTTTGACGACACAATCCTGGAGAACATCCGTTACGGACGACCGACCGCCATGGATGCCGATGTCGTGGATGCAGCCCGCCGCGCTCACGTCATTTCCTTTTCAGAATCCATGCCCCTGGGACTGAAAACCATGGTCGGAGAGCACGGAAAACATCTGTCGGGCGGACAGAGACAGCGAGTCGCCCTGGCACGGGCCATCCTGCGAGATCCTCGAATCTTGATTCTGGACGAACCTACGTCGGCGGTTGACGCTCAGAGTGAGCAGTTGATTCACGCCACGCTGCGTGATTTTGTCGTCGGTCGGACGACACTTTTGATCACACATTGTCTGACGCCGACCCTGCTCGAGTTCTTGACGAGGATCGTCGTTGTCGACCGCGGGCGCGTCGTGGCCACTGGACGACATGCTGAACTTCTGGCGAATTGTCCTATTTATCAGCGTTTATGGGCGGCCCAGACGCAGCGTGCGGTTGCCTGAGCAACGGGTCACACCCGCCAAGATCACCTCCTGCAAGACCCCCATTCCGGGTTTTAGGAAAGTAAGTAAAAAGTTGATCCTCAAAGTGTCCTCATGTCGAAAACATATACGGCTGAGATGTGACTTCAGATCGACTAAGCTGAGAGTAACTGGAACGTATCGTGTCGACGAAATGGATGAACTGGCGACTGAGTCTAGTCATCATCGCGATTACGGTTGGAATACTAACCCTGATCTCGCAGAGCACCGGCACGCCCGAAGTTCGCAATGCAGACAGTCCTTCTAACTTCGTCCTCGTTGATCCTCGGCCCAGCGCCGAGGATTGGCCCTGGTGGCGTGGGGTCGAAGGGCGAAATGTCGCACTTTCGAAACAGTTCCCGTTGCAATGGTCGGAAAGCAATCATCCGGGATGGCAAGTGGGGCTCTCGGGGCTCGGCAGTGCCACACCCAGTATCTGGGGCGATCGATTGTTCCTGCCGGTATTCGAACCGGACAGCCAGAGGTTGTACCTGAAGTGCGTTACCCGTCGTAGCGGCGTCGTCGCGTGGAAAACAATGATCCACGACAAAGATCCCAAAAACGTCCGGGACAGCAACTTGCTCCACCTTGCGACGCCGGTTTGCGACGGGCAGAGCGTGTTCACTGTGGCTCACTACCGTGATCAGCTTTGGGTGACTGCGGTCGATTTTTCCGGACGCGTGTTGTGGCAGAACCCGGCGGGTCGTTACCTGTCGGAAACAGGTAGCGTCTCGTCGCCGACCCTCTACAAGTCGCTGGTGATCGTCACTGCAGATCAGGCCCGAGACAGCTACATTGCTGCAATACATCGTCAGACGGGAGAAGTCATCTGGCGCACGCGACGCCCCAAGGGGGAAAGCCTGGGAACACCCGTGGTCGGAACGATCGCCGGTCGTGCTCAAGTGGTCGTCGGAGGGCCGGGGGCCGTCATCAGTTACGACCCGGCAACGGGTGAACCCCTCTGGACGTGTCGAATTTCCGCATCACACGTCCTGAGCTCCGTGACCTTTGATTCTGAACGCGTGTTTGCAACCACGGCACAACCCAACGCCGAAGTCATCTGTATCGCGGCGGACGGAACCGGTGATGTGACGACAAGTCATGTCGTGTGGCGCGACGCACGTTTGGCGGGTGAGGTCCCATCTCCCGTATGTCACGGAGGATTGCTTTACGTGCTTGCCGAAGACGGGCGACTGTCGTGTGTGCAAGCGGCGACGGGAAAACTGGAGTGGATCCGGCAACTGTCCGGAACATTCTCTGCCTCACCCGTGATCGCTGGAGACTTCGTCTTTTGTGCGAGCGAATCGGGAGAGACTTATTTTGTTCGCACAGGGACAGCAAACCCCGTCATCATCAAGAACACGCTGGCGGAAGGGATCGTCGCCACCCCGATTTTCGCGGGTGATTCCATCTTCATTCGGACGATTCATCAACTGCACCGAATTTCAGGACAGAACGTAGAACCCGTCGTTGAACGCGGAAGCGACGTGCGAAGACGATTCTAAAAACGGATCCAGACGCAGGACGAAATCACCGTGCGCGATTGTGCTCGGAAGAAGGCGGACCGAAACGAGGGAAGCCTCCTCCATGCAAAGCCCGGGCATCTGTCACCCGAGCACAGTCCAGCACGGTGATTTGCGTCGTCCCCGGTGGACGAGATGGCGAACCGAGGCTGCCACAGGACCAGTGAACGCTTACAGAACTTGTCCTTCGATCAGATTGCCGTTCGATTTGACTCGAACGACGCTGCCGGCAGGGCAGACAGCGCGTTTCAGCGTGCCGATCCCCACGCCCTTTGTTTGGGCCGGATCTGGATTCTCGCTGTCGCTGGCCGCGGACGTCAGCACACCCACTTCGCTCTCTCCGGCAGCATCAAAAACAGGAGAGCCACTTGCCGGAGCAATCGGAGATTCAAACCGAATCCGTCGGATCTCACGGTTCGTGTGGCCCAGTGCATCCAGGCGAGCAATCGTCTCCTGACCGAGATAACAACCCTTGTTGAATGAAACACACTGTCTCGTACGAGCCACTTCTTGCGCCAAGTAGTCCTCTGTGAAGTCTTGTCCGAAGAGCGGGTACCCCGCTTCGATCCGCAAGTACTCGAACTGGTCTGAAGTCCCTTCAGGGATACCTACCGATATCATGCCCTGTTTGACGCGGTCCACCTGGCTCCGGGGAATCGACATCAGAAAACCAGGTGCTCCAAACAGGTCGACGCGACGAATATCGATTGCCGTGTCGTGAAGCTCGCGCTGCTCTGAGTCACCGATCCGCATGGTCTCAGGAAGCTGCAGCAACTGTGTCGCCAGCGGTCCTGACACGAACAGTTCTCCAAAATCGTCCTCATGAGCAATCAGTTGCACGTCGTCGATCAGAACGAACTTCTGAAGGTGCGGCAGGATGGCTGACTGCTGCTGAGGGGCCCCGTCCAGCCAGTGCGAATCCTCACGACAGAAAACATAGACGTGAGCGACTACTTTTCCTTTCAGGCTGGTCACGAATGTTTCGCAACCGGTTCCCGATTTCAGTGACTTGATGTCATTCGACATGAAGCTGTGCAGGAAACGAGCGCGATCCGCCCCCCGAACTTCAATTTGTGTTCGATTGCTGACATCAAACACGACCACGCTTGAACCGGCTGCGTTTCGGATCGCTGCCAGAGAAATCGATGAGTTTCGGTTATCAGTGCTCAATGGATGCTGCCTTTTCTTGTGATGATCGCGATCTTCGCCCGGATAGCAAGAGCCGTAATTCGGTCAGGTTCACAAGGCGTGCCGTGAAGAGGAAGGCTAATCCACCCATTCCCATGGGAAGGACCAACCGAACTAGCCGCTCCAGGAACTCCACCCGAATCGGGAATGAGGTCGGCATCAACAGGCAGACCAGAACCATCACCAGGGTCGCCGTCAATGTTTTCAGCGTGGTGATGCCGATCTCACGCCAGTTGAGCGTTCCCAGTTTGTGCTGAAGCATGAGCGCCGTCACGGTGCTTTGTCCCGCCGCGACGAATGCCGTGGAAAAGGCGAGCCCAATTCCGCCCAGAGGCCAGATCAGTGTCAGATTCAGCACAAAATTAATCGCGACCGCTCCGAGACCGATGTACATCGGAGTCAGTCGATCCCCGATCGCATAGAAGCCACGTTGCAGGATCAGCAGGCCACAGTACGCCCAGACCCCGGAACCGTAAGCGGCAATCATCTGTCCCGTTGTTTGAGCAGCCTGCGCATCAAACTTGCCATACTCGAAGAAGAATGTCGCCAGTGGCTGACCAATCAGAATCAGGCCGGCGCTCGCGGGCAATCCGATGGCAATTACCAGGCGGATTCCAAACGACAGATCTGATCTCAGCTTGTCCGAGTCCCCATTCTGGGCATGCGCCGTTAACAGGGGGAACAGGACTGTCCCGAGAGCAACCCCGAACACACCGAGGGGAAACTGATAAAGACGCTGGCCGAGGTACAAGGCCGTCGCAGTCCCTTCACGAAGAGGATAATTCAACGCCCAGGGAAGGGGCATCAGTTCGTTGGAGCCCGCTGGCTGCGTGAATCCCCAGGCGACGAAACTGTCCAGGACCGCGTTGAGTTGTGTGATCGATACTCCAATCACGACCGGCAACATGCTTCTGGCAATTCGTCCCACCTGCCCCATCGACAGCCGCCAGTCAGAGCGGAACCCGAAGCCGCACTGCGTTAAGACGCTCAGCGGAAAAATCAGCTGAAGTACCCCGCCGATCAGCACACAGACCGCAACGACGTAGACCTGCGTAATCTCGTCCGTCCAGAACGGAACGATTCCCCACAGACTCAGCAGCCACACGGCATTCAGGACAAGTGGAACCAGGGCAGGCCAGAGAAACTTGCCAAGCGCATTCAGAGCTGCGCCAAGTTGAGCCGCCAGACAGATCAGCAGCACATAGGGCATCAGGGCCATCGTGAGATTCCGCAAGAGCGTTCCTTCGGGACTGAGCGGAATGTACCAAGTCAGCGACCACAGCAGTCCATTGATGAGCAGGATCATGGTGCTCAGGAACACGGCTAATGTGATGAAGACCGCCCATGTGACGCGTACTGCGGACTCAATCCCCTTCTCGCGCATTTCAGAAACAAAAACGGGCAGAAATGCGGTCGTCAGCGCCCCTTCGCCAAGCAGCACCCGTGCCAGATTCGGCAACCGGAATGCCACCGTGAATGCGTCCATCACCGGCCCGGCGCCGAACATCACACCCATGGCCTGGTCACGTAACAATCCCGTGATACGACTTAAGAGGGTGCAAAAGCTGACAACTTTCAGGTTTGTCGTGACTTGTTGCAAAGATTCGTTCAATGAGAAATCCGTTCCATGAACCCGGAAGGCATCTGCAAAAGGCGAAAGATTAGGAGAATAGTTCCATGAATTCCACCGTTCAGACGGAGCACACTGACTGCGTCCCGTAATGCAACCTTTAATGCATGAACCTGCCGCTGCCGTTGAGCCGTCCAAGTTCGATGCCCCCGATCGCAGCGTAGCACCCGTTTACGAATGGCGGTGTGAACGGTCTCTGGCCTTTGGGGCACCGAAGGGGGACATCACACTGAACAGATTTAGGCCAGATCATTCATTCGATCACTTCCCCCACATACGGAATCACCCATCTCGATTTCGGGGGCTGGTAACCCGAAGGACGAGGTTCTACATTCTCGACAAACTTGGACTCAGAGGACGAGCGTCGGCCGGTCGAATGAAGTACGCTCTTGGCGCTGCGGGGAATCAGATAAGAGAACGAGCTCTGCCATCGGTCGAGTAAAACTACCCCGCGCTGCCTGGCCGGAGGACTGCGTCTGCATGAGTCCGAGCGGATGGATACCTAATTTTGGCCTCGCCCTGGCCTCTTTTCGTCATCAGGACAGGGCAGGCATGCGAATTGAGAATCGACAATCCTGAGGAAATCTGTGTCACGCAAACCGCTCTTCATCATCTTTGTGACGGTCGTCGTCGATTTGCTTGGTTTCGGAATCGTCCTGCCTCTTCTGCCACGCTATGCAGAACATTTTCTCCCCACGGAAACGCACTTCGCGGCACCAGCCGAAGCTGTCGCAGTCGACGTCCCGGAAACAGTTCCTGGCACCGCAGATGGCCCGGTTGAAGCGGTCGAACATGCGGTCCCAGAACTCACCCGAGGGAGTGAGGTGAGCAAGTTCTGGAGGGGGATGATCCTTGGGGGCCTCATGGCATCCTTTTCTGCGATGCAGTTTTTGTTTGCTCCGTTATGGGGATCGCTCTCAGATCGTGTGGGACGCCGTCCGGTGCTCCTGGTGGGACTGGCCGGATCGACCCTGTTTTACATTCTGTTCGCTCTTGTCACGCAGTGGGGCAACAGTGGACCGGTATGGGGGTTGAGCCCCGTCGTCTGGCTGTTCGTCACGCGCATGGGGGCAGGCATCGCGGGCGCCACCATTCCCACAGCCCAGGCCTACATTGCCGATTGCACAGACCAGTCGACACGTGGCAAGGGGATGGCGATCATTGGAGCAGCGTTCGGAATCGGCTTCACCTTTGGACCATTGCTGGGGGCCTGGTTTGTCCCCGACAATATCACCGCCGCACCAAGTGCCGCTCCAGGTTATGTCGCAGCGGTCCTTTCCGGGATTGCGTTTCTGCTGGGCGTTTTTCTGCTGCCGGAATCTCTCAAAGGGGGCGAGCGATCACCCTCATCGCGGCACGGCTGGCAGTCGATGGGTTCCGTCTACCGGGTCCTCACAAATCGAGTTCTGGGCCCGATTATCTTTGCCGTCTTTCTAACGACGTTTGCTTTCGGTCAGTTTGAAACAACACTCGCCATGCTGACGAAGAAACTGGCAGTGTCCGATCGAGGCAACTTCTACATTTTTGCTTATATCGGTCTGATTCTTACCCTCGCACAAGGGCTTCTGGTTCGTCGACTGATTCCCAAATTGGGCGAATATCGCATGGCCGTTGGCGGCGTGATTTTGATGACGATCGGACTTCTGCTGGTTGGGCAAGCCGCCACAGCAAGTTCCCTGACAATTTTGCTTGTCGTCCTTCCGATCGTGGTCATTGGTTTCTCTGCAACCACTCCTTCCCTGCAGTCGATGCTCAGCCTGAATACGGGTGATGACGTACAGGGCGAAGTTCTGGGGGTCGGGCAGAGTATTTCATCGCTCGCTCGTATCGCTGGCCCCGTGGTTGGAATGGTGCTGCAGGAACGAAATTTGTCGCTTCCGTACTGGTTTGCAGCGGCGTTGATGGCCTTTGGTGCCGTGATGGTGTCGCGTCTGAAGTCGCTTTCCCACGTTGGGAAAGAACTTGGCGCGACGGCGCCTGCTGATCCGACGTCCGCTGCCTGAATGGATCGTAGACTTCTCGACAACGCGTCAGACGATTGAGGTTTCGCCCGCTTCACATTTGCATCTCTGGGGATTTTTTTTGTTCCCAGAGGCGATCGAGATAACACGGCGCCGCAAGCGGTAATTAATCCTCGTCACGTCCTGATTGAAAAAGTTCCAGAGCGAGGGAGATGTGGATTGCCCTCTTGACGCATAAGTGGTTACCTTGGTGTTTCGATTTGAGTACCACTTGCTCAGGGAACCGAATCCATGACGCGTGCGCCTTCCGGAATGTCAACTCCCCTCGATTGGATCCATCAAATTCCGGTCTCGCGACGGAAGCTCCTGAAAATAGGCAGCCTGGGATTGGCAGGCATGGGACTTTCCCTTCCACACCTGCTTGCGTCGGACGCGGCGAAAGCGAATTCACGCCGATCAACCCTGGCGGACAACTGCATCCTGCTCTTTCTGAACGGGGGCCCGAGTCATCTGGACATGTGGGATCTGAAACCCAACGCTCCGGATGGAATCCGGGGAGAGTTCAAGCCGATCTCGACATCGTTACCCGGTTATCAGATGTGCGAGCATCTTCCTCGTCTGTCGCGGCAGGCTCATCTGGCCACCGTGGTGCGGTCGATGAATCACACCGTCAACAATTCACACGCAGCCGCTGTCTACGCTTCACTGACCGGACATGATCGGGGAGAGCAGGGGGGTGGGGCGAAAGCGACCGATCATCCGTCACTCGGCTCCATCATGGCCCGCGTCCGTCCGACCGAGGCGAATGTCGTACCGCATGTCTGCCTTCCTTACATTACCAAGGAAGGGGCAGGTGGGCCGCCTCAGCCCGGATTCTTCGGAGGAATCCTCGGTAACTCGTATGATCCGCTTTTCGTTCTGAAAGATCCGAACGCGCCCGACTTTCGCGTCCCGGAACTGACTCTTCAACAGGAAGTTTCATTCGACCGTCTCGACGCGCGACGCAAGCTCTTCGAATCCGCAGAAAGCGCGGCGAAAGCGACCTCTGCGACGACTGGCGAGATGACCCGGATGCAGTCTCGGGCATTGGACCTGCTCACCTCGGAAACGACTCAGCGAGCGTTCCGGCTCACCGAAGAATCCAATGCGATGCGTGAGTCGTACGGCCGAAACATTTACGGTCAAAGCGCTTTGCTGGCTCGCCGGCTTGTGGAGGCGGGGACCCGGATCGTCACGATTTCGTGGGCTCCTGACGCCAATGCCACCTGGGACACTCACGGAAGCAATTTTGTCAGCCTGAAAAACACCCTGCTCCCGCAGTTCGACGCGGCCTGCGCCAGTCTGGTTGCCGATCTGTCCGAGCGGGGGATGCTGGACCGAACTGTGGTCGCGGTGATTGGCGATTTCGGGAGAACGCCTCGAATCAACGCCAACAATGGCGGACGTGATCACTGGAACTTCTGCTATAGCGTGATGATGGTCGGGGGCGGTTTCAAACCGGGACTGATTTACGGTTCAAGCGATGCAACAGGAGCGTTTCCCGCGAGTCAGCCGCTTGTTCCCGGGGACATCATTTCGACCATCTACACCGCACTTGGGGTGGATCCGACAGGTGACATTCATGACGCATTCCAGCGTCCCTACCGCATCGTTCCTGCGGGCGAAACCGTCTGGGATTTACTGCGAGATCGCGTTTCTTGAGCGATCTTCATTCTGGACCTGATTAATCCCACGTCGGTCGAGCAGAGAGGAACGGACAACACTCCACCCTTCCTCGCCCTGTTTGCACTTCTTCACCGGCGCACCACGTTGACTGGTTCACCGGCGCACCACGTTGACTGGCTCATCAAGCGGGGAAGAGTTGTCCACGCGCGGTTCCGGGTCATTCAGTGGTTCGACTGCGAATCCGTATGCTGCATTGATTGTCCGCAATCCCCGGAAGTGCTAGGATTAGCGTGCCTCAGCGCAATGGGGTTATGCACCATATTGATCTAGCCACCTGTCCCGTCCATTGCCCATTTAAACACAGGTTCTGCCCGGATGAATTCCACCCAATACCGTCATCTTGGTGCACACCTGGCAATTGAGAATGGTGAGCCCGGCGTGAAATTTAACGTCTGGGCTCCGAATGCCACCGAAGTCTCCGTCCTGTGTGATCAGAATGCGTGGATGCACGGACGCAACTGGCTTCAATCCAGTGACAACGGTGTCTGGTGGGGTTTTGTCCCCGGAATGAAACACGGGGACCCTTACAAATTTGGCATTCGGTCGAAGCACGGGCAATTGCTTCAAAAATCGGACCCGTACGCCTTCGCGACCGAAGTCCCCCCGAAAAGTGCGTCGCTGGTTTACAACCTCGATGGCCACAAATGGCGCGATCACGAATGGATGAGCCAGCGAGAGGCCTCCAACTGGTACGAAAAGCCTGTCTCCGTCTATGAAGTCCACCTCGGTTCCTGGAAGCGGCCGACCGATGGTCGTCAGTTCTTCAACTACGTGGAACTGGCTCGGATGCTGGTGGCCTATGTGCAGGACCTCGGCTACACCCACATCGAACTCATGCCGGTGAATGAATTTCCCTTCGACGGTTCATGGGGGTACCAGGCGACTGGCTACTTCGCTCCGACCAGTCGCTTCGGAACGCCGCATGACTTCATGGAGTTTGTCGAAATCTGTCACGCAGCCGGAATTGGCGTGATCATTGACTGGGTTCCCGCTCACTTTCCCACCGACGGACACTCGCTGGGCAGCTTCGACGGAACGGCGTGCTACGAACACGAAGACCCGCGGAAAGGGTTTCACCCCGACTGGGGAACACTGATTTTCAACTACGGTCGCACGGAAGTGCGCGAATTCCTGCTCTCGAGCGCCCGTTACTGGATTGACACGTTCCATGTCGACGGACTACGCGTGGACGCCGTAGCCTCGATGCTCTATCTCGACTACTCCCGTAAGCCCGGGGAGTGGGTGCCGAACATGTTCGGGGGACGCGAGAACCTCGAAGCCATCGATTTCCTCAAAGAAATGAATTCCGAACTGTACCGTGAATTCCCGGGCATCCTGACGATTGCGGAAGAATCGACATCCTGGGGCGGAGTTTCTCGTCCGGTCTACACCGGCGGTCTCGGTTTCGGCATGAAATGGGACATGGGCTGGATGAACGACACGCTGCGCTACTTGCGCCGTGAACCCGTCCACCGCAAGCATCATCAGAACGAACTTTCGTTCCGAATGGTTTATGCCTTCACAGAAAATTTCATGCTGCCGTTGTCCCATGACGAGGTCGTGCATGGGAAGTGCTCTCTCTTGTCCCAAATGCCGGGGGATCATTGGCAGAAGTTCGCCAATTTGCGAACCCTCTTCGGATATCAGTATACCCAGCCCGGCAAGAAGCTGCTCTTCATGGGAGGAGAGATTGGCCAATGGCTGGAGTGGAACCATAACACGCAGCTCGACTGGCCGTTGCTCGATCATCCGATGCATGCCGGAATCCATCGACTCGTCAAAGACCTGAATACGCTCTACCGGAACGAGCCGGCGCTGCATCAGCTCGATATGTCCGGCGAAGGGTTTCGCTGGATTTCCTGCGACGACGCCCAAAACAGCGTCTACGCCTACATCCGCCAGGGACGTGCCGCGAACGACCGTGTGATTGTGGTCGTCAATTTCACTCCCGTCCCTCGATACAACTACCGGATCGGCGTTCCAGTCGCCGGTTACTATATCGAGCGTATGAATACTGACTCGAGTCTCTACGGCGGCTCCAATGTGGGGAATGTCGGAGGAGTCTACTCTCAACCCGGCTCGTGCCATGGCGAAACCCAGTATCTCTCGCTCACACTCCCTCCGCTAGCCATGCTGGTCCTCAAACCAGTCACTGGCGCCGCGACGGTCTAATGGCAGGACCAGTGACATCGAAAAAGTCATGACGCCAGCGGAAAATGAGTTCGACGACTTCGACTGGGGACTTGCCACTCAGGCGATCACGGTCCGAATCCGCTGGTTTGGCATCTGCATCGGTTACGTTCTCGTCAATTTCATCGGACAAGGCCACAATCGGGGCATCCTCAATGCCATTCTGCTGCTCGGAGCGATCTACGCTCTGTTCGACACCATCTGGTCCATGCGCGGACGGGTGTTTCTCAGCAAGTGGCCCGTGTTCATCTCCTTTATGGAAGCCCTCTTTATTGGCCTGCTCTGCCACTTTGACGAGGGGTTGCTGAGCGCCTTCCGTTTCTATTACTTCCTGTCACTTTTAGTCTGTGCCATTCGTTACGCCCCACTGGTCACCTGGATCACCTTTGGACTCCATTCAGCCAGCTATATGACTCTCGCGCTGACACGTCGGATTACCACCAGCGACGAGATTTCGGCCCTGATCCTGATGCCGATCTTTATTGGCTGGGTCACCTGGGCGAGTGTCTCTTTATCCGGTCTGCTGAAGTGGGCGAGCACCCGCCTGCGGGAACTGAATGCAAAGCTCCAGCAGAACCAGTCCATGCTCGAACACCGCATCAGTGAGCGCACTCGTCAACTGCAGGAGTCCCAGGCCATGCTTGTCCAACAGGAAAAGCAGGCAGCATTCGGACTTTTAGCAGCAGGAATTGCTCACGAAGTCGGCAACCCGCTGGCGGCGATCAGTTCCCTGGTGCAGCTGCTGAACCGCCGGAATATCGGAGGAGAAACTCGCGAAAAGCTGTCGCTGGTTGATGATCAACTGCGCCGGATCCAGCGCACCCTGAGGGAACTGGTCGACTTCAGTCGTCCTGCAGTGAACGAGCAGACCCGGTGTGACGTCCACGCAATGATTGATGCGGCACTTAATATCGCCAAGTACTACAAGCGAAAAAAAGGGAAGCAAATCATCACGCGCTACGCCCAGGGCGTTCCGCTGATCATGGTCGTGCGAGACCAGCTGGTACAGGTTTTTCTCAATCTGATCCTGAATGCCATGGACGCCACCGAAGAAGGAGGAACGATCCTGATCGTGACGTCGAGACAGGACTCTTGGCTGAAGCTTGATTTCTGCGACGACGGTCACGGCGTTCCGGAAAGTTTACGCGGACGAATGTTTTCGCCCTATTTTACCACGAAAGTGACGGGTACCGGCCTGGGGCTGTTCGTCAGCAAGAATATCGTCGAGCAGAACGGGGGGCGGATTGAGCTGACGCAGACGTCGTCGGAGGGGACTGTCTTTTCTGTCTTTCTGTCGTACGGCGAGGGAACGGCCATCACCGACGATTGCTCTGCCCCTGATTCCGCCCGGCAAGAAGCGTAATCAGTTCGGTTTGACGAATGGAGACATCGGAATGGGGGACTCGACACAAGCGGTTCTCCTTGCCCATGTGAAGACACGCTACTAGAATTCGCGGTGACCTGGAATGTTCTGGAGCGTTATCGGAGACGGCAGTTACGGCGAAGCGCACATCTACGGTTTGCGGAATCAATCTAGCGAAAGCATGGCGACGTTGGGTCGATGTTTGAGTGTGAGGGATTGTCCTCGACAAATCAGGTCGTATTGGTTCAAGCGTTTCACATCGAGTTATGGCAGGTTGTCCTGTCCCTCATAACCTTGGAGGCTATGGAATGTACGAGCGATTTACTGATCGCGCCCGAAAAGTTATGCAACTCGCCAATCAGGAAGCCCAGCGTTTCAACCACGAGTACATCGGTACCGAGCACATTCTTCTCGGGCTGGTGAAGGAAGGTTCCGGCGTTGCCGCGAACGTCCTGAAGAACCTCGAAGTTGACTTGCGCAAGATTCGTCTGGAAGTTGAGAAGATCGTCCAGTCGGGGCCCGACATGGTCACGATGGGCAAACTTCCGCAGACGCCTCGAGCAAAAAAGGTTGTCGAGTATGCAATGGAAGAGGCGCGAAATCTCAACCACAATTACGTCGGTACCGAGCACCTTCTGCTGGGCCTGATCCGTGAACAGGAAGGTGTCGCTGCACAAGTCCTGATGAACCTCGGTCTGAAGCTTGAGGACGTCCGGGAAGAAGTCCTCAACCTGCTGGGACACGGTGTCGACGGTGGCGCGGAAGGCTCTTCCGAACGCGCTGGTGCCGGCCAGGCAGGCCCTGCGGGCAAGACCCCCAAAAGCAAGACCCCCGCACTCGACAGCTTCGGCCGTGATCTGACCGAACTGGCCCGCCAGTCGAAGCTCGATCCCGTCATCGGTCGTTCCAACGAAATCGAACGCGTCATCCAGATTCTCTGCCGCCGTCAGAAAAACAACCCCGTCCTGCTGGGGGAAGCCGGCGTCGGTAAGACCGCAATCGTCGAAGGCTTTGCCCAGATGGTTGTGAACGGCGAAGTTCCGGAACTGCTGCGGGACAAACGAATCGTGGTGCTGGATCTGGCGATGATGGTCGCCGGTACCAAGTACCGTGGTCAGTTCGAAGAACGCATCAAGGCAGTGATGAACGAAGTCAAGCGAGCCAAAAACACCATCCTGTTTATCGACGAGCTTCACACGCTGGTCGGTGCCGGGGGTGCCGAAGGTGCGATTGATGCTTCCAACGTCCTGAAGCCCGCTCTCAGCCGTGGCGAAATCCAGTGTATCGGTGCCACCACACTCGACGAGTTCCGCAAGTACATTGAAAAAGACGGTGCGTTAGAACGCCGGTTCCAGACCGTCGTTGTCGAGCCCCCATCTCCTTCGCAGACGATCGAGATCCTCAAGGGATTGCGAGATCGTTATGAGCAGCACCATCGCGTACAGATCACCGATGACGCACTCGCCAAAGCCGTCGAACTGTCGACCCGGTATATCACCGCACGGTGCCTGCCAGACAAGGCGATCGATGTTATCGACGAATCGGGTGCTCGCATCCGCCTGAAATCGATGGTTCGTCCGCCCGATCTGAAAGAACTTGAAGGCGAAGTCGAACGCCTGAACGCAGCGAAAGAAGAAGCCGTTGCCAATCAGGACTTCGAAAAGGCAGCGGCTCTGCGTGACCAGGCTGATAAGCTGAAGAAGAAGAAAGAAACGATCAACAAAGACTGGCGAGAAAAGTCCAAAGAGAAGGAAGGTGTCGTCGACGCCGAAGTGATCGCGGAAGTCGTCGCGAAGATGACCGGAATCCCGCTGACACGTCTGTCGAGCGAAGACGCCGTCCGTCTGCTGCGGATGGAAGAAGAACTGCATCGCCGGGTGGTCAGCCAGAA
Organism: Schlesneria sphaerica; assembly: GCF_044336245.1. NCBI lineage: Bacteria > Pseudomonadati > Planctomycetota > Planctomycetia > Planctomycetales > Planctomycetaceae > Schlesneria > Schlesneria sphaerica. The sequence continues at coordinate 261,998 of NZ_CP172346.1, read as the reverse complement.
CGAAGCCATCAAGCAGGTTGCGAAGTGCGTCCGACGCAGCCGCAGCGGCTTGAAAGATCCGCGTCGTCCCACAGGTGTGTTCCTGTTCGCCGGTCCAACCGGGGTCGGGAAAACGTTGACCGCCAAGACGCTCGCAGAATTCATGTTCGGTGATCAGGACGCCTTGATCCAGATCGACATGAGCGAATACATGGAGAAGCACAACGTCAGCCGTCTGATCGGTGCTCCTCCGGGATACGTCGGTTTCGAAGACGGCGGACAGTTGACCGAAAAAATCCGACGCCGTCCGTACGCGGTCGTGCTGCTGGACGAAATCGAGAAGGCTCACCCTGACGTCTTCAACATGCTGCTGCAGATCATGGAAGAAGGTCACCTGACCGACAGCTTTGGTCGGAAGGTCGACTTCAAGAACACCATTCTCATTATGACGACGAATGCCGGGGCACTCGCCGTTAATAACGAGTTTGGATTTGCTCCGAAAGATACCGACACAAGCTACGATCGCATGAAGGAACGCCTCATGCACGAACTCGAACGCGAGTTCAAGCCAGAGTTTCTTGGTCGTCTGGACGAAGTCGTTGTCTTCCGGTCGCTGACCGAAGAAAACCTGAAGCAGATCGTCGTGATCGAACTTGCCAAGGTCCGTGAACGCCTTGCAGAAAAGGGTCTGACCCTGGTTCTGACCGAAGAAGCAAAGCAGTTCATTATCTCCAAGGGAAATGCGACTGAATATGGTGCTCGTCCGCTCCGCCGGGCAGTCGAGACCTATATCGAGGATCCGCTTTCGGAAAACCTGTTGCAGGGATCGTTTGAAGGCTTCAACACCATCACCGTGAAGGTGAAGGAAGTCGGCGATCAGAAGCAACTCGACTTCGAAGCATCGACACAGGAACATGCACCAGCAACCGAACTGGCAGAAGCTCAGACGACCTGATCTTCCGCCCGGCGTTGCTGCTCGTTGAACGACTCAGCTCGATCACCTTTCGATCGGGCTGAGTTTTTTTGTGCACTGCAGTCAGTTCACCGTCAGAAAAGACCTCGCGTCGGCTATCCGCCCCCGAAACTGAAGCCGTATTTCCCCTAAATCGCATTTTGCAAAGGAAAGAGTCGTAATTCTCGTGATAACCGAATGTCGCTCGTTGACATCGCCTCTCAGACCGGGTTAAAACGAATTCGGTAAGTCTACGGAGTTTTTCAGAAGTGCGACGGAGTCGCCTGAATGACAGTCGGCGTCAGGGAGAATGCGGCGCAGACGACTGTCTGACTGAGTCGTTCAGAGTGAAGGTGTAAGTCATCATGGCACGCGCAGCGAAGCTTGCAATCGTGTTCGCGTCAGTTGTGGGGTTTTCCCTGGCATCTCCCGTCGAGAGTCAGGCAGGGGTCATCCCCTGGATGTATGATGCCATTTTTGGCCCTGTGGGCAGTATCCGCGCAAATAGCACCTATGCTCCCGCGGCCGTCGGTTACGCTCCCTATTCTGCCTACCAGGCCTCTTACACTCCCATGACGGTGGCTTACGCCCCCATCGATGGAAGTTACGGGTCTGTTGCCGAACCGATGTACACGTCGTATGCGCCGGCCTATTCTTACTCGGGCGTGACCACAGCAGGCTATCGCTCACTGGATTCAGGCTGTGCCTGCAACCAGTCCACAAGTTATGTTCCATCGTCAACGTATGGGGCCGCCTATGGGTACGGGCCTTCGTACTATGGAAGCACAGGCTGTAGCTCCTGCTCCGGTGGCAATTGTTCCAGTGGCAACTGTGGAGTGGGTTGCTCAAACTGCAACGTTGGATCGGGATCGACCACTGCCGGATACGGTTCCACCAGCACGACGGGTCCGGTTCCCGAACCAGATCCCAACAATTCCGGCCGTGACGATCGTTCCAAAATCTACGAACTCGAGCGACGACTCGACGAACTCGACCAGCGACAGCGTTACGATGAGCGCTATTTCCGACGTCAGCATCAGGACTATTCACCGAACACCCCGAACTCAAACCGGGATGCTCGCGAGGAAGAAGAAGTGAAAGCGCGGCGGAAGCAGTCGACGTTCGGTTCGGACTCGGACTCGGATCCCAGCAAGTATCCTCCTCCAGTAAAGCGATCACCCGCTCCCGCAGACGATCAGGAACCCGAAGAACGATTCAAGCCAAGCCTGGATGTTCCCCCCACGAACGAAAAGCCTGCGACTGAAGCGGACGGAACAACTCAGGTCAAAGAAACAGAACCCCAGGCACTGAACATGGAAACTCGCATCACTGCTAAGGCCGTGACCCCCAAGGTCCGACTGCAGATCCGGACAAAGCAGGGTGCCACTTCCGTCGCGAAGTCGGTAAAGCCGTCAGTCAAAACGTCGGTCAATCCCGTGCCTGTGACAGTCGCCAAACAGTAATCCGCTCTGAATGCCGGCGGGCAAGGCCCAAATTGCAATTCGGGCGATTTGGCTCTTGCTGACAGAAATGTCTACCGGCTCTTGCGTTGTCGCGATTGAGAATAACTCCAGACTGGCAGGTGCACCAAGCAGCTGCCAGTTTTGGTTTTCACATCCCGCTGACATGTCTTCAATCGACTTCCGTTACTGGCAGGATTCAATCCGTCAGTGCATGATTCGCTGATGATTCCGCCAGCCTGTGGTCGATGGTCTGGCAAACTTGAGATAACGACACTTCTACACGCTGACGTCAGTTCATACTGACGTGGTCAAGGACGAATCTCGCATGTTTCTCGGTATCGAAATCGGCGGCACGAAACTGCAACTGGGTGTTGGACAGGGGGACGGATCTGACTTCGTTGCCTTCGAGCGACTCGATGTCGATATCTCCAAAGGGGGGCAGGGGATCAGAGACCAGATTCGAACAGTCGGTCGAAAGCTGGTCGCCGAACACAAGATCGAACGTGCGGCCTACGGCTTTGGAGGTCCCATTTTTGGATCAAAGGGAATCGTCCAGACCAGTCACCAGGTTCCAGGCTGGGACAACTTTCCGCTGAGTGCATGGACCGAGCAGGAACTGGGGGTTCCGACCATTCTCGGCAACGATTGCGATGTGGCCGCACTTGCAGAAGCCAACTTCGGGGCAGGCCGTGGAGCCCGCAGTGTCTTTTATGTCACTGTCGGGACTGGTATCGGTGGCGGACTCGTTCTCGATCGGAAGATCTACGGAACATACCGTCCTGCGGCTGCTGAAATTGGCCATCTGCGACCCGGCCTGGACGCGACTTCCCCTTATCAGACCGTTGAATCGTTCGCCGCTGGCCCGGGAATCGCTATCGCGACCGTCAAGCGACTCGAATCCATCCTCCAGGCAGGCGAAGCCACACGAGACATCCACGACTTCCGTGAACGCTGCGGCGGCGACTTCCAGAAACTGACAACCAAAGCGATTGGTGAAGCCGCAATCGCAGGCAATCAGCTGGCCCGGGATCAATATGCCGCGGCGACAAAAGTCCTGGGCTGGGGAATTGCACAACTTCTGACGCTCGTTTCTGCGGAAGTTGTGGTGGTCGGCGGAGGCGTATCACTCGTCGGCGAAGAAATCTTTTTCGAACCACTTCGCACTGCGGTCCAGCAGTATGTCTTCCCGCCACTGCGAGAGGCGTACCGCATTCTCCCAGCGGAACTCGGGGAGAGCGTCGTTGTTCACGGTGCGCTCGCACTCGCTCGAGGCGACTGACTCTCTCGGTGAGGACTCAAGCAATCATCTGGCTCTGCGAAGGGGTCTGTATTTCCGCGCGAGAATGCCTGGTTCCAGAGTGACACCGGCTCCGACAGTTGAGTCATTGCATCTACGGTCAGGCATCCGCAGCATCAGGTTGCTTCAGCATCGCCAGCCGTACCGACACAACTCTCTTCCAAGTTGCCCTTCGTCATTGTGCGGTCGCTTGCCGATTGCGTAGCCCGAGCATGAATCAGCAAACGCCCCTCAGTCCAGACACACGCGGGCGTCCAGACGGAAGGGCGTTATCCATCCGCGAAGTGCGACCCGACGAACTGGTCGAGGCTACGAGTTTATCGTCCTCTGCACCAACGCTGTCGGATGGCTCGTACGCCCAGCCCCAATCCCCCCAGGCCGAGAAGCGCAAAGGTACCGGGTTCGGGAACCGTATCAGGAACAGGAGGAGAACTGAGATCCTTCACGTAAATGGTATCTGCAGACGCGATGTCGAATCCTAGAAAACCGGGATCTCCGTAATGGTAGGACGTGACATTGCCAGCCGTGTAATCAACCGTATCAATGTGCGTATAGCCTGTGTTCCAATACCGCACTGCGTCATTTCCGCCTCCGGGTAGTGCGAGAAAAAGAGAGATATCAGGTCGATTCGCCCACTCTTCGGCGGTCGCATATCGCCAGCCCACATTTCCATTGTCGGACGGCTCCAGCAGGATGTTAACGTTATGATAGTCTGTCACCGCGACCGGCGAGGCATAGGCCCATCGCAGGTCAGCCCAGACGACTGTCTTACTGTCCGGTACCGGCCCCGAGATGAGAGCCGCTTGCGCGGAGGCGCATGAGACGCACATCATTGCAGCGATTCTCAAGGCAGCGGAGATCCTTCCGAAAAGATTCACTTCCATTCGAATGAGCCCTTTAGACATAGTTGACGGGGAGGGAACTGAGAATGACAACACAGTTGTCGAGAGAGGTGAAAGCAGACTACTTACCTGGTGTCGCACGTGAGACCGAGGGTGTTAGCACGCTCAGGAAATCTACTTATGTTGTAATATTTCTGCCATTCCGAATCAGGGAATCCACCCGCCGTGTGATCGAATACGTTTAATAACGCATGGGAATGGTGACCACGCACAAGACAGCTTCGCTGCGCAGGATTAGCGACCTGTCAACAGCACGGCTAAAGCTGCATTAGATAACAATTCCTTAACCTACGTGAGCGACTCACAACCATTCCGAATTGCCTGACACCGGACTTCGAAAGGACTCATGCCGCGTGCCGCTGGGCACTGACAGTCCACCATTCGCAATCACACCAGCATTCGTCGCAAGTTGAACTTGCACCAGAGAACGCGAATCACCGCTTCAATATTCCAAGGAATGCCAAAGGCCTCAGAAAGCAGAATGCTGACGAACTTCCTGACATGGAAAATCCTGACAGATACAGATGCCTTCAAGCCCCTGATCAGAATCCAGACGTTCCGTCACAGTCCCGTGCCACTTGGCCGCTACTCCAAGCGAAGTGAGTAGTCCCGGTCGCCTTGATCGGTTTTGATTCTTCCGACAACGAAATCCGATTGATTGGTCCCGTTTCACAAGTGCAACTCAGGACCCCGCCGTCGAGCAATGTGCAGACATCCTCGCGCGGATTTCAGATTTGTGACGGATGACGCCGCGGTCCTCAGCATGACCGTGGGAGCGGCCGTTACGAACTCTCTTGTCTGACAAGGAGTCCTGAGGAAAAGTGGCGGACGTCGGACGTAACGCGACGGTACGTGTCGATGACGCCACAGGTGCGAAGAGGGCTGAAACAATATCCGGTACGGTTCCCCGAATGGGCGTGCGGAGATTTCGCTGGCGAGTCCGCAGCAGTGTTGCGAAGATCGTGCCGAGAGTTTCTATTGGCAACAAGGCGCTGCCTTCAGCAGCCGGCACTTAGGTCGTCACATCGCCATCGGCACGTGAATCGATCGGCAATGTAAAACTTTGCAGATGACGAATGCTTCAGCCGGATTGAAATCAAACCCAATACTGGCCTAAGTCTCGTTGCGGGGACCAGAGGTGCAGGGAGTAAAACTCAAAAAATGTTTTCGGTTCGCTTTTCAGTCTGCACCGCACCATCTCCCCGCTCAGGTGGAACTCGGTACAAACGCATCACAAATCGGGAAGCCAGTGACCACTTTTCTGATCAGGTGGGCGAGAGGACTGCGTGTGAGTGAATATGAGCAAAGTGCGAATCGCCCGGACGTCGCACAGTCGCATCGGACGGAGGGGCTCCCCTCCTCACTACCATCTAATGGGAAACGAAGAAAAGTCCTCGCAGTGGCCTCTCGAGGTGGACACTGGATTCAGCTTTTACGTCTGCGCCCGGCGCTCTCTGAATCTGATGTGACGTTTGTCACCACGGACCCTTCCTATCACAGCATGGTCGCAGGGGAAAAATTCGTCGTTGTCTGTGAGGCGACTCGAAACCAGAAACTGCGGCTGCTCTGTTTGAGCGCACAGATCCTTTGGATTCTGCTGCGGCACCGGCCCTACGCGATCATCACGACGGGGGCTGCCCCCGGCTACGTTGCGATTCGCCTGGGCAAGCTCCTCGGTGCGAAGACGCTCTGGATCGACAGCATTGCCAACGCGGAAGAACTCTCGCTCTCTGGGCAACTCGCGTCGAAACATGCGGATGTCACTCTGACGCAGTGGAGTCATCTCGCATCACCGGACGGCGCTGACTACAAAGGTGCCGTGATATGATCTTTGTGACTGTTGGCAGTCTGGATCCGTTTGACCGTCTGATCAAGGGGGTGGACCAGTGGATTGCCGAGACTTCGCCGAAGGAAAAGGTCTTTGCCCAGATTGGGACCGGTAGCTACGCGCCTGCGAACTGTGAGGCTGTTCGATTTCTCACACCCGGTAGGTATCGAGAAATCTTTCAGGAATCGCGATTGATCGTGTCCCACGCAGGGATGGGGACGATCATCACGGCACTCGAACTTCTTAAGCCAATCATCATCATGCCCAAGCGAGCCAACCTGGGCGAGCAACGAAACGATCATCAACTCGCCACCGTGCGCCACTTTCGACGCTCGCAACAAATCATCGTTGCCGAGACAGACGAGGACCTGCCCAAAGTTCTGGACCAGACCCTGACCTCGACTTTCGCCAGAAAACACGATCCCCGCGATGCAATCAACTATCAGCCAGACCCCGGGCTCATGCAGTTCATCCGAGAGTTCGTCTCCTGAAGCCAATGTTCGAACGGCTCTCGGAGACAGCGATGCAGGCGTCCGCATTCACCACTTCGACTTCCGGAAGTAAGTACGAGTTCCTGCCGCCGCGTTGTCGACTGCACTCCGACTCCTACCTGGCAGGATCAGGGGCCGAGTTCGTACAAGTGGTGTCGAACGAGCGATTTGGGTGAGACTTGGATTTTCTCGCATGGATTCCTGGAAGCGTTTCAGCAAATTGAATGTCTATTTAACGATGTTCGACTTTTGTAATACAAGACAAATAGTTTTGAAACTTGCCACTACCATTCTCGGTTGACTTTTTCACGAACGACGATTGAACGTACGGATAATTTTCAATGAGGGCGACGCGATCGATTCCGGAATGAGGTGAAGGGTCTCATGAGTTGTGACATTTCGAGCTACGCGGAACGACGGACGCCGAACGGATGGGAAGTGGTTAGAGGCTTCGAGCCCTTCCGAGACTGCTCTTACGGAGTATTTGGATTTCTCGCGGACGTCCCCAATCTCTCCAACATCAGGCCCATCTGCGAACAAAGGGGATTACCAGGGGACGCTTGCAGCGAAGTGGTAGACGAATTTGAGAGGATGTCAGACGTCGCTCATTCAGCCTCATGGATCGAAGTGAGCGACTTGCTGGGGTTCTCCTATGACGCGAGAGTTGAGGATCGGCGAAATGCTCCAGGATCCGTCACCAGGTTCGAATGGAGTCCAGAGCTCAGTGAAACTCCCTCGTACCGGGAATTTCTGGGTCAAGTGTTCTTCGACGACTTGGACAAACTCAAAACCCTGAACGTGGATCGAATTATTTTCTGGTTCGATAACTGAGGATTGGCTCATGCTGGTACTGGTGCAGGGCGCAGAGCACTCTGAGCGTCAGTCTTCGTCGGGGGGCTTCATCGGGAACGTCGATTCGGGGGTATTCCCTTCGTCGCGAGTCACTCTCTGCAGCGATCATAAGCGATACGCCGTATAACTAGCCTTTCTTTCTAGCATTCTGCACCGATTGGTGACAATGTCCTCGCAATATGAAACTGAAGCCGATGATCCAGTTACGACGCGCATTTTACAGCAGGCTGTCAAGTACCCTGGCCGTAAACGCGATTTCCCACCCGCGCACTGAGATCGACGTGGGCCCATCAGGTACTGGAACGTGATTATGCGAGGTTTTTTACATGGGTGGAAACCTAAGGTTGGCATTGTGACGCTGCTCTTTACAGTGGTGCTGGAAGTGGATGCTTTCACGGCATCGGATAGTCGGCAAAAGATTGTCTCAACGAATCTTGCTAACATTTTCGCGCTGATTTCACTGTGGCTGATTTGTCATAAATTCTTCAACGGATGCCGCCGACAACTCGGGACTATCACTCTGTATTTTGCGGTCCTTTTCTTGCCGGGTTTCGTTGGCGAGATCTACCGTGCAAGCGTTTACCCAATGACATTCAGCGGCGCTGTCATTTTGTCGCTGATCATCTCGCGTCTCCTGTTCAGCCAGCCGCAGCGGTCAAAGCCCACCACCCCGCCTCAGCGCGCTACAATTTCCGCAACGTCGTCTGACCGCTCTCCAACCGAATCAGGTCACAGCCGACAGATTTGAGCTGCGAGCCTCCCTGACACCGCGCGTCGCCACGAATTCGCCAGACTGCCTGCCCAAAAAAGGGGCGATGAGGGTCCGTGGAAACCGTTCACAGCGAGAGATGGTCTTTGCACAGCATGCACAGCAAACATGCACTGTCCCCGTCCCCCGTTTGCGTGAATCCACACCAGGGCAGTGAGGTAGATCGCGACGGAGAAAGCAACTCGTGGTCTGAACATGGCTCACCCTTTGAGTCATGACACGGGAGCACTGCACGAAAACACCATTCGCGCAGCAATTCAACACAGACAGAGTCTCTTAACAAGCTTGCCGTGGAGATCCTGACCGGTGACACTGCAGGCGAGTTTCAGTCCAGCTATGCCAGAGGGAGCGAAATTGTGTTGGGGTACTTCACTGGCTGGAAACGGAAGATCGGGATTGCGACCCTGGTACTGTGCTGCATCTCCAGTGGTGGGTGGATGAGAAGCCTAGTCATCCGCGACGAGCTTTGGGTGCGTCGGGCGACGCAATTGTGGGATGTTTACTCGACTGAAGGGACTCTCATTTTTGAGAGAACAGTTGAACTCGACAGAACAGATGATCTAGATTTCTTCTTTGATTCCACGCCACTTTCGCAGCTCGGAAACATGTTCCCTTTGACATATGCTGTGAGAGGTTTTGAGAACCAAGTCGACCGGGATTTTTGCGGGTTCACTATTATTACGGCTGAGAGTGATTGCGATTCGCTCTGTGTTTTAGTAGCGCCGTACTGGTCTATCGTAATCCCACTCACGTTGCTTTCCGCCTACTTCCTGCTCAGCAAGCCCCGCCAACGAAAGCAGCCAGCATCCCTCACTGCATCAAAGGAGCCTGCTTAGGCCTCACCAGGCCAACTCCTACCGACGGAATCAACTCCCGCTCAACGTCCTAAAACACGGCCCGCACTTCGGGCACTTGTGCCACCTGCACGACCTCCGGGTCGATATGACGGGACATGCTGCGGATCGGCAGCGGCGGCGGGGACAACGCGATCAATTGTCTGCTGGAACATCACTCAACGCCTTGGGCTACTCCCTCGTCGCGGTCAAATGAATGCAATTGCCTCCGCTTTTGATTGTTCTTTAAAAGCCTTGGACGTATCGTCGATTCGATTCGTGGGATAGTTTAAGACGAATCTCGAGGAGGAGTAGGTTCCGTGGAAAAAGGAAAGAAGCACGCTGCCAGCGATGGATCATGTCGCGTCGATCGCAGAACTGTCAAATTGCTGTGGATTTGCAATATGCAGTATTATCAAGTATGGCCCCAGCGACGAATGACACGAAATGGAATGAGCTTCGGCTGGCGATGTACGATCTTGATGATTTGTCTCCGCTTTGGCGCGTCAAGGATTTGTCGGGATACTTGTGCCCTTGGGATGGTGATTGGTTTTATCACTTTCGAACTGGCGGCTACGATTCGATTGAATGGGTCGAAATTCAGATTACCTCACCCGCTCAGGACAGTGCCGTTCTAAAGCTTCTCCGACAAATTCATCTGCCTGGGTATCGCACAGACTGTGGATTCCGCGTCTATGGATTCATACACTGCGGCACACCAATCAGTTACATCTAAATCACTTCTCCACTACCTACCGCAATCAGTAGCAAACGGTTGATTTCCGCCAGATTTGGTTTCCCGGTTGCGACACGGGGAATAGCGCCCACGGGGACACAGACACTTTTCACGCGCTCGCCCCGTTGCCGGATTCGTTTGCGCCGGTCGGAGTGGAACCGAGATCGACAGCGGCACAGCAGGACCCGACCCCGCCGCAGACGTCGCCGCAACCTGCGACGGTACCGGTCCCCCAACCTCAACCGTACGGAAACCTGGTCAGTCAGCAGCGGAGTGGTCAGAGTACGTTCTATCACTTCGATGTCCTGGGGAGTGCGGCGGCGCTGACAACCTCGACGCAGACCGTCAGCGACAGCTACACCTACCGCGCGTTCGGTGACATCGCGGCCTCCTCAGGCACGACAACCAACCCTTACCAGTGGGTCGGACGGGAAGGGTACTACCGCGATCAGGAAGCGTCGGAACTCAACCTCGGCCGCCGCCACTACGATACGGGAACGGGTCGCTTCACCACGGAAGATCCGATCGGATTTAATAGCGGTGACGGTAATTTCTATCGGTATGTTGGTAATAATCCGATCGTCAGGACTGATCCGAACGGGTTGCAGCCGCCGACCGATGCTACTCTGCCAGCGAATAAGCCATTTATTGAGCTATACAGTGAGGTTGTTCGCAATGGGCGGATTTCAAAATCGTAGGCATCAGGCAGCGAGTTCGGGCGTGACGCAAGTTGTTTGATGGAAGAGTTCTTCTGCTCTCCCCGCTTTGATCCATGCTCGGATTCGGATGATCGTTTCCGCGTTCTCCCGTAGCCAGTAGACGGCATTGCTTTTGACACGCAGGTTGATGACGCGACGAACGGCGCTCTCGATGGCACCACTGCCGATCGGCAGCTGGTGATCGCGCGCATGAGAATAGTCCATGCGACGATTGGTCAGTCCGTTCGTGATGAAATAGTTCAACCAGGTCTTCTGGTCTTTCGTCCTGTGTGAGCCCAGTAGCGATCGAATCTCATCGACCACTGCCCCGATCTCTCCCCGCCAGAGGCGTTTCTTTTGAGTCGTCAGCCAGCGCGACTTGCGACTTCCCGTGAGCGACTTACTTTCGGCAATCTTGCCCAGATATTCCATCGCGTGCCAGAAGTCGATCAATTGCTGGACCTTTTCCTCAAGGAGTCCCAGCGACTTGATCAGCTTGGGGATCCGCCGCCAGATCCAAGTGGCGCCATCCGCCACGAAGAGGATGCGAGCGGCTTCCGTCAAGTCGAGCCCCCGCAGGTAGGCCAGCAGTAATGCGAACAGTTGGTCACACGAACCCATGGTGCCGTCAATGACGGGGGCGAAGTCGCTCGCCATCCGGCCCTCTTCATCCACGGCATAGATGATGAAGAGTCGTGGTTCACGCCATTTCGGTGAGAATCGCTTGCGCCCCTTCTTCGTTTTGCCTCGACGTCGCTCCCGCAAACGGACACGCCCCCCATCCATCGACACCACAATCCGTCGGCCCGACACTGTTCCCGTCGCGGTCATTGAACCGAGGTCGGTCATTCGCCGAAGTAATTGGCCCATTCCCGCAGTCACCGTTCGCAGTTGGTTGACGGAGATGCTGATCCCTTCTTCGGCGAGCATCGTCACCGCCTCATCATAGGATCCCAGCAGTGCCGCGGCTTTCGCCATCCGCGTGCGGATTTGTGGGGTGTAATGACCGGCAATCCCCAGCAGCATCAGCATCGGAAACAAACCCCGACGACTGTTCCCACCCGATTGGCAACGGTGGTAATACGTCACCATGAGTGTTACGGCGACGTCACCTGGAAGATGAACTTTCTTCTGGCGTATTCCCTGAGAATGGTAGGTCCTTGGAAGTGACTTGATAAACTGCCGTTCCTTCAATCGCAGCTCGCAAGAGTGAGTTGCCCGAATTAAGTGAAGACCCAGGCGGAGCGATGCCAACTTTCTGCCCAGGGCGGCGTACTGCTGCTCATACTTCGTCACGTCGGCAGCGGAGCGGAGATCGACAGTCATCCCCCAATCCCGCAGTTCTGCTTCGACGACACTCGCCTCCGCTTCCAGTCGTTGATATTCTGCGTTCATCCGTGAATCGCTCCCTGAAAAAACGTTGTGGTAAACGCTCTTTACAGCGATTCACGGACTTTCTCATACCCCAATTTCTTGTCGAACAATTCCCGACAATTTCAGAATCCGCCCGTTCGCAATCGAATTAAGAAATTAGGGTACAAACCGATAACTTTGCTTAAAGCGGCCAGTGATGGAAAACTGACCATGGACGAAATTGCGCGCCTGGATTTAAGTTATGGGGAGATACAGAATATCCTCGGATCCAAATTCAGATGGACTCTCACCAGTTTAAATTTCGAAAGTGCCGAGGAAAGGTTCGGTACATCCAATCCGGTTGACGCGTACAAGCGCCGACTCGCAGAGATCAACTACGCTGCTGCCAAACTGCGCTTGGCCGTGCGATTCACACCAATTAAAGAGTTGATTGAGGAGACTTATGACTCCTGGCGGACATTGAATCTGGTGCATTTCGTTTCTGAAAAAACAATTGTAGTAGCCACCGGGCACGAACCCGTTCTGAACAAGCCAGCAAGCCAATTAGGAGCAGCTTTTGATATAATCACATATTTGGCATTCCTCAAAGGGGCCGGTTGGGTTCTCTCAAAAGCACGCGCCAAAGCGCTCATGCCGATTTCGGGTAAGCCTGATGGAGTGCGGATCAAACTGAAAAATGGAAAAACAATTGAAATCGAGCCCGGTAAAAAAATCTCGCCAAGTGAACTCGAGTTGCTTTTCGAAGACACTCCAGATGTGGTACCGAACGAATATGGTGGTGAAGTTGCTCCAAACACCGGGAAGTTGGCGGGAAGTGGACCAAAGAGCGGATTCTTGGAAATCAGTGGGAACACCAAGTCGGCAAATGCTGTCAAGAACTTTCAGGGAAAGAAGCCAGTAGATTTTCGGTATGATCCTGAATCTGGTCGCTTTGTGATGGGAAATAATCCATTGGGTCATAGTGGTATTCCCGGTTTTCCAGAATCGGCACCGGGGGGCCGAATTCGCTTTGAGAACGGCAAGTTGATTACTGACGAATGGAGTGGTCACTACGGCGGTAAACTTTGGACGCCTGCAATCAGGGCACAATTCGTGGAATTCATGAAGCAAAACGGGGTAGATATTACGCATACCCCGTGGGGAGGATGATTCTCATGACTCACTCAATTCCAGCAGAAACACTCCAGAACATTGTGGCGCAGGACGAACGCGCATGGCAACGTGGTCCAATGAGCGGAAAAGAAGACACGTCAATTCGTTGGATTCCGGTTGCTGACGTTGGTCGAACAAAGCTTCACATTGGATTGTCGGATGAAGGGGAGTGGGTCCGAGGCGGCGGTGCGACTGTTGAAGTAGCAAATGGACCGCATGCACTCTCCTTCTTGCCATGCCTTGATGTTCCGTTGGAAGAGGTTCGGCAAACGATTCGCAATGGCTTAGTTCGCATCGGTTTGCCATCGAGCTTCGCCGACACGTTTCCACTTGCTAACGTGATCGTTACCGGGCTTACCAGTGGTTCCGAGTATTGGGTGACATTGGCGTTAGAACGGATTGACGACAGCGTGCGAAACGAACAAGTTGACGAGGCAATTCGGAGTGCTTCTACGTCAGCCCCAACTCAGAAGCTTCGTCATCAAGCAAAAAGATTGCTAGGCAAGCCCGTCCGATAATTCATTGCACCGTTTTCTCTTGGGTGAATCTTGGGCCGATTCCCATAAGACAAAGACACGGCTCATCGCCCAGGGCCAGCGCGTACTAACTCTTGATTCCCATTAGTGTTTTGAGCATCACGTTATCATCCCAGCCACATCTTCTGCGGTTCATGGCGACGCTTTTCTTGTTTTGCTGTTGCTTGAGCAGCGAAAGAGTATGTCGGTTGAGCCACGCCATGTTCTCCCGAAGTTGCTTTTCTCGGATGCGGGACTCGTCTTCTCGATACGTGACATCCAAGGTCCAGTGGCAACTGTTTTCAATCGACCAATGACTGCGAACGGCCTTGGCAAAGCACTTCACTCCCAAGGGGAGGCTACTGATAAAATACCGGATGTCGACGGTTTCCTGGAAGGTACTGGGGGACACAGCCAATACCGTTCGGCACGAGATTTGATACGGCTCGTCTGTTTTTTGGGTTCGTTCTTTCTGTCGCTGTTCACGCCCGGTCAATCCCGCGAGACAAGGAGTTCGGCGCGACGTGAGGCTAGTATTTAGTGGTTGTCGCTTATGATGTTTATATAGGCGCGCACCCGTTGTCATCGCGGAAAGTAGTTCACGCGGAACGGATCTCTTATCAAAGACTCACTTCAGGAAGACGCGGTCTTGAGCTTATCGATGTGGCCTTGGATCTCATCGAAGTCGACCCAGCCGATCAGGTAAAAGCACAACAGCTCAAACGTCCGCTTGGTCGGTATGCGTCCGGTATAAAGCAGGATCAAGAGGCAGGCGATGAGTGCGGAATAGACCTGAATCTCGACACCTTGCTGTCGGGTACTCAGCAGGTGGCGGCAGCCCAGCAGGTGCTTGAACATGCGGAAGAAGAGTTCGATCGTCCAGCGAAGCTGATACATCTCTGCGATCAGTTCTGCGGGGACGTCCAGCAGATCCGTCGCAATTCTCAGTGTTCCATCGCTGCTGGGGGCTGTACTGGAGAACTTGCGTCCCCGGCGTCGACCGCGGCTGGTGTGAGTGGAGCAGCGGACGGAGATCAGCCTCAAGGTATGGTTGGTTCGTGTCTTCTTGTGTCGCAATTTGATGACTTGGTCAGCCTGAACTCCTGCTGCGGTCGCTTCGGGCGTGAGCGGCCGTTCCTCAATGGTCTCATACGCCAGCCTGTCACGGACTCGACAGACATAACTGCTTCCAGCGTCATGGATCTTATTCCAGAGTCCGAACGTCATGTAACCACGATCGATAACATAGCAGTGGTCTGGTTCGATTGTCCTCTCCAAAACTTTTCGTTCGTCCGCATCTCCCTTCGGGTTGGCTGATGTGGCCTCAATCCGCTTCGGAAGACCACGCAGGATTTCAAAATGTGTATGCAGGCGATAGCCGCACGTTGGCTTCTCGGAACAGTTGGTGATCCAGGCGAGTCGGGCGATCCGTGCCAAGGTGGGAATCACTGAACCATCCACAGCGACCAGGGTCTTACCCAGCCCTCGGAAGCGCTCCGGGGCTGGCGCGTCGGGCAACTGGTCAGCCAGCTCGCGAGCAATCTTTTTGAGCGGTTCAGGATCAAAGAGCTTCACCGACTCGGAGAGGGAGCCCAATGACGTTCGAGGGATCTTGAGTCTCTGCTGGATCTTCTTCAGTTGCGAAACCTGCTGCAGGCCACGCAGCGAGTCGACGATGGGAGAATAGAACCAGAGCAGCACCAGCGTGCAATACTGGTCCATGTGCAGCTGTCGATTTCCCGCTGTATCCCGTGCGGTTCCAACCGCATGTAAACGCTTCAGGAAGGGCCTCAGCACCCGAAAGTATTTCAGACCATGAATATTCTTGACCGAGATCTTGGGCGCTGGTTCGTCATTCGAGTCGGGAGCTTGCTCTTTTGGCATCCGGGCACGCTGACATGGCAGATAAACTGACCAAATGACGAGCAAAAATGCCCCGCTGGCATCTTGCAATCAGTATCTTGGCCATGCGCAAATGGCGTGCCGAACAGTATTGGCAGTGTCCCCGTGGCCCTTTTCTCGTGGCCCTTTTCTCGTGGCTGACTGATCCGCAGACGAATCGATGACACCGCTTTCACAGCGACATTCGTCAGGATGGTTGAAAACCGAGAATTCGGTTGAGATTTGCTTGGGATGTCCATAATGTCGATATTGCACAGGTCAACGAATTGAGATGTTTGTTTTTTGGGATAGGTTTCGTTCCGATCAAAGTTTGGGCCGCTTTGATTCGTGAACTATTCGAAGGCAAATCGTTCCGAAAGCGCAGCGACATCAATGAATCCATCAAAACTCGCAGTCTTCGTTGTTCATCAAAGCATGTCCGTGATCGTTGCGGCATTTCTGCTTGGGGCCGCTTGCGGTCCTGTGCACGCTGGGACGATCTCGGCTCCATCGGGTCTGAAATACGGTGACGCTTTTCGGATCATCTTTGTGACCGCTGGAACGACCGACGCGACGTCAACGCATGTTGCGGACTATGACGACTTCGTGAATTCCCAGGCCAACAGTGCGACGTACAACGGAAGTTTGGTTCATTGGTCAGTGGTGGGTTCGACGGACACCGTCAATGCTTATCAGCATATTGGCGAGTCCTCAGCTGGCGTGTACATGGTCGATGGAACAAAAGTGGCGAATTCCACAATTCGAGGTCTTGGGAACCACGGTCTATGGTCTTGCGATTTGCTCGCTCAACCAACTGCGGGGATTGATGGAACTGTCTTCAGTGGTGTGACGGTCTGGACAGGCACTGCAGGCAACGGAGTGACTTATGAAACCATCAATGGGAAGTTCGGATTGGGTTCCACCAATCATGGGCCGAACAACTACTTCGGCGGAGCGGTCACTGAAGTTGGTCGAGTTCCGGGTGCGGGTCCAATCAGTTACGACTGGGTTGAGGCGGGTGGTATTCCAAGCGTTCACATCAACTCGCAGCAGTACCAAATGTACGCAATTTCAGACGTGCTGGTCTACTCGGTCCCGGAGCCTTCATCGTTCGCGCTTGCTGTTCTCGGCGGGATCGGATTGGCATTCAGTTCCAGCCGCAAACGTCGGCTCGCAGACTAATCGAGACGCGAACTGATCGCAGCCACAAAAGCAGCTCGAACTATGCGGCTTTGTCCGTTTGAACGGATAAGAGAAAAAGACGACCGGACAAGCGGGGGGAGCCAACTCGACCGGCCCGCATGCCGCCCCGACTCGCAAAAGAAGTCATGCACTGGCATTTTGGCTCACCTAGTTTGTTTGCCCACGATCGATCGCAGAAGTGAAGCGAAACACTGACCACCCTCGCCACGAGTAACGGGAGTGGCAATCGATGAACCCGATGCGTACCACATCTGCTCAACACAAAAGACAGAAATCCGGTTGAAAGCTCGGCAGAGCTAATTATTGCTCGAAGTGATTACCTACTCTTGCCGAACTTCTCTTGCTGAACGAGAAAGTGAAGATCTTCCAAGTTCATCGAGCGAACGACAGCCGGTTGCCAGTGGTGTTTATTGCACAAAAACAAGTGGACTGCTTCAATCCCATCTAGGTTCTTAAACCCTTCACGGACTGCAATACGATTGCCGATACCGTCAAGAAGCAAGAATGTGTGCTCGGCGAGTTTACCTGTAGTAGCAGCGTGCTCATTGGTCTGGACTTGCCCATGAAATGTGGGCGCGAGGTTAGGATTAAATGGCCTGCTCGAACTTGACGGGTGAGAGATACCCGATCGTCGAGTGCCTTCTGACGCGGTTGTAAAACGCTTCAATGTATTCGAAGAGGCTTTGGCGCGCTTGCGCATGAGTCTGATACCGTTCGCGGTGGACCAGTTCCTTCTTCAAGGTGGCGAAGAAGCTCTCCATCGGTGCATTGTCCCAGCAGTTGCCTCTGCGGCTCATCGAACAGGTGATCTGATTTCGTCTCAAAAGAGTCTGGTAGTGCTCACTGGCATACAGCCATTCCCGGAGTGAGGCTGTCTTGAGCCTGATTTGGAGTCGATTTCGGCAGTGGCGCAGATGCAGATGGTAGAATGGGGCAAAGAGGTGTAATACATCGGCATTATCGCCATGAACGGCGATGTATTCTTTGTGCTAATGCCGCGTGAGGTTACCTCAATTTCGTTATTGCAAGAGCGTGTTGCGCACGTTGCCCTGAACCCTCCCCATCCTTGGGGCGGCCGCATGATCTTCCCTGGTGTGATGCGTGGACGGTTGTGGGTTACGAGCTATTGACCGGGGTGGGGAAATCTTCGAAGCCTCGAATGATTCTTCGGTAGAGTTGCTCCATGTCTTCAAAGGGAGCGGTAAAGAAGAGGGCTCGCAGTCGTTCCCATAAAGCCCGCTTGCTTTTCATCGCTGCAGAGGCGGCACGGAACAGCGGACAAGCCAGTTGCGATGTCTGATCCACCAGAAACGCCAGCATCAACATCATCAGGACGGTGGACAGATGCTTGAATCCATGCCCGTAGTTGTGCTCAAAATGGTAGTCCTGATTCTTGAGTGTGTTGAACGTTTCGTTCTCAATCCGCCACCGGGCGCGACCTCCTCGCTCGATCAGTGGGAGCATCATTTCCCTGGGTTCCACGGGCAGGTCCGTCACCCAACTGAATGTGGTCGATTTCTTCCCCTTTTCGACGGTACACGAGACAAAATTGACCATCAGGTCCGGGTGGGCCGCGTTCAGCGGGAGTTGCGCCACGGCGGTGTAACTCTTTCGCTCACTCTTGTGGGGGTCATCCGTTTGCC
Organism: Schlesneria sphaerica; assembly: GCF_044336245.1. NCBI lineage: Bacteria > Pseudomonadati > Planctomycetota > Planctomycetia > Planctomycetales > Planctomycetaceae > Schlesneria > Schlesneria sphaerica. The sequence goes on along the minus strand of NZ_CP172346.1, from coordinate 243,430 downwards.
ACGTGATCGCAGTCCCGTCATCAATGGCTTGTGTTGCTTGCTCAAACAAAAGCGCGTGGTCCCCCGGCTTGGCCCCCAGAATAAAATGCATGTCATGAGCACGCAGGTCCTGAATGTGCGGTCCATTCGAGGCCAACCCATCTTCTGTGACGATGAATCCCAGGTGCGGATGGTCTTTTCGAACGTGACTCAAGAGACGTCGCGAAGCGTTCCGTTCGCAGTCATTCTTCTCCGTGCCATCCTGGCGAATGATCGGTTCCGGGCACAGCGGGATCACTTCACGAATGTCGGGATGGACGATCACCGCTGCCACGGCAGCATGCGAATAGGTGATCCGGCCCGACTGCGAGTGCTTCTCCAGGCACGATGTGCAATGGACCTTGTCGGACGAGAAATAGCCTGTCCCATCGCACGCGAGCAGATAGCAATTCTTCCAATAGGCAAACCGCTCCAGAATCTTCCCCCGTTGTACGCAGCGGAACACATCCGCGAACGCAGGGCGAATTTCCTCGGGGGCGACGCCATCCAGAATTTCCCGCATCCGGGTGTCACTCGGAGTACGTCCAATGTGATAGAACCGCCTGATGTTGGGGTTCTTACGTTCTTCTTCAAACGCCAGCAAGGACGGGCATTTCAGGGAGAACATCGCGAACGCCGACATCAACGCATCCGACAGAGGAATCTCGACGAGTCCCCGTCGTGGATCCTTCACGAAAGAGAATCTCTCTTGAACCACACGGATCAGCCCGTTTGTCGACAAATACTTCCGCGCCTTAATGCCTTCTCGCGATTCCATTCTTCACCCCGCAGTTCCTAACAGCGGAAATCAGAGTATCAAGACCACGAAAATCCTACCCGATGTTTACGAAAGGGGCAGCCAATATCGCTCGATCTTCAGCCTTTTTCTGACCTCCGGGAATTGCTGACTGGCATACTGCACCCCGCGATCCGAATGCGCCACCAGGCCCGCGGCAGGGAGTTCTCGCTGGACCGTCATCTCCAGCGCATCGACGACCAGTCGACTGTCAATCCGCTCTGACTTCGACCAGCCCACGATCTTCCGTGAGTGCAAATCTTCGACGGCCGCCAGATAAAGCCATCCTTCATCCGTCGGAATGTACGTGATGTCTGCTGTCCAAGTCTGATTCTTTTGAGAAGGAGCGAACTCACGATCCACAACATTGGCAGCCACCGGATGAGAATGATTGGAATCCGTCGTGCTCACGCGCAACTTCTTCACCGTCGCGGCCTTAATGCCCGCCTCTTTCATGCAGCGAGCAACGGTCTTCCGATTACGGGGATGGCCTTGAGCTTTCAGCTCTGCCTGAAGTCGTGGTGCTCCGTAAACATCGTGATACTTCATCGCGTGAATGGTCTGAATGCGACGCGTCAGTTCCTCGCGTCGCCGTGAAGTCTCACAGACGGGACGTTTTCGCCAGGCGTAGTACCCGCTGCGGGAAGCGTTTCCATCGATGCGGCAATAGGTGTTCGGCGTGGTTCACGCACGATTTTCGCACTACAACGGTTTCAACATCGCGTGGCGAAGCTTCCTGCTGACCTTCAGTGCGACTGAGATGTCGGGATCCGCGTACACTTCAGATAATCGCTGTTGCAGCAGTTCTTCCGCAGGGACAGCCCGAACCAGCTTCCTTGCAATGTCGCTGGGAATCACCACTTTCTCAATCGGTACCGAATGCCGGGTGAGCATGGCTTCCACGGCCGCTGCGGCTTCTGCACATCCCAGCCGGGTGAACGGTTTGTTGTCCACGATCCAGAGCGTTATCGGGCGCCGCTCCGTCGCCGCTGGGTCAAGCTCCACGATTTCGCTCATGGATTCCGTGTAGAACGATCGCTCCTCGTTGATATCCAGGTCCGGACCGCTCACAAGGAAGCGGCTGCGACGGAGCAGGGGTTGAATGTCGAACGTCACTCGCTCGATCGGTTCTTAATAAAATTCCTGTACAAAACTCGGTAAGATTTTGGTGAGTCGCTGCAACAAATCAGGTCACTATCGAGATTCAGCGCCTTCCGGCAATCAGTCGGGGCTTGTTCGTTTCTGGAGAGCAGGGGATGCATCATGGCTGCATTTATCATCCCGGAGAGGGCTGGCCCCTACCGAATCGTGAAGAGCATGGCCGGAACCCCGTTGGTCGCGAACGGTATTGGCTGTGTCCCTGTATGTCCGCGTTACTAGGGTTGCCGCAATCGTCTGGACGGGTAACACTGCGGACGAGGTTCAGTCCAGGCATGTCAGAGGGAGCGAAATTGTGTGGGGGTTCTTTCGGGGATGGAAGCGGAAAGTGGGATGCGTGACGCTCATCATCGCGTCCATAGTGTGTCTGTTTTGGATCCGGAGTAATCATCAAATGGAAGGGGTGACATTTCCGGTCGTGAAAAGTTCGTTCGATGTACATACATCCCACGGACGTGTAACCGTCACGAAGTGGAACCGGCGCAAAGACTGGAGGATCTACTCAACCACGTTCCCGAGGAGATCTAGCGGGCCGAGAGACTGGGTTTACAGATTCCACTGCTGGCATGTGGTCCTCCCATTAACCCTTCTCTCCGCCTGGTTGCTGCTATCGAAACCACGCAAACCCGCCGCCGTCCCTTCTGGTAAGGTTGTGTGACCATGCGAGAGTTCTTTCGTGGATGGCGACGAAAGGCGGGGTGTGTGACGCTGGTGATGGCGTGCAACTTCGCTGGGGGGTGGCTTCGCACCTTTTATGTGGGCGATGGTATCGATATCGGCCGCGTCGTCGTCGGCTCGCTGGAAGGCTCACTCGTCGTCGTCGGCTCGCTGGAAGGCTCACTCGTCGTCGTCGGCTCGCTGGAAGGCTCACTCGTGGTCGTGGGGACGATGGAAGAATCACTGTACTTCCCGGAGTGGAATTGTGAGGAACCCCGGGCCGCGAAAGAAGAATTGAAATCGCTCGACGAAATCGTGAAGGGGTGGCGATGGTGCGGGGTCGTATGCGGTCGCATCGACGCTTTAAGTGACCGCGGCGCTTCAGTATGGATTGTGCCGTACGTCTATTTGGTTGTTCCACTCACCCTGCTTTCCGCGTACCTCCTGCTGAGCAAGCCCCGCCAACCGAAGCCGCCTGGGTGAACTCACCGCATCAAGGGACTCCGCGTCGGCCTCACCCAGGCGAACGTCTACCGGGGGAATCAACTCCCGCTCGACACTCTTGAAAAAAAGCCCGCACTTCCGGCACTTGTGCCACCTGAGCGGCCTCCGGGTCGATGTGACGAGACCCTGTGTTGATCGGCAGCGGCGGCGGGGACACTGGGCGACGTGAGATAGGACGGGCTCGGGGCCAAATCGGGCCTTTGCTGCGTGGACGATTCTCTCAACCCCGATCGCTCGGCATCGACGCCGCCGCGCAGTCATCATCCGTCGTGACGCCATACCGCTCCGAACTTATGGCATGCGGCCGGTATCTCATCCGGTTCGCTGCTTGGTCTGTCGGCCTGCAACAGTGACCTTGATTCCAGATTGGCCTGGAACAGCTTTTTCTTTCCGCGCCAACCTCGCAGCAGAACCTTCTTCCAAACGTATGGATCTTTGGACTCGCCGTCTGGCTGCCGGATGAACACACTGTTCGCGTCGAAGGAACTGCTTGTCGAAATGTGAGGATTACTCAAGATGGATAGTCTAGAGTTCCAAGTGCATCGAGGCAGAGTGACGCGGGATGGCGGACTGGCCAACTGGCCAGATCTTGGCCAATCGGTGGCCAGTCCCATGTGCCGCAGAAATCAGGAGTTAAATCGATTTCGACGGACTGGCCAGAATGGCCAAGGGTGATTTCTGGTGCCGCCATTCTCAGTGTGAGGAACGCGGAGGGCAGGGCGTCTTGGGGTTGGAGTCGTTTTACGAGCCGCAGAGTGCCTCCATGCACGAACGCCTGAATGGTGGTGCGGTTATTTGACAATTCGAGGCAAGTTCACGCCACGTTCGGCTTTTCCAGAGAAATTGCCAACAAGGCTGTGGCCGCAGTTGCTTCAGGCGGAAAACTTGATGCAACGAAGCGATCGGAGTGAGTGGCGGATGCGGCTTGAACAGGTCGACGACTCGCTCAGCAGAGCGTCACACCGGGGCCGAACGTCTCGGCCCACCATTGAAACAAAAAACGCTTCCGGTCCAGCAGAACCAGAAGCATTTTTCAAAATGCGATTCCCAATTTTCTGAAGGAAAATCGAAAATTGCCCCCACTAGGGCTCGAACCTAGAACCTAATGATTAAGAGTCATTTGCTCTACCAATTGAGCTATAGGGGCTTGGTGGGGCGGATTCTAATGAGAGAGGGGACCGGGATCAAGCGGCAGGGTACCTCAAAAAATGAAGATTTCGGTCGGATTCAGAATCGGCCTGGTCGACTCACGATCAGCCATCGTTTACTGTTCATTTTCCCGGTAACCATTACTGGCGTTCAGCCGGTGATTGGCCATTGAGCCCTCTTTTTCAGTTTTTTTATGCCACTCATCGAAGTCTCGTCCACTCCCGTCGTCCTGCGACTGAATCGCGATCTGGTGCGATTGATCAAGCGTGGGAACCCATGGGTTTATGCGGATGCATTGCGGGAGCTTCCTCGCGCTCCGGCAGGGACTCCTGCGGTTCTATTGGATAACCGTAAGGGGCAGGCGGTCGCTCGAGGTTTTTATGATCCTCGTTGTCCTGTTGCACTGCGGATTTGTGAGACGGATCCGGAGCTGAAGCTGGATGACCGGTGGGCCGAGCGACGTTTGCGCGGCGCCCTGGATCTGCGTCGTGGTTTTTCCTGTGACGGCCCGACCAATGGATTCCGACTTCTCAATGGGGAAGGGGATAGCGTGCCGGGTGTGGTCGCCGACGTCTACAGTGACACGGCGGTTGTGAAACTGGACGGTGAGGGGCCGGCTGGTTTCTGGAAAATTGATGAACTGGCCGAGTGGCTCGCGCGGGAGCAGAACCTGCCCCGAATCTATGAGCGTCAAAAGGAACGGGGGGCGGCCGGCCGACCGCTAGTGGGAACGACACCCGCTGAACCCGTCTCCTTTCGCGAACATGGACTGGAGTTTACTGCTGATGTTGTTCGGGGGCAGAAAACCGGATTCTTTCTCGACCAAAGGGATAATCGACAGTTGATTCGCGCCTGGTCTCGGGATGCGACCGTGCTGAATGTTTTTTCCTACACGGGTGGTTTTTCGATCGCAGCGGGTGCAGGTGGAGCAACACAAGTTACCTCCGTCGATGTTGCTCCTGCGGCGATCGAAGCAGCGAACACGCATTGGCGACTGAATGGTTTTCCCGCTGACCAGCACACGGGAGTTGCCGCGGACGCCTTCGAGTTTCTGGCGCAGGCTTCCAGCGAAAAACGACGATGGCAGCTGGTGGTTCTCGATCCTCCTTCGTTTGCCCCGAATCGGGAATCGGTTCCGAAAGCGAAATCGGCGTATCAGAATGTGATTGAAGCGGGGGCACGAGTGACGGCGCGACAGGGCTTGCTGGCGGTGGCATCGTGCTCCAGCCATATCGATCTACCGATGTTTCTGGAATGTTGCGAAGAAGGAATTTCCCGGGCACGCCGTCGGGGCACAGTGATCAACGTCGGCGGACAGCCCACCGACCACCCTACGCCGCTGGCCTTACCGGAATTTCGCTATCTCAAGTTTGTCCTGCTGCGACTGGATTGATCGGTCGAGCTGTCGACGTGCGGCAGATTGCTGAAGAGGCGTCATGGGGCGATTGCCGGACTTGAGGTTCACAGCGGTTGATATGGTGAGGAGACAGGCCCCGTGTAGGGACCTGCACCGGGCGGATCTTTGCAGACCAGACTACAATCAACTTCCGTTGCACGGGGCTCAGGAAAAAGAGTCGCAGAGAAGGGCTACAGGCGATGTCATACTGGTTACGCTCGGACAATGAGACGCTCGTTTGTCACGCCGATTCCCTGCTTGAGACCAATGAGGCGGGACGGTCACTGGCGGGAACATTGCAGCCCGGTGACGTAATCGCACTGATCGGCGATCTTGGGGCAGGGAAGACTCAGTTCGTTAAAGGGGTTGCTGAAGGACTGGATGTGGCTGCCGAAGAGGTCAACAGCCCGACATTCACCTTGATTCAAGAGTATCCGGGCCGCATTCTGATGCGGCATAGTGACACCTATCGTTTGCGAGACGCGGAAGAGTTTGCCGACCTGGGGCTGGATGAGTTATTCGCAACAGACGGTGTAGCCCTCATCGAATGGGCCGATCGCGTTGAGGAGTATCTCCCGCGGGACCGTGTCATTGTGCGGATCACGATCAACAGTCCGACAACGCGAATTCTGGAAATCACTGCCACCGGGAACCGGTCTCGGGCGACCCTTGCTCAACTCGCCGCGACAGTTCTCTAGGCCCACGGTCACGAGCCACCTCGCGCATCGCTCGCTTCGCGCGGCTTTTCCGGCCCATTCAACCATTTCTCTCTGCGCAGCCCATTCCGACCAGTCTCTGGTGAAAAACTGCGTTTCACGAAGTGGTATTGCATTGCATTTTGTTTCCTGTAAACATACTTTTGTTATCCATAATTCAGGAAGCGAAAGGAGTGGTCTTTCCGAATTAACACCTCGGCATCTTGACGGTTTTGTGACGAATTTTTCTGAATCATGAACGAATCATGATTCAGGGCTGAGAGCTCGGCTCATGAAATCAGGGCGAGGGGAAGACACGCCAAGGCAGGCTGGACTGGAGAGGGAAATCTAGCGTGAAAGCTTGTTTTTGTGGAGTTTGTTCGTGGGAACAATGAGTCGTCGCGGTCAGGCGGAGCCCGCTTCGGGGTGGAACCGCGTGATCTCGCTGCCGTCAGTACAGGTCTGGCTGCATCTCGTCTTCAGTACGAGAAACCGTGAAGCGTTATTGCAGAGTGATCCCTTTCGGGAAGAGATGTTTCGCATGCTGTGCCAGCAGGTGCAGGAGTGCGGTTGTATCCCTCAATTCGCCGGGGGCAGTGTCGACCACGTCCATCTGGTTTGCGGCCTGTCGCGGACAGTGACGATTGCCAAGCTGGTCGATCATGTAAAGACCGAAACAGCGCGTTGGGCTCACACGGCCCATGGTCTGTCTGGCTTCGCCTGGCAATCGGGGTATGGCGTTTTCTCTGTCAGCCAGTCTCGACTCGATCAGGTGATCGACTATGTGGCTGCCCAGGAAAATTATCACAGGTGGCAGTCGTACCAGGAGGAGTTTCGGGAGTTGTGCGAGAAGCACACTATCGAAATTGACGAACGGACAGCCTGGGATTGAGAGACTCAGATGACTCTTCCAGTGAATCAGCAGCGTGTGGGAATCGAAGAAAAACCCGATCGTGCCGAGACAATCGTCGCCCTGCGAAGATTGTGTCAGACAACCTCCCGAACATTCAGCTCGTATGTCGCGGATTCGACAAGAATATCGACCGGCATTCCAGCGCTGGATGCGTTACTGCCCGGCCGCGGGCTACAGCCGGGATGGCTGGTGGAATGGCTGTCACCCGTTGAAGGTTGTGGAGTAACGGTCCTCGCCCTGCAGGGAGTACAGGCCGCACTCCAGCGACGGGGGGCCTGGGCGGTCGTGGATGAAACGGGTGAGTTTTACCCACCCGCAGTACAGGGATGGGGGATCTCGCTGGAAAGAATGCTTTGGCTTCGTCCGTCGTCTTTGGGGGATGCGGCCTGGGCCGTAGAACAATCGCTTCGTTGTCCTGCCGTGGGGCTGACCTGGTTTCAAGCCGAACGAATGACCGATCGAGTGCTGCGACGATGGAAGATTGCCGCGGAGATGGGGGGAGGAGTCGGTGTTCTGTTTCGTCCCGCGAAAGCCGCACGCACGGCATCATGGGCCGATGTCCGCTGGTTAGTTCATCCTCAGCCATTACGAGCCACCCCGTTGGGGCGGCGAATACGAGTCGAACTTCTCTCTTGTCGCGGTGAGTATCGCACGGGCGACTGGGTGGAACTGGAAGTGTGTGATGCGACGGGTGATGTGCGTCTGGTATCCACTCTGGCCGGTGCAGCATCTGCGCTGCATTCTGTCAGCAAAATCGCCTGACGAGCCTCTTCGCGCCCCGCTGCGAGAGCCTGCCGTCAAGCAGAGAGAGAACACACAGGGGAGGGACGCAGCCGATTCCATCAGTGTTCGGGAAGGAACACAGGCTTCCGCCATCAAAACGCCTCCTTCGATCGCCACACCATGGAACTCCACGCAGGAGCGACATCCCGACGCCTCTCCTGATCAGCATCAGGACTTTGAATCGGAAAGTTTGTTCGGCTCAGATCATCTTCCCTCACCACTACTCGGCGAACCAATGCTGCGGGAGCGATTTTTACCGCGAGAGAAACCGGCACTGCGCCCCGTCATTCTGTTCGATGAAGGACGACGGGGGTATCAGGTTGTAGTCTGTTCGCCCGAGGCGTTGCAGTGGGGCGTACGTGTCGGCATGCCAATCGGTGAAGTCCGATCACTGTTGCCGGGGGCCTCACATCAAAACTCTGGAGCTCCGCATCTCAATCGAAGAAATGCAAAAGGTGCGAGTTCCGCAGAGTCTGCTGTCCTGCAGCGCGTCGACCACGCTGCGGATCGGCTTAAGCTTCAGGAACTGGCCCGGTACTGTCATCGATACAGCCCACTGGTGGGGCTGGAAGAGACGGCGACTCCTGAATCGCTTTGGCTGGAGATCTCGGGAAGCGAAGTGCTGTTTGGAGGAGAACAAAAACTGGCCGAGACCGTACAAACAGACATGGCGCGGCAAGGGATCCATGTCCGGGTGGCAATCGCCGATTCATGGGGAGCCGCCTGGGGAGTCAGTCATTTCGGAGAAGCCGACCTTTCTCTGATTCCCCCTGGTGAACAGCGCCAGTGGCTCGCATCCCTACCGGTGGCGGCCCTGCGAATCAGTGAGACGGTCCGGCAATCGCTGGAAACTCTGGATATCACTCGAATTTCTCAGCTCTACAGTCTACCGCGAACGACATTGCCGGCTCGCTTCGGAAAAGAACTGCTTCTGCGAATGGATCAGGCATTGGGGCATGCCCCCGAACTGCTGGTTGCCGAACGACAGTCAGAGCCGCTCTTCACCGAGTGGCTGTTTGAAGAACCGATTGACGACCGCCAGACACTCGATCATGTTTGCGAGGTGTTGCTGGAGCGATTGCTGGTCCGCTTAATGGAACGACAGGCCGGATTGCGCGAGCTGCAGTGCCATTGGCTGGGAACAACCGCCGACCCGACCGTGCTGCGAATGCTGAGACCTGTGAATGAAAAACGACACCTGCTGGAACTGCTCCGGTTACAGAACGAGCGTCGCGTGTTTCTTTCAAACGTGCAGGGGGTTCGGATGGAAGCTGCCGAAATCGGGTTGCCTCCCGTTCGGCAGACAACCTTGTTTGACGACGATACTGCGGACAGGCAACCTCAGTTACTGGCAGAACTGGTGGATCGGCTGAGCATTCGTCTCAGTTGCGAGGCTGTCCTAAACCCACGCTTGAAGCCGGATCCCCAACCGGAATTTGCCTGTGAGCCGGTTCCGTGGCTGGATGCGAAAACTCCGACCGACGCCAGCTTCAGTTCTTCGGGATTGCGCTGCCGCCCGCTACGACTTTTGCACCCACCCCGGCCTCTCGTTGTCGAAAAAACATCGACGGAGGGCCTGCCGGTTCGAGTCCACCACTCATCGGTGATCCGGATCAGCGGACCCGAGCGAATCGAAGGGGGCTGGTGGCGAGATGTTGACGCAAAGAGGGATTATTACCAGCTCGATCTTGCCAACGGGACCAGGCTCTGGGCCTTTGTGGAGCGAGACACAGGGAACTGGTTCCTTCATGGATTATTTGCGTAATCCAATCCCCCGGAGAGACCTCAACATGGCTTCGTACGATTGCCTGGTATCGAGACAGACACCAGCCCATTCCTGGAAGGGGAGTTGCCGTGCCGACATTGAATCCCGTGGCCGTCAAAGCGAAACAGCCCCGGGAAAAATTCCCGAGGCTGCTCGACTTTGTGCTGGTGGTTGACTTGCCCGGAGGTTGCTTCACTTCAACGCCAAGCTGTGGAAAGCTCGTCAAATTGAGGAATGTCACTCACTACGGCAAAACCACTTCGAGTGGACGATATTGGACTCGAACCAACGACCTCCACGATGTCAACGTGGCGCTCTAACCAACTGAGCTAATCGTCCAGAGAGTGCTCTCACTGGTGTGGTGGGCACAACAATAGGAGCCAGCAGCGATGTGGTCAAGTCTCCCGCCACAGTTACGCCACATGTTCTTAAACTCGTCTGGATTGAATCGGATAAGTGGTCTATGTTTCTTAATCCTTCCGCGAGAATTTTCGAGGTTTTTCAGCATGATCACAATTCGACTTCTGCCTGACGTTCCCACGGGGGCGATTGCCACCGCTCTGGTGGCGACTGCACTGCTGATCAGCGCCGGTTGCGAAACGATGCGGGAATCGGGAATTCCCGGGTTGAGGGCGGATACGACCAAGAAATATGAGGCCAACCGGGTCGAACAGGAACACCGTGACAACTTTGTGGTCCACCGCGACCACAAAGCCTTGTACTGGCTGGTCGCCAACCGGATTAAAAACGGGATGTCACTCACCGACGTCGAGCAAATTCTGGGGGAATCGGGGGAACGGGAAACCGACATGGGGCGCCTCAAACTGGGAGGGCTCTACCAGACGACCGATTTGATCTACAAGTGGGGTCCCGACAACGAGGGATACAGTGTCGTGCTGATATTCCGCGACAATCATCTTGTGAATTTCGATCCCAGTGGTTTCCGATCCGCGTGAAGCCGAATACATTCTGAGTCGATCACGTCCTCACACGACGCTTGCTAGATGGTCACGTCCCGACATGTGGACGTCGATCAGGTCACAGAATGGAATCCGTTATGCCTCTGTTTGGCTCGCACTTAAGTATTGCCGGTGGATATTTCAAAGCCGTTGACGCGGCCGCAGCACTCGGCCTTCACACGGTGCAACTGTTCACAAAGAACAACAATCAATGGGCGGGAAAACCGCTGACCGACGAGGACGTTCGACTGTTCCGCGACGCCCTGGCCCGCACGGGAATTCAGCGGCCGTGTGCTCATGACAGCTACCTGATCAATCTCGCCAGCCCTGACGACGTGCTCTGGCAGAAATCTCTCGATGCACTCGTCCATGAGCTGGAACGGGCAGAGGCTCTGGGACTTGAGGGGGTTGTGATGCACCCCGGCAGCTACGTGAAATCATCCGAGGAAGAAGGCCTGCAGAAAATTGTGGCAGGACTCGATGAAGCTCATCGCCGCACGAAGGGCTTCCGCTGTCAATACTGGCTCGAAACGACAGCCGGGCAGGGGACGAACCTGGGAAATCGCTTTGAACACCTGGCGTTCATTCTCAAGCAGGTGCAAGAGCCCGAAAGACTCGGGATCTGCGTCGATACCTGCCACATCTTTGCCGCCGGGTATCCCCTTCAGTCTCCGGACGAATACGCCGCCACGATGGACGAATTCGACCGAACTATTGGCATTGAGCGAATTCGGGCGTGGCATATCAACGACAGCAAAAAGCCGTTAGGGAGCCGGGTCGACCGGCACGAACATATCGGAGAGGGATGCCTTGGCCTGGAACCTTTCCGTCATCTCGTGAACGATCCCCGGTTTGCGCAAACGCCAATGTACCTGGAAACCGAAAAAGGAGAGCGGGATGGTGTTAATCTCGACGCCATGAATCTGGCCACTCTGAACAGTCTGATTTCTCCGTCCACCGGCCGGACAGCCAAAAAGCAGAAACAGGCCTAGTCTGAATCGGACAACTGGATGCGAACTGCTGTCGCCAAGAGGAGTTACGCGGCGGTGAAATTGCCGTGTCACCGTCAATAAGTGTATGAAGCTCGCTTGCATTATCGTGGTCCCCCAGCGATACTTCCGTTCCGTCTCAGCCGTGTATGCTGATGTAGCGACTGGTCGATCTGTTTTCGGATTCGGTCTCGCGACGGCAGGTAGTTCCCTCCCGCGTTTCTTGATGAAACGGGTTCCGGTTTCGCTGGAATCACCAACTCGAGGTCAGTGACAATGAATGCGTATACCAAGACAGAGATCAAGAAACTCCGTAAGAAGCGTCAACGGCTGAAAAAGAAGCTGCGTTGCCGATTCTGCCCGAATGGATGCGACAAATCACCACGACCAGTTTTTGTTGATTATAAAGATCTCAAGACACTGCGAACCATGATCGATCGCGAAGGCAACATGCTCGCTCGCCGCAAGACGGGCAATTGTGCCAAGTTCCAGCGCGCCGTTCGTGAAGCAATCCTCCGAGCTCGTTACGTCGGCCTGCTGCCGTACGTTGCAGAAGAGTGATTCGGATTCGCGTGAGTCATCTCTTGTGATGACAATTGCAGATTAAGCGGCCCGGCGATTTTGCCGAGCCGCTTTTTTCGCGCACCTTCGCAGAATCATCGACGAAGAGTCTCGCAAGCTGCCGCAGCCATTCTCTTCGCATTCACACCCAGAGTGTTGGCTTACGGCTCTCGTGACAACACCGACAACCGATGGCTGTCGTAAACCGATTTCGTTAGTCGAGATCGTCGACCGGTTCCTCGTTCAGAGAGAGAAGCTGCTGCAGTTCCTCGACGGCTTGAGAGAAGGTCGCGTGTTCACGTGGAGCCTGCCGTAGAAATCGCTGGATCGGCTCCCGCAGTCTGATGGCTGCATCCACGTCGGAATTGGAGCCGCGCTGATAGGCGCCGATGGAAATCAGATCTTCCGCCTGCTGGTAAGCGGCGAGCCACTGACGGAGCGAGTTGGCTGCGAGCCGATGCTCAACATCCGTCACGTCGGGCATGAGTCGGGAGAGACTCGCAAGCACATCGATTGCGGGGAAGTGGCTCTGTTGAGCCAGTTTTCGGGACAGTACGATATGACCGTCCAACGTACCACGGACTGTATCGGAAATCGGTTCGTTGTGGTCATCCCCCTCAACAAGGACGGTGTAGAAACCGGTGATACTGCCCGTTTCCGTCCGGCCTGTTCGTTCGAGCAGTTTTGCCAGATGAGAAAAGACACTGGGCGGATATCCCCGGTTCGCCGGAGGCTCGCCGGCAGCCAGCCCAATCTCTCGATGAGCCAGCGCAAACCGCGTCACGCTATCCATCATCAGCAGGACGTCGCGCCCCGAATCGCGAAAGTATTCGGCGATTGCTGTTCCCAGGTAAGCTGCACGAAGCCTGAGGACCACAGGATCGTCGCCCGTAGCAACAACGACGACACTGCGTGCTGCCCCTTCGGGACCCAGGTCACGCTCGATGAACTCGCGCACTTCGCGCCCTCGTTCGCCGATGAGAACGACGACATTCACGTCGGCAGAAGTCGAACGGGCGATCTGCCCCAGCAACGTGCTCTTTCCCACACCGCTACCGGCAAAAATCCCCAGTCGTTGACCTTTCGCACACGTTATCAGCCCATCAACCGATCGAACTCCCGTCGCCAACGGTTGATCAATTCGTGGACGGCTCATCGGTGAGATGGGAGTTGCCTGAAGTCGAGCGTGGCACGGCAGAATCGCGGGGGGAAGCCCGTCGATAAAGTCGCCTCGGCCATTCACGATTCTTCCCAGCAGAGCATCTCCCACGCGGGCAATTTGAACCGACTGTCCCAGCACGGCTCGCGTTCCACGACGTATCCCCTGAGGATCCCCGTAGGGCAGCAAGAGTGTCTCTTCGCCAGAAAAGCCGATCACTTCCGCTTCCAGCGTGCTGCCGGCTTCAGTCTCGAGCTTTGCAATTGCCCCCAGAGGGGCGGGGAACCCGGAAACGGAGAGCGTCAGACCGACGATCCGGGTGACACGGCCGGTGAGGCTGATCGGCAGGATCGATCTCAGGTGGTCCTCGAGAGCCAGCATACGTGGTCCTGTTTACTGAGACAGTCAGTGCTCGACGAGTTCTTCGGCGATGCGATGCAGCATGGTTTCCACGCGTGCATCGATTTCACCATGGCGCGTTTCGATCCGGCAACTGCCTCGCATCGAAGTGGAGTCGGGGACGAGGACCGTGTCTGCGCAGGCCGTCAGCGAACGGACAATTTCCGAAGCTCGATCTCCCCACGCGGACAGGTCATCGGGGTGCAGATAGATGGTCAGTTGAGGTTGTCCCGCAGCCAGCCGCAAGGCATTCGTGATCATTTCCGTTGCACATTCCGGACGAGTTGCGATCTGACGCTGCATCAGCTTTTCTGCAATCGCAACACCCAGTCGGACAGCTGTCTGTTCCCATCTGACCAGCCAACGGTCTCGCTCGGCCTGCAGTGACTCGGCCGCGGAGAGCAGGGCGGGGAGGGCTGTTTTCAGTTGTTCAGAAATTCGCTGCTCTGAGATTTCGACCGCTTTTCGAGTGATTTCAGCCTCTGCTTCTCGAAGTCCTTCAGCAAGACCTCCCTCTCGGGCAGATGCCACAATAGCCTCGCGCAACTGATTTGCTTCCTGTTGTGCTGTGGTGACAATCCGTTCGGCTTCCGTTCGCGCAGCAACGATCATGCCCTCAGCCTGCTGTTTCAGGTCGACGAAATTAAACGTTTCGGCCTGAGACAGGCTGGACGTCGCAGTTGATTTGATGATGCGAACAGACATGACATCACTGAATTGCGGATTATTGACGGATCTAACAGTGGGTACCCAGATGCTCCATGAGGAGTGATCGCTACTGTTTCATGGGTTTACGGGTTCTTATGGAGGATTTCTCTGTAGCGGCTGCTTTGCTCGGAAGAACAATGTCTCCCTCTGCGGCGAGTGCGTGGATTGATCTCAAAATTTCCTGTTGAGCGGCGGTAATTTCACTGAGCCGTAATGGGCCCAGTGACTGAATGTCGCGGGCCAACCCTTTTCCCTGTGGAGCAGGCAGAGCCCGCACGACTCGTTGTCGCAGTTTGTCTGAGCAGCCTTTCAACGCGAGTGCCCAGGAACAATTCCTCGTCTCGTGCAGGATGATCGTGAGAGAGTCATCTTCGATGTCGATAAGGTCAGTGAAAGCGAACATCGATTCACGAAGCGATCCTGCCAGGCCCGTGTCTTTCTGATCAAGCGACTGAAGCAGATCACGTGAGACCGCCGGTGGCGATTCACGCAGAATCGCCGCCGCGGCGGAAATTCCTCCCAATCGTAGCGGCGCCTGGCCGATTCTCACTTTCAGAATAAAAGCAATTTCATCCAGCAGTTCGGCGTCCGTGGGGCCGAGTCGCGCCATACGCCCCAGCACGTCGACTCGTAAGCTCGGCTCCAGTCCAGCCAGTACCTGAGAGGCAAGCAACGAGGGAAGCTTTGTCGCAATCACCGCAATCGCTTGGGGATGTTCGGTCTCAATCAGTTTGCGGATGTCGTCAGGATGACGCGAATGCAGGAAAGCGAACGGACCGGCGTGAACTCGTTCCTCCAGTCGCTCCTGGATCGGTTCAATTTCATTCTGGTCGATCGAGCGTTCCAGCAGTTCACGAGCCGTTTCCGAGCCGGCCGGTTGCATGAGAGGACGCGACTCAAAAGCGGTTTTGAATTCACTCAAGACCGCTTCCTGTTGTTCTCGCGTCACAGTCCCCGCATTGGCGATGGCCAGGGCGATCCGCTCGACCTGATCGCGAGGTAACCGGCCAAGCAGATCTGCTGCCATCGCCTGATCCAGGCTGAGCAGCAGGATGGCCGTCTTCTGCGTTCCATCCAGAGATTCGTGATTCATTGGGGCATCTCGCTCAACCACTTGCCGATCAATTCTGCCGATGCAGCAGGATCACTGGCGACCAGCGATCGAATCTCGTCCCGAAGATGAGCCATCCGGTCGAGGGAGGTGATGCGCGTTTCATGCGATTCGAGGACGGGCGCGAGGGGCGCCGGAGCAAAATCCTCGACTTGTCGTTGATCAGCGGACTCCCCGGCTGGTTTGACCGACGTCATCACATACTGGCAAGCCCAGATCCCCGCCAGGCCAGCGAGCGTCAGTGCCAGCGACCCCGCATTCTCCTGACAGAACTTGGCAAGTGTTGATTCCGCGATGACGGATTCGGGAATCGGGTTTCTTTCGGGCAACTCGTCGCTGAGTGTCACTGAAACTCCGGACAGGTTCGAATCCAGAGGCAGCAGTGAGGCCACCGTATTTTCCACTTTTGCGAGGACTTCTTCTTCGATTTCCGCGGGGCTGAGCGTTCGGTCACCGCTCATTTCCCGCTGTTTCGCAATTCTCTGCAGGTATTCACGCGGGATTGATACGCTGATCTGGACAGCGGAAGGAATGGCCTCGTGCATATCCTCTTCGCTGGGCTCGCGGGTTGAATCACTGACCAGTTCGGTAGAACCTCGGAAAGCGGTCGCATGCGTATCGCGGGTCTGGATAGCGGCAGGCCGATTTGCGAGTTGGACGATCTCTGGGCGTGACCGCAGATTTCGGCTTCTCACCATCGCCGACTTGACTTGGTCCGCCTCGACCTGAACGAGGATTTCGACATGGGGAATGTAGGCCAGGGCCTTCTGAAGCCGTTGCTCGTAGTAAGCCGTGGCTTCCCGGATTTTCTGGGTGAGGAGACTCTCGCCTGACTCGTGAATTGTCTCACCGGAATAGGCCCGTCCCCGCGTCACGTCAAAGATGGTCACGTCCTGCGGGTCGAGGTCTGGCACCATACTCGCCACAACCTGCCGTAAAGAATTGACGAGACTCGGAGAAACGTCCCGCCCCTCACGAGGCTTGAGCATGACGTTGGCCGTTGCACGGGATTTTCTGTTCCAGGTTTGTTTCCGCTCGGGCGAGGCGATGGCCACCCGGGCATCTTCAATGTCGGGAACGGCCTTAATCATTCGTCGCAATTCCTGAAGCATCAAAGCTTCTTTCATCTGCGATCGCTGGCGATCGGTCGTGAAAGGGCTTTGCGATTCGAGTTGCTTGAGCATCTGTGCCCCCAGGTCAGCGGGCAGAGCATCCGTTTCGAGCAGAACCCCGTTGTAACGATCGAGTTCGCTGACGGGGGCGAGCAATTGGTGACCATCGCGGCGAAATTGCCGCAGTCCTGCCGCTTTCAAAGCCTTTTCAGCAGAGGTGAGTTCCTCTGTCGTGAAGGTCTTACCGAAGGAGACAGGCTGAAATGCCTGCTTCTGATTAACCATTATCAGCCCGCCGAATCCCGCGCAGACGACAAAAATCAATCCGATCGAAAACACCCTCTGAATCAAAGGCATCTGACGGAACTGATCAAAAAGCTGTCCGGTGAATCGCGGCAATACGTCCATGTAAAGCGAGCCGTCGAAAAGTAGACGAATCAAGCCAACGCACGGCGCGTCTTATACTTGCGACCGGCAATTCGACGCAATCCAAATCGTGGGCACTTCGCTTGTCCTGAAGAAAGTCACTGCATCCGTCATATCCCCTCTCACCGTAACTCCGTTCAGACATTGCTCATCAGCCCTAAAGCGTAAACCATCGGAGGGTCCGGTTACGGTACTGGCAACTGTATTGACTCGGTCTATAGTTTCAGGACAATGCAATATCGACAAAGTTGTCTCTCCGCAGCCCGTTGGCAATTTTGGAGCCTGTCGGACGATTGGTTGGCTGGTATGGAACGACGAAGTCTGAGTCTTAACTTCTGAAAGCGGTGTCAATGCGTGCACATTTAATCCCGCTTAAGGGAGGTGGAGCTCCAATTCAGATTACACGGGATATCACACTCGTCGGTCGACAGGATGACCTGTGTGACATCTGCCTGGAAACGACCAGTGTCTCCAAGATGCATTGTCTGATCATCCGAACCGACGGCCTGCTTTTCATTCGCGATCTGGGCAGCACGAACGGCACGAAAGTGAACGGACAGCGAGTCCTGCGAGGGGCATTGTTGCCCGGTGACGAACTCGCCTTCGCAGGCGAAAAATTCCGCGTGGAGATGGGCCCTGGTGAGCCGGATATCGAACCCGATCCAGAATCCCAAGATGCCCACACGGAAGAGATCACGATTCCTCCACAGCAATTGGTCGAATACTTTGCACCGTATGTCCCCGAAAAGGGAGACGACGGCAGCAGTGACAGTGACGTCCGGTTTCTCGACGATGAGGAATAGCGCCGCCGAATCTTGAGCCAGAAGCACCAGAGACTGTTCCCGAAGGAACATCTGACGGATGCCGCTCGGTGTAGCTCGATCCAGGGCGATACGAATACGCATTTTCGGTTCCTTCGATCCCTCACGGTAACCTGGCGACGGCGAGCATCGAGCGTTTTTGTTCCCGGGCTAAGTGTTTAACACACAAGACTTAAAGACAGCATGGCGTTCGCTGCTGAATTGCATTTCTCAGATGCCCCCAATACACTTCGGGCACTCTGCGGACGATGTTCAACGCGCCCTAGTTCGTCGTGCTGCCCAGACGAATGTGCCTGTCACAGTCAGACGATCAACTTGTTCCCCATTCTGCCGTTTCCGCATGAACGTCGATCTGGGTTCTTGAGCTTCGTCGGTGCGTTTTGACATAATCACGATGCCGTACGGACTCGTCACCAATGATTGTGGCTTCTGTAGCCCGATTGCGAAATTGTCGAGGAGGAACTGACTTTTGTCTTCGCAAAATGATAGCGCACCGAAAACCCTCGCCGGTTGGCAGTCAGACTCCTTTGTTAAGAACAACCTCGACTTCTGCAGATTCTGGTTAGCGGTTCTCGTGATTTTCTCGCACTCGTACGCACTGGCGGAAGGGCATGAAGAAAACGAACCCCTGGGACTTTTCACGCACGGGCAGCTTAATTCAGGTCCGTTCGCTGTCTGCTGCTTCTTCATCATCAGCGGATTTCTGATCACACATAGCTGGTTGCGTTCAAAGTCAGCGGTCGATTACCTGAAGAAACGGGCCTTCCGTATTTATCCCGGATTCATTGTTGTCGTTCTTCTGGGTGTGTTCGTCATCGCTCCATTCGTTTCAGAAAACCTTCATTTCGGAGTCAAAAGACTCCTCACGATCCCAATCTCGCTGCTGGCGTTGAGAAACGTCGACCTGCGTGAGGCATTCGTCAATAACCCTTACCCCGGCACGATGAACGGATCTCTCTGGTCAATTCCCTATGAATTCAAGTGCTACCTGGCGGTCATGGCGATTGGAGCCGCTGGCATGCTGACCAGGCGTCGCGGATTGGTTCCGTGGCTGTTCCTCGTCACGCTGATTGCCGGGGCCCTCTATCCGTTCTTCCCTGTTCCGGCGCTCGATAAAGGTCCATTTGCTGCGATCGTCGGCAGTGCCGAAGCGTGGAGCCGGGTGTTTCCCTACTTCATCGCCGGATTGGCGTTTTACGTCTACCGCAAGAGCATTCCGTTTTCGACGCCGCTGTTCGTAGCTTCGGTCATCGCCTTCGTCGCGGCATCTTTTGCACCACCGGCCGGCCGGTTCGTCTTTCCGTTCGCCATCACTTATGCCCTGTTCTGGTTCTCGTTCCATCCTGCCATTCATTTCGAGAACTGGTCACGTTACGGCGACTTCTCGTATGGGATCTACTTGTACGCGTTTCCCATTCAGCAATTGATTGCTTTGTCGATGCCCGGTGTCTCCGCGATCACAATGTTCTTCATCGCGACCCCATTGTCGATCCTTGCCGGGGCCATCAGTTGGCACCTCGTCGAAAAGCACTTCCTCAAGATGAAGCACCGACCGGCAAAGCCTGTGGAAGTGAAGCAGCCCGCCGTTATCGACAATGCTGCGACATTGAAGAGCGAGGCGACCAATCTCGGCAGCGGTGTCGTTGCCAAGTAGTCAACGCGGACTCGTCGGCCGCGTGCTCTACGAACGAGTCCCAATCGGCCCAGTCCGGGCGCGGAGTTTGGTCACTGGCCTGACGACTGCTGAAGCGTCGTTACTTGAAGAACGATTCGTGCACACAGCGCCGAGCGTGATTGTGGAACACCTGAAGACAAAGAAACCGCACACCGTGTGGGGCCAAGACTTCCACACGGCGATGCGATCTCTTCACTCGACTCAGGCGTAGAAGAAGACTTTTTCTGCCGTCTTACGCAGCAGCCACTCCCGATCGTCTTTCGATGTGAAGCTGAGACGGTCCCGCACCAGGCTGATCGAGGCCTTGTAGTTGTTCTCCCCCTCGATCTGGTACGGCGAGTCGCTTGCCCACATTAACCGCTGGGGACCGAAGGCCTCGTACAGTCGCTTGATCATGGGAATCAACTCGTCATGCGGTGGTTTCTTCTTGCCGAGCGCGTAAAAGGCAGAAATCTTAACGTGACAATTCTTATGACGAGCCAACCGACTGAGGTTAGCCACGTCCGCGTCGCGGACCTGTCCATCAACGCCGATACGTGCGAAGTGATCAATGACGACCGGCGTGTCGGGATGTTGCTCACACATGCGGTCCGTCGCCGGCAAGTCAGAGGCATCAATGAGCAGGCACATTGCCTGTCGCGTCTTGGCCCCCGTTTTCCACATTTCGATCATGCCGGGCGTTTCCAGCCACTTGGAACGCTCTTCTTCCTTACGCACGAAGGGAGTGATACGAAATCCGGTGACCCCGTGCGGCAAGAGGGCTTTCATAGCTTCTCCGGGCTTCGGCTGGTGGTCGTCGACCATTCCCTGAATCCGGAACAACTTTGGATGCCGCTTTACCGCGTCGATCAGGTATGAGTTGTCGAACAGGTGATAGACCGAATGCTGGATTAACACGACTCGACCCACCCCTTCAGGTCGTGCCACAGCCATCAGTTCGTCATCCGTGAAACTGGCAGGCTTGAGATCCGCTTTGGTGAGTCCTGGAACGAGCGGATATTTGTCGGTTTCGGCTGGCCAGATGTGCGAGTGCGCATCGATCCAGGGAAGGTCGGCATCAGCGGCAAAAGATGACTTGGTCATCAATCCTCCCATTACGGCAAGACTTCTCGACACGAACTGGCGTCGGCTCACGCGGAGACGTTGGGGCATTTGAGTTCCTGGGATTGGTACTTGAGATTGTCGGTCAAAGCGAGCCTCGATTTCTCTCGACACTTGGCCGAATGTATCAAGAAATGCTGGTTTGAACTACGAAGTGCAAAGGGAGCGCAGCAGAGATATCGGAAACAGGAACGTACCGGTCGACCGCAGGTAAGTGCAGACCAGCCGTGATCCGCGAGTTCCCTATCAGCAGGAGACCGAAGGGGGAGGACGGAGATTGCCGAGCCTGACCAGCTCTGCCCCACCTCAACGAGTTTCCGCTGCCAAGCATGCCGGAGGGAATATGGGGAATCGAAGGGGTTAGCTTTCTTGTCTACGGCTTCGTGCAATGTGTACTGGAAATGGATATAGTTTTCCGAAGCGAGTTCTCGCTTCCGGCAGCACAGGCGTCCAAACTTCCCTTCGGCGATGATATGAAAATCGTAACGATTTGTGATCAGCTCAGTGGCTCCACGGCCCGAATTCTGCCCGAACTGGGATTCAACTGCTTTGAGTTTCGAGCGTCTGTCGAGGGGACCATGGTCGATGTGCTCGACGCGGTCCCCGGATTCGAACAGGGACAGCAAAAGCCTAGCGGAAGTGGCATTCCCATCTTGTTCCCGTTTCCCAATCGGATCCGCGCAGGACGTTTCAACTGGAAGGGCAAAGAATATGTCCTGCCAGGAACAGACAAATGGGGTAACGCGATCCACGGCCTGTGCATGGACCGCCCATGGCGCGTCGTCCGGCAGGAAGCGAATTCCGTGACAGGGCAGTTTCACCTGAGTGTGGACGCTCCCGATCGACTTCCTCTGTGGCCGGGGGATTTCATCATTGAACTCGTGTACGAACTAGTTCGAGCCCGATTACTGTCGCGATTCCGCATCTTTAATCCCACCAGCGATCCTCTACCGTGGGGACTCGGGACACATCCTTATTTCAAACTCCCGCTCACCTCGACCAGCCGCTACGAAGACTGCCTCGTCGAGGTACCGGCCCGCGAGCGATGGGAACTCATCGACTGTCTGCCGACCGGAAAGCGATTGGCCGTTGACGAGTCGACAGACCTTCGGGACGGAGCCTATCTCAGTACACTTAAGCTGGACGATGTTTACACCGGCATTGACTGTCATGGCCCTCAGTTCGAATGCCTGGTGATGGACGAGAGTGCCGGTCTGCAAGTCACCCTGACCGTCCCACCTGTGTTTCGTGAAATTGTGGCGTTTACTCCTCCGAATCGTTCGGCTGTTTGCCTTGAACCGTATACATGTCCAACTGATGCGGTAAACTTGCAGACGACAGGATTGGATGTCGGCTGGCGGGTGCTGGGACCGGGCCAGGAATTTCATACGTGGATCGACTTGTCGGTGGGAACCGTCATCGTATGAGGAAATGAGAACACTCATGTCGAAATGCAGCTTGCGAACGATCGTTGCCGTAACCGCTTGCGTCGGTTTTTTCGCCGGAATCGCCGGTCCTTTCCACTCCAGCATCGCGATTGCTCAGCAGACGCAACCGAAGACAGAGCCCTCGACCAATCCAGAGGAATTCCGAGCCCTGGTCGAACGGATCAGCAAGCTGGAATCGGAAGTTGAGCGACTGAAAAAGGGGACGCCAGTTGCTGCCGGGACAGATGCGCAGGTTCTGGCCATGCTCGACGTGGCACACCTGGGTCTGTTCTACTCTGGCAACGGCCAGACCCGTTTTCTGGCGTTGCACGTCCTGCTCGCCAATACGACCCGAAATTCCTATACCATCGCTCGGGACCAGATTATTGCCGAGATCGACGGAGAAGAACGGAAACTAGTCGATCTGCCTCAGCAACTGCAGAACTACACCGTCCAATCCGGCAAGCAGCATTTTCAAATCTCGGCCATGAAACCCCAGAAGGAGTGGAAACTCCCTTCAGGCGGTCAGACCGGGATCTGGCTCGTCTACGCTGACTTACCGCTGGGCCCCAACGTCCCCAAGTGTCTCATTAAAGTGAAGCTGGGAGACGACACTAAAGAAATCAACGTCAACGAATTACAACGGGCTCAACTGAGTCTTGAGGTAGAGCGGATTGGTCCGCGTGAGTCACTGGCCCTGATGACCATTGGCGGGGCGATCAACAGTTTCAATGCTGGCACATTCGTCGATGAACTCGACAAACTCGTCGCTCAGAAAGTCGCTCGCGTCGTCGTCCGCTGGATTGATGGTGCGAGTCCGCCCGACCCACAGTTGATGAATTGGCTTCAGTCCGCCGCCGCCGGCAACGCAGGCAATCCGAACGCCAACCAGATGTTTCCCATGATCCCGTCAGCGATCCGTGAGTTTCACCTGACGGAGTTTCCTGTCAGTGATGAGATAGCAAGTCGAGGGGGATCAGGATACGGATTGAGGTCCACTGGTCAGGTACGTCTCCACAAATCATCGGCGGAAGCCGTCGGTGCCGCGCTCAGGACAGCATACCTCGCACTCCCCAGAGACGAACTGCTCAACGAAATTCGTACTGGTAACCCGCTCTCCCGAGCGGCCGCACTGGCCTACGGCGGTGGACGGTTGAGTGTCGAAAATCTGCCGCAGATCTTTGAATGGGCCGAAGACAAAGATCCGGAGTTGCAGAAGGCCGCCCTCCAGGCGCTCAGTCACTTCGGCGAGCCTGAAGCGATTGAGAAACTGGTTCTCTACGCCAAGCGAAATGTCGACCCGTTGTCGATTTCGGCGATTGAAAGTCTTGCAGGTTCGCGTTTCGGTGCCGCGCACGATGCACTTCTGGTGCTATTGAAAAATGAACCCGCTGAGTCTCGCAAGAAAATCGTGCAAGTGCTGGCGAAGTACCCACGTCCGATCTGGTCTGATGCGCTCTATGAATTCGTGACGAACGCACCGGCCAATATGGATGTGGAATCATTAAAAGCCCTGGTCCAGGTTGGACACCCCCAACTGGTCGAAGTGCTGGAGCGGGCCCTGCGGTCGCCAGACAAGCAAATTCGAGATCTGGCATTCCAGACCCTGTCGCAACGGAACGATCAACGCAGCGAAACACTCGCGATCGACTATGCGCTCAAAGTCTTGGATCAAGGACCTCCCGATTCGAACGTCGTTCAGTTGCTGTCACGCACACGGGATGTCCGAGCGGTCCCATTGCTGCTGAAGCAACTAGATTCAGGAAACGATCGGGTCACGACCATCAACCTGCTATTGCAGTTGGGTGATCAGGACGTCGCTGACAAGCTGGTCGCCAAGTACCCCTCGTTGAACAACAACGAGAAAGTCCAGGTTCTACAGGGACTGAAGCTGTTTCGGCATTCGAAGTTCCGTGACCTTTGCGGCGAGGCCCTGCTTTCAAACGACAATCAGCTTGTCTCAACCGCCGCAACCGCTTTGACACTCGACGGGCATCCGGACGGAGAAAAACTGCTGATCAGTGCGGTGGAAAAGCAGCGCATGAATCACCTGCTGGGCAATATCATGAACGCGCTGGCGAACTTCGGAACGCCAACCGCTCGTGCGGCACTCATCAAGGCACGCGATTCAGGCGAAACCAACAAGCGGAACTACGCCAATTCGGCACTGCTCACGCTTCGTCAACGCTCTCCCGGATTTCAATATTCCGCCCAAGGGGACATGTTCAGCAAGAATCAGCAGGAAAAAGAGGCGATGGAAGCATACGACCTCGCCCTGCAACTCGACTCGGAACTTCCGGAAGCCTATCTCGGGCGCGGCCAGTTGCTGCTGAAGAAAGAGAAATTTGCGGAAGCATGCAAAGATTTCGAGAAGGTCATTGAGCTGAAGCACGAGCCTCTCTTTCCGGGCGAATTTGTGACCAGTCTCGCGATTGCCCGCATCGGCGATGGGCGCGTTGAGGAAGGTCTGACTTACCTCGAAGAACATCGCCCCTCGGAAGAAGTCCGTGACCCCAATCGGAAAGCACTTCGCGCACTGTTCCTTTACAACGCCGCGTGTGCCTATTCGCGAGCGTTCGAGCAGGCCGAAAAGCGAACCGACCTGCCCGACCGGGACACTCTTCGCGAAAAGTATCGTACACAGGCGGTGAAGGACCTCCGTGAGTCCATCAAGAACGGCTTCGACGACTTCGCCTGGATGGCCAAAGATCCTGACTTCAAGCCAATTCACGAAGATCCCGAGTTCAAGAAAATTCTGGCCGAAAAGCCGCAGGACAAGACGGAAAAGAAAGAAGCGGAGTAACTCGCGAGCGGATCCCGCAAGTGTCTTATACGGATCCTAATTTGAAAGAGCGCGATCGAGCCAAGGTGCGGCGCAGACAGTTTTCATCAGTTCAGGATCGAGAACGCTTGCTCTCCAAGCCTCTTGGGACGCCGCTTCTAACGCCGGGTAGTCGGGGTAGGCCCGATTGCTCCAGTGGTGTGACTTCAAATAATGCCACAGGTTCTCAATCGGGTTCAGTTCAGGGCTGTAGGCCGGTAGCCGGATCAACGTGATATTTTGTGGAACCCGCAGGGTTCCACTGCGATGAAAACCGGCGCCGTCCCAGATCATCACCGCGTGTTCGTCCTTCGGGATGCGCGTAGAAAACTGCTTCAGAAACACGTTGATGACAGCGGTGTTCAATCGCGGACTGAGCAATCCTTCAGCGTGCCCCGTCTGGGGACAGACTGTTCCCAATACCCATAAATATTGGTACTCGGTCTGACGGACGACCTGAGGACGTGATCCTGTGGGAGCCCACACATTTGTCGTGGTCCCCTGTTGACCGAACCTCGCTTCATCCTGGAAATAGATCCGCAACTTTTTGTCTGGCTGCGCAGCTTGAATCTGCTGTATCTGCTCCTTGAGACCCGTCTGAAACTCCTGCATCACCTGCGGGTTGGCTTTGTAGTGCTTTGGACGAGGACGCAGATAGGAATACCCGAGCCGGTGCAGCAGCCAATAGATACTGGAGAGTGACCGCACGCAGCCAAATTCCTGCTGAAGTATTCGCTGCAGATCCTTTCCTCGGAGGGAACAGACCTGATCTTCGGGTTTCGGCCCCGCATCAAGTCGCTGTCGTAACTGTTGCTGTGCTTCCTCGCTGAGCGGGACACCCGGAGTCCGTCCACGTCGATCATCCAGCCCCGG
Organism: Schlesneria sphaerica; assembly: GCF_044336245.1. NCBI lineage: Bacteria > Pseudomonadati > Planctomycetota > Planctomycetia > Planctomycetales > Planctomycetaceae > Schlesneria > Schlesneria sphaerica. The sequence goes on along the minus strand of NZ_CP172346.1, from coordinate 217,454 downwards.
CAAGCCGAGTTCGTTGTACTGATAGACCCATCTCTGACAGACGCGCCGTGTGAAACCCACCGCCATGGCAATCGCGGGAGCAGTCCACCCCTGCATGGCAAGAACCACAATCCGCAGTCGCTTGGCCCGGGCGGCATCCTTCTCCTGGCGTTCGAGGGCCTGTAATTGCTCCAACGAATGGTGTCTGCTGCTGACCTCCATTGAGACCTCTCTGTAAATGAGTGTCTCGATAGTATGATAGGTGGTCTGGGAGGGCGCAAGGGAATGCGCGCTATCTCACGTTGGGATCCGTATTAGTGGCGCATTAATATCGGCGATCCATGTTTCCGCAGTATCCAAAGGGCGGGGGGATCGACGGGGCACTGTGAGTCTGTTCGTTGCATGGAATTTGGACAAGAAACATGCTTGCCGAGATCTTGAAGAAGTTCCCCCTGCATTCGTCGGAAGGTTCTTTCGCGTAGTCAAGAACCGCGATTGACTGCCTTTCGACGGATAACCGGCAGTCAATCGCAGCAGTTGCTAGGTATTTGCATCACTCAGCGGGCTTCGTCGCCGGCTCCGTCTTGAGGAATGCCAGCGAAAATGTTTCACCCGACTTGATCGTTCCCGGTTTGATCAAGCCAATCTCTCCCATCTGGTCGGTCAAGGTCTGCCAGCGTTCGGCTGTCATCATGCCGAGCTGAGTCTCGTCAAAACCCGTTGGCAGACACAGCGGCCGCAATGCGTTAACCCCATAGGCGAGGATCTCCATTCCCATTTCCGGATTTTGCTCGTGAATGTACTTGTTCGTCTGGTCGGGTTCAGCGAGGTACTTTTTCCAGCCCTTGATGGAAGCCCGCGTCATTCTGGCTACCAGATCAGGTTTCTGGCTTACGGCCTCTTGACGGGCAATCAGCAGGCTGGTGTAGGCGTTAAAGCCGATGTCCGAGAGCATCAGACACAGCGGATCACTCTTCTCACGTTCAGCCAGAAAGGGTTCACTGAAACTATACGCCTGCTGGCCATAGTCGGTCTGTTCAAGAAATTGCGCTACGTTGCCCGGATAGTTAACAACCTGCACACCATCCAGGTTGACGACCTTTTTGAGGTATTGTGCGAAGGGCTGTCCCGAATTCATCGCGAGGGTGAATGACTTTTTCTGGGCCAGATCTTCGAGCTTCGTCAGTCCGCTCGACTTATGGACCATGATACAACGGGGACTGTTCTGAAGCGGGCTCATGACGGCTACCACTTCCGCCTGTTGCGCCCGTAACAGCAGCAGTTTGTCCGCGTTGTCGACTCCGAAATCAACCTTTCCTTCCGCAACGTCCGAAATCACCGGCACCTTGGGGCCACCCGGTCGAATCGTGACTCGCAACCCTTCTTCCTCGTAGTAGCCATGTACGAGCGCCGCGTAGTAGCCACCGTGCTCGGCTTCAGGGAACCAGTTTAGTGCGAGCGAAACGTCAATCAATTGGCTCTGGCCCGACGAGCCATCGTCGCCCCGGTCCGATAGAGAAGTTGGCTTCTCGGCCTGGCAGCCGATTGCCAGACACAGAGCGACTGTCAGCCATCCGCGTGAGACGTTCATTCGTGGTCCTTGTTCGTGAAGAAGAATCCCGCAATTGAAGTGGCGAACCAGCCCACTGCGACTGAGCTGATTGAAATCGACTGGCAACCCTCGGATCGACTCCATTCCGACATCGTTCACTCTACCTGTTCTCAGACATGCCACAGGCACAGGAGAATCCCGCCGCAGTCCCAGTCATAACACAGCGCCAGCAAGTCTAACTATTTTCGATCCTCAACGGGACCGTCATACCAGCGACGCAAGATTGTCACACTGATCAGGTTCACCATTCCAAATATGGCGATGCCGAAGAGAGTTGATGTCAGGACGGCGGCAAACAGTCGGTCTATCTGCAACTGATCGTTGGTCGTATTGATCAGGTACCCAAGGCCGAACCGCTTCGAACCGTACCCAACGAAAAATTCTCCGACGATCGCCCCGACGACCGCCATCCCACTGGATGTTCTTGCTCCGGCAAGAAGCCCCGGAACCGCGCTGGGGAATCGCAATTTGATCAGCGTCTGCCAACGAGAAGCATTGTTTAACCGGAACAGGTCGAGCAGATTCGGATCGATCTCCAAGAGCCCCTGAGTGCCGTTGGACAGGATCGGAAACAGACTCAGGATCAGTGCGACCAGGACCACACTTTGAAAGCCGTTACCACACCAGCGAACAATCAGCGGAGCAATTGCGACAATGGGGACCGTTTGCAAGAAGATAAAATACGGATATCCGCTGGACCGGATACGCCGCGACTGGGCAAACACAAACGCGATCAATGTCCCCAGCACCAGACTCGCCAGAAAGCCGCTCAGTGCTGCCGTCCCAGTATAAAGAACTGCTCGCCCCAGGATGGCGGCATCATTGTAGAGTGCTCTTCCCACTGCCAGGGGGGACGGAAGCAGATAAGGCTTCAGTCGAAATGCGATGACGCACCAGTGCCATACCGCGACGACGAGGGCGAACAGGACAAGCGGTGGAAGAACGACGTCGACCAGCCAGGACTTCAGCCGTTTCAGAATCATCGTGCCGCCTCCCGTACCCGCTGGCTCAGTTCTCCGCACAGTCGAGCAAAATCACGGTCGGCACGTAGTTCAGGACCGCGCGGAAAGTCAAACGGAATTCGCACCTCATCAATGATTCTGCCGGGCCGTTTACTCATGACGAACACCCGTTGAGAGAGAAAGACCGCTTCGGCCACGTTGTGAGTCACGAAAACTCCCGTCCAGCGACGACGCATCCAGATTTCGACGAGGTCTTCATTCAATTGCTGTCTGAGAACGTCGTCCAGCGCCGCAAATGGTTCATCCAGCAGCAGCAGTTCCGGGTCTGTCACGAGGGCTCGAGCAAGTGACACGCGCATCCGCATCCCTCCCGAGAGACTACGAGGAGGCTTTTGCGCGTCATCGTCCGTGAGGCCAATCAGCCGCAACGAATTTTGAATGAGTTCGGCGTGTTCGGCTCGCGGAACACCGAGTAATTCCAGTGGAAGGCGAATGTTTTCTGTGACTGAGCGCCAGGGGAGCAGATGAGCTTCCTGAAAGACAAACGCCACGCGGCACTTCGTCCGGCGGGCATCCTCAGGAGTCAGACCCGCGACGGTGATCTGCCCCGAGGTCGGTGAAATCAACCCCGCAAACAGCCTCAGCAAAGTTGACTTACCGCACCCTGACGGTCCCAGCAGCGAAACAAACTCACCCCGCTGCACGGCACAATGGATTCCCGTGATGGCCAGCCGCGACTCACTGAATGCCATCGCAACGTCATGGGCTTGGATCAGGTTCGGCGGCTGTTCTGTCACTTCCACAATTCTCGCGTCGAGTCATTCGGGGGGGAACGGGCGGAGGGACAGGATTTGACGCCATTCCAGGCGATCTGTCCAGAAGGTGCCAATCTTTTCTACATTGTTAATATCAGATCCGCTTTCGACCATATCGAACGGTCGATTCTTCTGCCGAATCTCTCAGTCACGGTACTCACGGGATTCCCCAGATCGCCCGGTTCAAAAATTGGCTATGCAGGCTCGCCTTGAAAAGAGAGTCCTGCGTTGTGACGCTGCTCGCTTGTTCCTGCTTAATGTCGGAGTTTGTTGAATGTCCTTTCCGCTGCTGGCCATTGAAGCAGGAAACAGTCGACTCAAGTTTGGGTTCTTCATTCCTTCGCAGACTACGTTTTACCGAAAACTCGATGGACGAGTTGTCAAAACAAAGAGAGTCGAGGGGGACTGGCCACACTGCCACCGCTTTCTGGCGATTCCCGTCGGCGAGGCAATCCCCTGGCAGACACTGATGAGCTGGAATCCGGACGGGGCAATCATTGCTGGATCAAATCCTCGTGCCGTCGATCGCGTGCTCAGCGATTGGTACCAGACCGGGCTAAAGCCCCCGATAATGGTCCGGGAACGATCCTCGATCCCCGTTGAACTGGACGTCGATTCCCCCGATACGGTCGGTCTGGACAGGCTCTTGAACGCGGTCGCTGCCAACGCACTTCGTCCCGCTTCAAGGTCGGCGATCGTCATTGATTCGGGAACAGCGACGACCGTGAATTACGTATCACAGGCCGGAACGTTCTGCGGCGGAGCCATCCTGCCGGGACTCGAAATGTCCGCGAAAGCGCTGAATTACTACACAGCAGCACTTCCACTGCTACCCGTTCAGGATCTGGGGGGAGACGTTCCCGTAGCCCCCGGTCGCAATACTCGAGAGGCAATTCGTAACGGGTTGTTCTGGGGGCAGGTGGGCGCCATCCGGGAACTGGTAAATCAGATTTGCCAGCAGAAGAAACTGGCCGTCCCTGATTTTGGGGGGGCGATTGATTCGCCCAATGCTCCCTGGATGATTTTGACCGGAGGAGGGGGACCGATTCTTTCCCCGCAATTCCCCGGTGTACTCGCCGTTCCCTCGCTTGGAATGCACGGTCTCGTCCTGACCGCATGGACGCATCACGTCTAGTTTGGCATTCGCACCATTCGTTGACTCATGTCCTTACTCGAGTGCCGCGATCGGGTTCAGAAAGGTTCCTGGTCACAGCGGGGGAACTGTCAGTCCAAACCAAGGTGGAATGGGACGGAGGATCCCCTCGAAATTGACTTACGATAACGCAAAGCTGTGGCGTACCTGCTCTGCTGCGCCGGCTCACCTTGATGCATTCCGGAGCTCCCGATTCGTGATGTTTCTGTCAGAATTAACCGCCATGAAGCGGTTTCTATTCCACTTCTGCGCGGACCTGCAAAATCGTTAACAAACTTACAATTCCGTCGGGTTTGCACTTGTCTAACGCAAAAACCGCCGTTAATTTCTCGAACGCACTCATTTCTCTTAATAACTCAGTTTCAAATCGCAACTGACGTTCTTTTGGGAACTCGCCGGCATGATGCCCCGCAGTGACTTATTCCAATTCTGGAATGAGCCGTTCGACATTCTTTTCGCGAAGGAGCTCAAGGATGAGCCGACTCAGCGTGTATTGGCCTGAAGAGGCGAATTTGTCTGATCATTCCGCTGACGAGCCACGGATCATTCCGTTTCGGCGATCGAGTCAAACGGCGGAATCTGAGCCACGTACTCTGGATGTCGTGACCCGCGCTCGATTGCTCTTTTCGAATCGCCGATGTCAGGACTGCAGCTATCCGGTTGTCGAGCCCATCGAACTCGCTGATTCCGTCAAAAATCGAAACGGTCTGGCAATCCCCGGCACGGCGACTCTCGTCGGCTTCCGCTGCTGCGGTTGCAAAAGCGAATGGTCAGTTTAAACATCTGACATCGCGCCTGATCCCCCCGGTTCAGTCGAGAATGTGCCTGCCATCCCAGACGTTGTGCCACCATTAGCAACATCCGATGCTTGCAAGGCCAAGGACAATTCACGAGGTGATCACCTCGTGAATTGTTTGCTTGTTCTCCTCTGATTTCCGGGACCGATCGTGAAAAGTCTGGCGACACTTCTCAATACCATTCCGCAAGTCGGAACGCTCTGCTGGATCGGACTACGAACTGAGCGGCAGGGCCCCATCAACATTGTGGCCGAGGCTGAACTCGTCGCTGACCGAGGGCTGAAAGGCGATCGGCGCTTTACGGGCAGACCGGGCGTAAAGCGCCAGGTCACGCTGATTCAATCCGAACACCTTCCCGCGGTGGCTTCTTTACTTCATCGAACAGAGATTCCTCCGGAACTGTTGCGGAGGAATCTTGTCGTTTCCGGTGTGAACCTGCTTGCCCTCAAAGGAAGGCGTTTCTCCATCGGGGATTCCCTGCTCGAATTCAGCGGTCCATGTGAACCCTGTTCGAAAATGGAAATCGCACTCGGCCCTGGCGGGTTCAATGCCATGCGAGGGCATGGCGGAATCACCGCAATGGTGCTGCGGGGTGGAATCATTCGTCTGGGCGATGCCGTGCAGGTCATCCCCCAGAACGAATCCCAAGATTAACCAAGCGACTTTCTGAGTCGTTCGAGGTGATACTGAAGCCGTTGTTCGGACGTCATTTTCGCGAAGTCCGGCTTGTCATTCTTCCTGGTGTCGACCGTCACAGCGGGCTCGGGTGACTTCGCGGCGGCATTGGATGCGGGCTTTGTTCCTTCCTCTTTCGCCGCCGGTGCGGGAACGCTGATCGTCGTTGTCGAACTTCGACCGTAGCTCATGACCGCCGTCTGGAACGTCAGATCCTCTTGCAGCGTGCGATGAGGTGTGACACCGAGCTTCTGAAGGACGGAGTGATAGGCTTTCACTGCTTCTTCAGGCTCAATCACGCCATCTGCGATCAGTCTGAGAAACTCAATGAAGGCGAGTTGATTCTCGGCCTGGTTGATTTTGCGTCCAAACAGGGCTGCGCGACCGCCGTATTTCTTCGTCTGGTGAAGCAACTGGAACGCATCGAGTGTCGTTCCTGCCGCGCCCCCGAGAACCCCGACGACCAGATGAGGATCGTAGGCTACAAGCTCTTCCATGGCTTTTGGACCGTGGTAGACCATCTTCAGGAAGACCGGGCGGCCCGCCTGTGGCACCCCCGCCAGCGTTCGGGCGATCAGGTCGTTGATAAAGGCCGGGAGCAGTTCCGGGGCGACAACATCAGGCACATTCGGGTCGAAGATTTCAAGAAAGTGTTTGAAGTTCTTTCGCTCTGCCTCTTCGCGAAATTCCTTGTAGCGATTCAGCGTTTCCAGATCACGTTCCTGATCATTCAGGAATGTCACCGAATAGAGCCCCAGGTTCGCACCGAGTTCTCGCTGTGCGGTCGTGCAGTCCAGATGACCACACTGCATATGGTCGATGTGGGCTGTGCGAAAGGGTCGGGCAGGCTGAGTGAAGACCTTGCCACCTCGGGGGACATGCACATCAGTGGCATCGTTGGCACGGGCGGCGGGGGTGATCGGTGAATTCTCAAACAGCCGTTCATTGATGGCCAGCTGTTCGCAGGTACTGGCTGACATCAGAACGATGTCGACGATCTGCTGGTCAATGACCTGGCGAATCTGATTGCGGTATTCGGCCAGCGTCTTGAACCGCATCTCATGCGAATGTCCTTCAGGAGACCCCTCTTTCCGTGTTTCACCAGGGGCAGGAACTCCGAACGCCATATCTGCATCCTTGGCGTCCGCAATGATGAATTCTTTCGAGCCATGTGGATCTGCGTGAATCGACTTAAGCTTCTCGTTCAGAGTCTTGGTGACCGCCATTCGCTGTTTTCCGAAAAAGACCAATCATTCTCAGTATGTAGTTCACGCGATTCCGCGAACTGAACCTTCACGTAGCCGATCCATGACAATTTCTGCCATGAGAGGATGTAATCCCAGGTGAGGGCAGAGCACAACCTCGACCTGTGGAAAATCGGCGCTCAATTGACGTTGAAACTCCTGTAAGTCCGTCACGACGTGCACGCCCGCCGAAAGAAAATACGGCAGCATCAACACCCGGGTTGCCCCCTGTTGAATGCATTTCCGACCACCGTCGATAATCGTGGGAGTCGCCAGTTCAAGGTAAGAAACTTCAACAATCTGGCAGTCTCCGCGAGATTTGAGTAACTCAGCGAGTTGCACCAGATCATGGTTTGCTTCGGCCCGTCTGCTTCCGTGTGCAATCAGTAGCACGGCATCCTGGCTCTGGGAAGGGGGGGTGATTGTCATGCTGTTGTTTTTATTTTCCGGCAAGTGTGGACATCCGAATCACAGATCGATTCCAAGCTCTTCGATCTTTCGATAAAGACTCGATAGCCCCAGCTTCAGTCGTTTAGCTGCTTCCCGTTTATCGGGGAACTGGTCAAGAACTCGCAAGATGTGAAGTCGCTCATAATGGCGAAGGGCAGAACGCAGATCGTCGGTGTCCGGCAATGGCTGTTCGGCGCCTCGCAGATCGGGCGGAAGGTCACTCGGACGGACAACGGTCCCTTCACTCATCATCACTGCACGTTCAATCGCATTATCCAACTGTCGCACGTTGCCCTTCCACTGAGCCGACATCAGCAGGCGAATAGTATCGCTCGACGAAATTGTGGCTTTGCGCCCCATCGCCCGGCCGTGCTTTCCGATGAAGAACTCCACCAGTTCCGGAATATCGTCCAGGCGTTCGCGAAGCGGGGGAATGCAGATTTTGACTCCATCCAGACGGTAGAACAGGTCCTCCTGAAACCGCCCCGCAGCGATTTCGAGAGTCAGATCGTGGGTTGTCGCGGCGATGACCCGCGGGTTGACCGCAAAGGTTTCAGTTCCACCGACGGGTGTCACCTCCTGCTTTTCGATGGCACGCAGCAGCTTTCCCTGTGTGGCCAGTGGCAACTGCGTGACTTCGTCGAGATAGAGAGTCCCCTGGCCCACATGGCGGAACAGCCCCGGTTGCTCTCCGGCGGACGTCACTGTCCCGAACAGCAGGACATCCAGTTCGCTCTCAGGACGGGTCGCGCAGTTGATCACGACGAAGCGTTCGTTCTGTTTCGGACCCCACTTGTGGATCGTACGAGCGAACAGTTCTTTACCGGTGCCCGACTCACCCACTAGCAGTGCGTTCGCATTCGTGACAGCGACTTTGCGAATGGCGTCGCGCACCTGCTGAATTGCTTTGCTGGAACCGATGATCTCGTCGCTGTCCTCGCGCCGCGAGAGCTCACGTCGCAACGCCTGATTTTCCAGATACAGCTCACGATATTCGAACAACCGTCGCAGTTTATTGGCCAGGTCATCAAAGATCACTGGCTTGATGAGAAAATCGAAAGCGCCCGACTTGAACGCTTCAATGGCATTCTCGACCGTAGCGTAGGCTGTGATGATCAACCCCGAGATGTTCGGATTGATCTGCTGCAACCGGCGAAGCAGAACCAGACCATCACCGTCAGGAAGCTGTACGTCGCAAATCGCAACATCATAGTCACGCTGTTTTGCCTGATGCAGGGCAGCAGCGACCGAGGCAGCGACGGCGACTTCGTATCCTTCGTCAATCAACATCTCACGCAGCGAAGTGCGTATAATGTCTTCATCTTCCACGACCAGAACAGAATGCGCTCGCTTGAACATGGTTGGGAACTGCCTACAAAGTTATTTTGGACGGACACCCCGCACTGCTGAACGAGATCAACCCGTGTCATGCCGCTGCAAGTCAATGTACCGTCCCGTGCCCGACCACTGCACGACCGCCCGTTCGACGCACCGAACATGCATGAACGTGGTCTCCTGTTTCGGTAACTTCCATTCTAGTGGAACAGAAGACGATTTCGGCAACTCTTCTGGCGGTTGTTGCGTCGAATTATGGTATCGTGGTGAAGCCGCAGAAATCTCGTTCCAGGAGTACCGGCAAAGACTCGCCAGTGTCGGACTCACCGGTAAAAATTCTGCGGCCTTGAGTCTTTTGTTTGCTGAGGGCGTTTGAAGATGACGACCACGACCAATTCTGGCAATTACGTCGACTTTGACGAATATGTCGGCCTTAAGCTGGAAAAGACTCAGTCGACGATTCGCACGACGGACCTGCTGACCGCACTGGCGGGCGTGGCAGCGATGTTCCTCGGCTACCTGTTGCTGTTCGTCATCTTTGATCAATGGATCCTCCGTGACGGATTTGGCCAGGCGTCACGCTGGGTCCTGCTGTCGACGCTGATCGTCGCCACCATCGCATGGCTTGTCTGGAAGGTCGGAATTCCGTCGTTTCGGAAAGTCAACGGCCTCTTCGCGGCTCGGCAGATCGAGAATGCCGAACCGGGACTGAAGAGTAACCTCTTAAACCTGATCGATCTTAAAGCCGCGGGACGCGCAGTCAATCCTGCAATTCTGAAAGCCATGGAGCGGCGCGCCGCCGTACGGCTGCAGCAAGTCGATGTCAGTAATGTCATCGACCACCGTCCGCTCGTAAGGACTGCCTACGTCTTGCTTGCCGTCATCGTGCTGTTCTGCCTCTACGCCATTTTCTCACCCAAAAAGATCTCCAACTCGATCTGGCGCGGGTTGCTGCCTGCCGCTAAAGTCCCCGTCTCCAAACGGACCGAAATCGTCTCCGTCACTCCCGGAGACACAACGGTCCCTGCACATACCCCCGCAGTGGAAGTACAGGTCGATCTCGCCGGAGAAATTCCGCATCAGGTATGGTTGGTCTATACATCCGCAGACGGCAAGTTCACGCAACAGCCCGTCGAACTGCGGCCAGACGATCAGGTTCCAACCAAATTTAAAGGGCAGCTCATCGGTGAAACCACCCAGGGATTGATGCAGGATCTGACGTATTCCATTCGGGCGGGAGATGCTGAGTCGGAAGACTACAAATTGACCGTCGAACAGCCTCCCTCAGCTCAGATCGAATCAATCCGAATCGAGTTTCCCGCTTACATGAAGCTCGCTCCGATCGAGCAGCAACACCACGGTGAGATCGATGCCTGGGAAGGGGCCAAAATCGATCTGCAGGCTCGTACGAACATGCCCATCCGGTCTGCGCTGGTTCAGTTTCTGGACGATCCGGTAGTCGGCCCCACGGGCGAAGAAATCGTCACGACAGTCAAGCAGAATGGTCGGTCTGTCCAGACCGACTGGACACTCGCACTCCGTTCCGACGGGAGTTACCCCAAGTTCTATCGCATCGACTGCCGGACTGAAGACGGCCGGCGTGATACGTCACCTGCAAATTACGGGATGACCATACGAGCTGATCAACCACCGGAAGTGGCGCTCGTGCGTCCTGAACAGGACATCGAAGCCCCGATCAATGCCACCGTACCGCTACTGATTCAGGCACAAGACCCCGACTTTGAACTCGGATACCTCTATCTGAATATCGAAAGAGCGGGGCAGAAGATCCTGCACGAACAACTTTCAGAAGGGCGCCAGCCGAGACTGACTCTCAAACACGACCTGCAACTGTCAAAACTGAATGTCAGACAGGGAGAAGTTCTCGAACTCTGGATTGAGGCTTACGACAACAAACAGCCTCGCCCGAACTCGCGGAATACTCCCAAAATCAAAATTACCGTCCAGGAACCGGTCAGCCGTAAGCAGGCCGATCAACAACTGGCCGCAGAAAATCAACGAATCGACGACCTTCTCGCAGAAGCGGAACGCGACCAGAATCCAAATCCGGGTGAGCAATCGCAACTCTCAGAGGAAGACGATTCTGACCGGGACCGAGACAGGGACAACAGCGAAAAGCGGTTGACGGATCCTGAAACGACACGCCAGGAAAAATCAGACCCCGAGCAGCAGAAAAAGCAAGAGCAGAACAACCAAACCGGCGGCGACGAACGCCAACAATCCGGCGACAAGAAGGCAGGGAACGGCGGCCAGTCCGAAACGGGTCAGTCAGGCCAGGGGACGCAGGAGGAACGAGGCCAATCCGAAGGGACAAGAAAAAGCGAAGGTGGAAAGGACCAGTCGGGCCAGCAGCCGCTCAACAGCGATGGCTCGCAGGATGACGAGGCGCTGAAACGTCTGCTTGAAAAATTTGAGCAAACGTCGAAGAACGACGCACAGGATGCCCCCTCTGCGGAAGGAACGAACGACCGACGTGACTCGCAGGACAAACAGTCTGCGGACGAGCCGTCCGATTCCCAAGCCGCAGACCAGAACCGCGAGTCCCAGCCACAGGACGACGTAAGCCGAGACGATGGCAAGAATGGGGCGGATGAAACTGACAAGAATGACGCAGGTGCGACCGGTGATCCGACCGCCGAGCGAAAGCCGGCTCCGATGCCAGATAAGGAGGATGGACGAAAGCCACGCACGTCAGAGAAGGATCAGGAGAAGCTTTCAGGGGATGAAGGAACCCGAAAGGACGGACTGAAAGATCAACCTGAAAAGGGAAAAGAGGAATCATCGGCCGAGAAAGAAAAGGGCTCAAAAGGTCGCGGTAAGTCTCCGGACAAAAAGCCGGCCGGGAAACAGCCTGACGCCGACGAATCTTCACGCAATCCCGAGCAAGACGCCCAGAAAGATCGGGCCGAGACCGGCTCCGATCCTTCCTCCCCCAATTCCAAGCCAGACCCCAAGTCGGAAGCTCCTGGAGGCAATAACGACGACTCCCCATCCGGTCCCACTCCGGCCGACGACGCCAACGCGGGTGGAGAAGGCAAGGAGGAGGGGGATGACGCTCCGTCGGATAGCTTGAACGAAACCAGCCCGCAGCAGAATCCGTCCAAGAACGGAGCGAAATCGAAACCCAAGGGAGATGGGACGGACTCTTCAGAGACGTCTGGCGAACAGGAACCTGCTCCTGAGTCACCAGATTCGATCAAGAAGCGCGCCGACGGCTCAGAACAAGGGACAGCAAAGCCTGATCGTGATCCGAAGAGCAATCCGGATCGTGTCCAAAACGACAAAGTGAAGCGCGATCCCCGCGAGATGCCTGAAAAACGCCAAAGCCAGGGAACGTCCGAGGATTCGGCCCAGGACCCGCAGCGCAAGACGCAAAAGCAAAACGAGAAAACTGATTCCACCGCTGACGAACGAAAAACGGCAACTCCAGACTCAGTTAAACAATCCGATGAGCCCAGTGGAGATGAGAAAAACTCGCTGAAGAAGCCCCCCAAATCGGATGCCGGAAAAAAAACGAATCCTGAAAGGACTCCCCAACAGACGCCAGGCGATCCATCGAAGGGATCTGACGACAAATCAGACTCGTCATCGGATCCAGCAGGTGCCAAGACAACGCCTGAGTCGGAAACCGATGTGAACGAAGGTTCTGACTCAGATAGCGAACCGTCTTCACAAGAGTCGGCAGAGCCGAAGCCCGAGAGCTCGAGCAACAGCAAGTCCAAATCGGGTGACAAGGCGAAAGCGTCCCGTCAGGATCCCGCCGGCGAAGCCACAGCCGATCAAGACTCACCGGCCAAAGAGGGTGAAGAGAAGGTGGATGGGGAATCGGGACCTGGAAAAGGGGCCGAGGGACAGAAACCGGGAGCCCCGTCAAGCGGTGGAGACAAATCCGCCGACGACGCCCAGGGCGAATCCGATGAATCATCGGACCAAGATAAACCGGCAGGGAAAAAGCCTGACGCAAACAAAGCCCGGAACGGTCTAAATAAAGAACAGAATAAGGAAGGAGCGAAAGCGGGAGACCAGCCGGGAGAAGGAAAGAAGTCCGATCAGGGGCAAAAGTCTGATCAGGCTGGTGCCGGGAAAGGGGACGGTGAAGAACCCGGCAAGGGGGATTCATCCGGTAAGCCTTCGACGCAACCGGGGTCCAAGACTCCCGGCCGTCCCGGCAGCAATCCAAACGGCAGTGGAGGAGCCATCGGCAACGACGGGGATCCTTCCGGCCCCTCGGGCGGAGAGGCCAACCCCGAAGCGGGTGACGAAGTCAATCTCGACTACAACAAGCAGGCGACAGAGCTTGTGCTGCAGAAACTCAAGAAGGAACTGGACCGGGGCGACGTCGATCCCGAGTTGCTTGAGCAACTCGGCTGGACGAAGACCGAAATGCAGCAGTTCGCCGATCGGCTCTCGCGGTACCTCAACGAGTCTAAACAGACCGAAGAGTCGCCGGAAGTGACAGCCCGGCAACAGCAGTTCAACGAGATGTTGAAGAATCTCAACCTGCAGAAGTCGGGGTCGCAACGCACCGGCGAACAGCAACCCCAGCGAGAAGTGATCCAGATCGAATCGCAACGGAAACCTGTTCCGCCTGCCTACCGATCGGCGTACGAGAAATTCACCCGAGACATGGCACGCCAGAAGGCGACCGGCAAAAAATAGCCCGTCGCGAAGCGGACGAAGAAACCCTTACAGCAGTGTTTCCAGCAGCATCCGGATCTTGCGAAGTTCGAGCGCTCGATCCTGTCCGTTCAGCAGCTCGGGCAGAATTTCGACAGAAAGTGCGCGGTTGTAATTGAACCGGCGCAACTGGCTGATGATACGGCTGTAGTCCACTTCGCCGAGGCCCACAGGGACCTGAACCTGGGTCGGCGTCGTGTCGCGCAGATGGGTGTGATAGACGTATGGAAAGACCTGATCGTAGCCCTGCCCGGCGTAGCGGCCGCAGATGTAGTAGCTGACGTCCAGTGTCAATCCCAAGCCTGGTACCGCCTGACACAGTTCCACTGCTGTCTGAGGATCTTCCGTCAAATGGCCAGATTTGGTCTTCAGTGACAGTCGGATTCCGGCAGAGTTGGAAGCGGCCAGTCGGCTGCGCAGCCGGTCAATTTCTTCGTTGAACGGAGTCCCCAGCGTCGCGGCAGGAATGGTAATCTGGGTGATCTTCAACATTTTCGAGACTTTGCACAGGTCTTGAAAAACGTCGAGCTGGACATCTTCCTGAAGGTTCAACGCGACTGGAGTCAGCCGGGTGGTCTCTCGATAAACCTGAAAGAACTTCGTGGGAGATGCCACGATCTGAGAAGGCTTAAGATGATCGCTCGCCTCATTGAGCCAGAGTTCGATCTTGTCATATCCCAGATCAGCGGCCTGCTGACAGGCAGCCGCAAAATCGGTATTGGAAAAACACTGAGATGAGATGGCGACGAACACTTCCCACACACTCCTTTGCTCTGGGCAAGTCGCAACAACTCCGACTCCGAAAATCAGTCCTGTGCTGATCGTTGTTGCGACACGAAAACCAATGTCAAAATACTCCGTTTAGGCGATTTCTGCAATAACGTATGGTTCGTCTCAACGTGCCATTTGCAGCTTCTTTGTGGAATCGCCGTACTTTGATGGGCAAATCGCCGATAGATACGCAAAGGAAACTCGCTTCGTTCCTGCGCGAAGTGGCGTCGTCAGCCTTTAGGGTCGGAGAGACAAGATGCAAATTCGCGGATTTGTTGGACTGATTGCAATCGTCGTCGTCAGCTGTTCGGTGGGCTGTTCGATGTCCAAGTCCACCGTTCGTGGTCAGAATCCCGATAATAACGGGCCAATCATTGGATCAGCCCCCGGTTATGGAGACTTGAAAAAGACTCCTTACCTGGGCCGCCATGGTCACCACGACTTCAAGCCTCTGGGAGGAACCGTCGACCATAACTTCGGATACGACGGCGGCTTCTACTCGGGCCCCGAGGGGTACTACACCGAGGGTAAACAGGCCTACATGGCCGATGCGTCTGGTTGCCCTCAGTGTGACAACGGACATGCCTGCCCGCCAGCAGGTTGTCGCGGTTGTGGACGGGGCTGTGGATACCGCAATGGGATGCCACAGCACGTGCAGACGTACCAGTTCGAATGGCCTGAAAACATGGTCTATCCACCTCAGGTTGATCCTGCCGGTGGTGCAGGGGCTGGTGGCGTTCCCGCCGGAATGGTTCAGTATCCCTACTACACCCTCCGCGGCCCCACTGACTTCTTCATGAAATGATGCGGCCTCGTCCGGCCCACGAGTGACTGACAAAAGCGATCACATGCCTGTGCGTGTGATCGCTTTTTATTTGTGCCACATTCGCAATCCAGCTCATTCCGACAAAGAGTCCCTCTTGGTCGTCTCCGAAGAGTTGGAACGCACTCGGCGGAACAGACACTGCCCATCCTGCTCAACCAGTCGTTCCCAATTCGGGTCCGCTTCCAGATTCATAATGAGTCCGCTCCGAAAGGCCCGGTCAACCACGATCAGGTCTACTTCGTACCGATCCAACGACTCTCTCCAGCCGCTGCGCAACTCAATGACCTGCATATACGTCCTCCAGACGTCCGGTGGAACGAGGTGCGCATGCGAGTTCACCAGCAACTTCATCCCTGGCGGCCCGGCCCATTGCAGATAGTCGCTCCATTCATAGGTTGCAAAGACCATCCCCGTCGGCGGATTTTCTGAGAGATACCGGGCAGCAATCAGTGGTGTGTAACTGGAGACCGTGACTGACGGATCCCGATGCCGATCGGCAATCACCGCTTGTCCCAGGGGACTTACCACCAGACATGTTGAAGCCGTGGCGATGGAAACAATCGTCCACCGGAATGATCGCGGAGTATCCGGCAATACTGGCCGGTAGGCCCACGAATTCCAGAGGGCCGACGCGTGCCGGGGAATCAGCAGACTGCACACGGGGATCCACCAGACGAGCATCCGGACGCTCCACAGGGAAGCAACTGCAAGGCCAACCGGCAGCAGGAACTCCCAGGCTCGAATACGTCGCGGCGTCTTGAGACCCAGCCAGGTGAGGATCACAACCGAAGCAATAAATGCCTGTCCCGCAGCATCCCGTATCGAGAGCGCGTGCCACTCGGTAAGGTCCCGCAGGTTCGGATTCGCAGAAAACCGAAGTACCTCGCGATGCAATTCCTGTCCGTACGGATTGGCCAATGTCGCGACTGCGGAAACCAGGGTCAGCCCAAACAGGCCCCGCAGTCTTCTGTCCCGACCAAGAAGTGCGAAGGAACCTGTTTTCTCGAACCGATCGACGATCCTTCCTGCACAGAGGCAGCCTAACAATCCCAGACCGATCGGAAAGGAGGGATGAAGGTTGGCCCAGAGCAGAAAGATGCCGGGTATCAGGATCCAATCCCATCGCTGCGGCCGCATTGGTGACAGACGGACCAGGACGAGTACGTAGCAGATCAACCCGGCCAGTTGCGGTCGCAGAATCAGAATACAGACCCATGGCGGGACAATGAAAACCCCCAAACCGACAAGTGCAAAAACAGCGCTTTGAGTTTGTCGAAATAGCCAATAACAGAGCATGCCTCCACAGCAGGTTACGGACAGCGCGTACAGTCCCTGCAGCCCCGCCATCTGCAATCGTGGCATGCTGATCACACCAAATCCGATCAGTTGGCTGAGCCAGGGTGAGTCGACGAAACGGATCTCACGCGAAAGGGGCAGCAGCGGTTCCGTCTTCGGAATCGACTTCTTGTCCCAAATCACTTTTCCATAACTGAGATGTCCCCAGACATCGGTGTGCCAGATCGGTTGATTGCAGAGGTGGAGAAACAGCAGACTCAATACCATCACAATCGCGGTGGTGGAACGGGTCAGTCGCAGTCGATCAGTCCAGCCCGTGGAAACGGAGTCGTTCCTTGACAGGTCGCGTCGACGGGGTGAGCATTCGTCGATCGTCTCATGAGACGTCATAATTCGCCTGCCGACTTCGGAACATTCTTGCTGTTCATGAAAAAGAGTTCTCTATGCACATTCTTCTGGTGAATGACGACGGAATCCATGCCCCCAGCCTGCACGCCCTGTACGCAGAATTGCGTCAGTGGGGAGAGGTCACAGTCGTTGCTCCTGCGATCGAACAAAGTGGGGTAGGCCATACGATTACTTATCTACACCCGCTCGTCGCACACAAGGAATACAGAAACGGGGAATTCTTCGGATGGAAAGTGGAAGGAAGTCCCGCAGACTGCGTAAAGCTCGGGGTCCTCGAGTTTTGCCCGAAAAAACCGGATGTGATCATCAGCGGTCTGAACGCCGGTGCCAATATCGGAATTAACGTCCTGTATTCGGGAACAGTCGCGGCAGCGATTGAAGGAGCCTTCTTCGGAATTCCGTCATTCGCTCTGTCCCAATGGATGGACGGTCCCCCTGATTTCGCAGCCAGTTCACGTCGCGCGATTCCCTTATGTCAGCACCTGCTCCCCAAGACCAGACCGGGCCAGTTGTGGAACATCAACTTTCCTCCCCCGCGGCCCGGTTGGCCACGCGGCGTTCAGTTTGTGGCGATGGGCGTGAATCGCGTCAACGAAGAAGTGGAAAAGCGAACTGACCCACGCGGCAGGCCGTACTACTGGAGCGGATTGAATCCGATTCGCAGTCATCTGCTGGATGACGGCACGGACATCAAACAACTTCAGGAAGGGGACATCACCGTCACGCCGCTGCACTTCGATCTCACCGAGCAAATCTTTCTGAAGCAGTTACAGGCTGAAAAGTGGGATCTCCCCTGCAGTCCCTGACGGGACGTCGAAACCCCTGCCAAGTCAGACTCACACTCTCAACACTCGTCCCACAGAAGTCTCGAGAACGCATTCACGCAAAGGCAGGTACCGATTCGATCCCGTACCTGGCTTGTTTTTCGTCCAGCACTTTCTCAGAAAGAAAACAGTCGACGAACCGCGACAATTTGATCGATTGAGAACGGTCCCACTTCGGCTGGAGGCCCGTCGTGAGAGATCTCTCCTCCCAGCAGTGCCAGTTCACCACGCTGGCTGTTCCGTGAATTTGGAAAGCCAATGAAGATGCGCCCGTCCTGAAGCCGGACTTCCACTTCAGAGGTCTCTTCGATTCCCAGACTTTCATGGACCAGTTCCGGGAAACGGGACCAGGCCCACAGCCACAGCGTCTTTTCAGGATCGACCTTACCTGCCAGATCCACCCATTCCGCTTCGGCCTTCAATAATTCCTTCCGGGAGGCCTGACCGCACCAGGGACGTAGGACGTCATTCAGCCAGTTCTTGCGGGACGTGACGATTTCTTCAAACAATTGCATATCCAAACTTTCGAGATTCCAAACCGAACGTAGTCCAGGCCCAACCGAAATTGTCTGCCTCGCGCACGGGTCGTCCGCTGCTTTTGTGCGCCAGCAAACGAGTTTCCTTGGCGGGCACGTGACTTCAGTCCCTGCATCGCCCCGCGACGACAGGCTGTTCCAACGAACAATCTTCAACCGGAGAACCAACCATCCCGCTCAATGCGCGATACGTTCCTGATCATCCTTTCCGGCAAAGTAGCGGCCGAACGCGAAAAAGACCACTGCCATCAAGAGATACCCGACGGCAACGTTCCCTGAGCGGTATATCGTCGCCGACTCCACTACAGGTCGGGCGAACGCAAATAGAAAATCCACCACGTTCCCGTTGAGCTGGTAAGCATGGGTCAGCCCGATCGCCGCGAAGAACGCTCCGAACAGAGACCAGACTCCGGCGACGAAAAACTTGCGATCAATCAGAAAGGCCGAGATCGCGGCCAGAATCATGCACGTGAAGATGTAACCCTGCTGAAGTGAGATCATCCCATGGAGCACAAAGTCGTTCACGTTGGCACGTGGATCAACCAGCATCTCTTGAAGCGTCTTCCCTCCGGATTTGAAGATCGCTCCTTGCGTTACAGTAAAGCCCCAGGCCGCAATCGCGGGAAACAACCCAACCGCCACTGCGGGAGCATGTTCGCGAGGTACAGCCGAGAATGCCTGCGCGGTAATGATGATTCCAATCCACAACACAATCGCAATGCCGGATTCAATCGGAATCAGGCTTTCAATCAGGCTGACGGCCCCCGTCAGGCAGATCGCCGTAACGACGATTCCATTCAGTGTCGAGTATCCCGCGCGAGCACCCAGTGCTTTCCAGCCCGGGTGACCGATGTAGATCGTTGTGGGGAAGCAGCTGCCGAAGAAGGCGGCACAGATCGTTCCGATGCCGTTTGCGGCCAGTGATGAGCGGGTATCGTACTTATCCCCTGCTGCTTCTGACGACTCGATGTTCTGGAGACTGCCGATCAGATTAAACAGGCCCATCGGGATGATGACGGAAAGCAGCCCGATCCACTGACCGGGATCCGCCAGTCGTGCCAGAATCGCCCCCCCTGCGAATGCGGGAACATAGAAGCTCAGTTGTTTCGTCGCTTCCTGCACAGCCTGAAGATTCATGGTCGACTCAGTCATCCACGGAACGGTCGCCGGAAATACGGCAGCCAGTCCCGCCATCAGCCAGGCGATCCCCGTTCCCAGTACCACGGCGACCAATCCACCAGGCAGGTGAAACGGAAACGGCACCTGAGAAAAATAGGTGATCAGCACAATCGCCAGCGGCAGCATCGCAATCAGTGGCTTCTGGAAGATCTGCAGCGCGAAGCTCATCGAAATGAAGCCAATCGCGATGCCGGCCAGTGTCGACAGCAATGCCGCTCGTGGGGTCCGCCGCCGCACGGCCTCAGCAACAAAAGCCCCGAAGAACTCGATCAATCCGCTTCCCAGACACGCGACGAGACCCATCTCCCACGCGAATCGCGCAGCAGCCTCGGGAGTCTGCCCCTCACCCAGTGCTTTCCCGAAGGCGGGATTCATCACGAAGAAGACATAGACCAGCAATGAGGGGGTGTTGATTCCATAGGGGAGTGCGGTCACATCGTCGCGACCCTCTTTCAACGCCAGCCGTCGCGCCTGCCAGGCGTAGAACACGTTTCCGATCAGGATGCTGATCGCCGCCCCAGGCAGGATATGCTGATACAGCAGGTAAGCACCGTCACCTGTCATCCCGCACAGCCCTTTGCAGAGGGCCAGAATCAACAACAGTTGAATCAGATTGTCGACAAAAAGCCCGAAAAAGCCGTCCAGGTCACGACGAACGAAAAAAGGATATTGCTGCGTCAAGTGTTTCTTCCAATCAGCGGAGGGCGGATTCCAGACCAGTCTGCTGAGGCGGAGCCTTATTGAACGAGTCCAACGAGTTCGCGAGCAAGAGGAACTGAGGTCGAGCCACCTCAATTCCGCGTCGACAGGACGTTCACAGACCGTCGCAGAATATCAATGGAAAGAAACAGATGCGAGAGAACCGACATTGAATCAGACTATTCGGGGGATGACGGATGAGGCAGGTGCAGGTTGGCCCTTTGATTTTGAAATGAGGGCTCAGTAGATCGAGATCGCCCGTGCGCGGACATCACG
This sequence comes from Schlesneria sphaerica, assembly GCF_044336245.1. Classification (NCBI taxonomy): domain Bacteria; kingdom Pseudomonadati; phylum Planctomycetota; class Planctomycetia; order Planctomycetales; family Planctomycetaceae; genus Schlesneria; species Schlesneria sphaerica. The sequence goes on along the minus strand of NZ_CP172346.1, from coordinate 196,919 downwards.
TCAGTCCCCGTCAAGGGGAGTCGGATACCCTGGTTCTGGTGATTCACGCGGGCGTAATTCGGCTCGTGCATTCCCGGGGACGCAAAATCCACCCGATCGAGCATTCCGACCAGGAACGTCATCCCCCGACGACCGGTCCCGATTCCCAGTTCAAGTTTGAAATCGCATACACGCCGCAATGCAACGTTTACGGCCAACTATGCCAAGTCAACTCGGTCGATCCGGGTCCCTTCTGGCAGACCATCGATCTGCTGCCTGATTTGGGTACTGAAAGACCAGTAAACCTCCATATCAGTGATTTCCTGGTTGGAGGGATCGTCGATTCCCCCCAGTCTTAATGGCTTAATGTACGCAACGCATTCTTTCGCCGCGGGAGCAGGGCCATGATTCGCAATCCAGTCTTCGAAGAGTTCGACCTGCAACGATTCGTTCGCGTAATCCACCAGTTCAACATCAAGGAACCCCTCAAACGTTGCAGGGACATTCAGATTTTCATTCGTCGCAGGATCCAGCAACTGAATCTGAAACTGGTCGCCATCCTTGCGGCCTGTGTTGAGGGCATAAACCTGCCCTCTCCAATCCGAGGCAATCACCAGAAGCTTCCCCTTTAACTCGGGAAACATCTCTTCCGCAATCAATGTCCATTTCTTTACCTGATCCAAAGGGAAGACCCGGAAAATCCCTTTGTTGAATGTCATGCCGCTGTACTTGTCAAAGAACGACTTAATGCCAGTGGCGTGCAGTTCAACCTTGTCTAGCAGAGCCGTCTCGGGAGGTGTAGCCAGCCCCGCATCATCGCACGTATAGACTTCCTCAAACTTCCGCATCAGGCGCCTCCCGGTACTGGATGAACTCGACCTCACGTTCGTCCGCAGTCACCATAGCATCATCCAGAAGGACTTGGGGGATTGCAATCAGTAAGTGACAATCCAGCATGTGCCATAGCATTGTTCCCCTGCTTCCGGTAAGGAAATTTCAGCTTGCTTTAAGCTTTCGGGGATGAGCTTTTACTAATTCCTTGAACCCACTGTACAACTCAAGCTCGGCATTCATGGTTGATAGAGTGTGTTTCAGATGCACAATCCGAAGATCGTCGCAGCTATCGCTATATTGTGAGAATCTTCTGGAAACGTTCCCTGCGCGACACGATCACAGACAGAGTCGACAGTCCGCTTAGCCGCCACCCGCACGATGCAGGATTGCTGCAGTGAAGTAACGAGCGAATCGATTGCCGGAATCACCGGCCGGACGAACGAGGGGCGTCAGAGACGCAGGCAACGAGCGGCAGTTCCCGCCGGAGAAGCGGCAGCAGACATGAATTCGCTTGAGTAAGAGAACTGCGAGTTTCAGAAAGCGTCTGCTGATGCGTCGTTGGTATGTGTAGAAAAGGTGCGAATTTGCAGCGAACCAGAGCCTGCTCGTACGGTTTAGTCCGGCATGAAAGTCGCGTTGATCCTCTTCGGTTCCCTTCATAAAACGCTGATGTGGACTGTGAAGTCGAAAGGGGACAACGCGCCGCTGCATCCTTTGAATGGTTGAGTCACTTGGGCTCGTCGATCAAATGCAGTTGCGAGAGGCGAAAGCAATTCGAATGAATCTACGCGGCGGAAACCACGGGTCTCTGACGAAGAATGCATCACTCAGTCGCCACGTCATGCGCCGTGGGTTTTGGAAGCGAACTCACCTGCTGCACCCCGTCGCTGCGATGATGGTCGCATTCTGCGCCGGCCAATTCAGTTTCGCAGAGACTCTCGATATCGGCACCTCGGCCGACTTCCTCAACGCGATTCAGGCCGTTGATACCAATCCGGACAAAGACTACACGCTCAATTTCCTGAACAACTTCACGATGACGCAGCAGTCGCTCAACATTGCCAGCGACTCCGTCGTGAAATTGGCAGGCAATTCAAAAACGGTGGATGGAAATTCCCTGTTCCAGCCACTCGTCATTAACAAAGGGACCCTGGAACTGCATAGCTTTAATGTCATCAATGCAGGCCAGCCAGTCACGGTAAACGGTGGAACTCTGGTCGATAAAACGGGCAGCCTCAAAGGCGATGTCCTCAACAACGGGGTCGTTGCCTTCGATTCACCGAACCCGCTGAACTACAGTGGGAATATGTCGGGTAACGGTAGTGTTCAGATCCTGGGCGAAGGCCCCGTCACGTTCATCGGAACGAACACTTATTCCGATGGGACGTACATCGCCGAAGGAGCCTCTCTCACAGGAACGACCAGCAGCCTCCAAGGTAACTTTCTGAATTTTGGAAAGCTGGAGTTCAATCAAGACACGGCAGGCACCTATTCCGGCTCTATTTACGGCCATGGCGGCGTCGTGATCAGCGGCAGTGGGCCCGTTACTTTCACCGGCCTGAACGCGTATGACGGCGGCACGTTGGTGAATGCGGGAAGTACGTTGATTGGTTCAACCGACAGTCTGCAGGGTCCGATTCTCACTGACGGGACGGTGCAGTTTGATCAGCAGCAGGCGGGAACCTTCAAGGGGACGTTCTTAGGGACGGGCCACGTCCAGATTAGTGGAAGCGGTCCAATCACGTTTACGGCACCGAACTCTCACACGGGTGGGACATCCATTGATACCGGCAGCACCCTGATCGGAACGACTGCGAACCTGCATGGTGCCATCGAGAACGACGGAACAGTCGAGTTCAATCAGGTCGCAACAGGCGCATTCAGCGGAAATATCTCTGGATCGGGGAAGGTCCTCATCAGCGGCAGCGGCCCCGTCGTCTTCACGGGACTTAATAGTTACACCGGGGGTACCACCACCGAAGAAGGAAGTACGCTGCTGGGAACCGCCAAGAGCCTGCATGGTACGATCCACAACGAGGGCTCCGTCCAATTCATCGCGGGCGGAAACGGAACCTACAGTGGAGACATGTCGGGGAAGGGAAGCCTCACGGTTGCCATGAGTGCTGCAATCAATCTGACCGGTAACAACACCTACACCGGCGGAACAAAGGTTGAAGACGGGGGCACTCTGATTGGCAACGCCAGCAGTCTGCAGGGATCAATTGATAACGACGGGACGCTTGTCTTCAAGAGTATTCCCAGTCCTTTTCAACTCCAGCAGGTCACCGTGGAAGGTCCCTCAGTGACTCCGCCGATTTACCGTGTGGCGCCCGGGTACCTTCCGCCCGTGTCGAACATTTTCGAAGGCGCTATTTCGGGATCCGGACACGTAGAAGTGGAAGGACCTGGGATCACGGCCTTCACCGGACAGAACACCTACATCGGCGGCACCACCGTCAAGAGCGGTGCTACGCTGGCAGGCTCGACGCGAGGCATTCAAGGAAACATCACCAATAACGGTTTCGTTCAGTTCAATAATTCACTGGGGCTGGAAAGTATGACTTTCCCCAGCGGTTCTGATCAGACCGGCGAGTATTCCGGAAACATGTCGGGAACAGGTGGCGTTGAGATCAGCGGGATCACTCCCATTCGGTTCACCGGGACGAACACTTACACCGGCGGGACCTATATCGATCATGGCAGTTCGCTGATTGGGACCACGAACAGCGTGCAAGGGGCGATTGCAAACGATGGTCTCGTAACGTTCGACCAGAACTTCGGAAGCACCTATGCTGGGAACATGGCAGGTTCAGGCGCCGTCTTGATCACGGGCGCGGGCCCGGTCACGTTCTCGGGGACAAACACCTATCTTGGCGGCACTGCAATCCATGCAGACAGCACCTTGATTGGAACGACGAGCAGTTTGCAGGGAGCGATTGATAACAGTGGGCTGCTACGTTTCCATCAGAGCACGTCAGGCCTGTTCACCGGCACGATTTCCGGTGACGGTGACGTCGAGATCGCAGGGACGGGGCCCGTTGTCTTTCAGTCACTGAATACCTACACCGGCACCACAACAGTGGGAGACGGAAGTACCCTGATCGTCAATGGATCGATCGTCGGCGCCGTCGATGTCGAAAACGGTGCCAAACTGATGGGTGCCGGCAAAGTGGGAGATACGACAATCAAAGCCGGGGGCACAATCGCATCCGGCACCATTGGATCCCCACTGACGATCCAGGGAGATCTGACTCAAAAAACAGGCAGCAGCTATGTCGCGGATCTGAATGCGACGGGCAGTGATCTCATCATCGTGAAAGGAACTGCCGAGATCGAGTCAGGGACGAAGCTGAATCTGAACCTGGGAAATTCCGTGCTGAACGTCGGCAAGACATATGAACTTCTCCGGGCTGAGGAGGGAATTGAGGGACATTACGACGGCATCTTCGCGACGCAGACGAACCAGCTTATTACTTTTTCACCTGACTATTCAGACGACAAGATCACATTGACGGTCACTTCAAACCTGTCGCCCTATGCCGGAACCACCAACCAGAGAATCCTGGCGTCGGTCATTGACTACTCCAGCGGGTCGGCGACCGGAGATTACGCTGACGCAATTACCCACCTGACGCTGGTCAATCCTCGCGGTGTGCAGTACGCACTCAATCAGCTTTCCGCAGACCTGTACCCCTCGCTGACCACGATCGAAAAGCAGACCTCTACGGTCCAGCTTCAACTGATCAGTAACCGACTGGCTCGCCTCAAGTCACCCGGTGTCATGGCGTCAGCGGTCGCACAAACTTCTAGTCCCTTGCGGCTCGTTTCCAGCCAGGCCAACGAATTTGCTCAGGGCCACAATCCAGCGGGAGTATTCCCTCCCGCGACATCTCCGTGGTCGACATGGGCTCAAGGCTACGGCCTGGGTGGCAGTATTTCCAGCGATGGGAACGCGGGTGGATCCAACTACCGCCTCGGCGGGACCTTGTTCGGTGTCGAGCGGTGGCTTGGTGAACGGTTTCTGGTTGGTCTGCTTGGTGGCTATGCCGGGACGTCGGTCGACAACGGACTGAACAGTTCCACAGCACAAATCAATTCCTATCAAGTCGGTCTGTACGAGTTGATTCGTGGTGAAGAAGCCTATCTCTCGAATATGGACTTCTACGGGAACAACAATTATGACCTTTCACGCCCGATGAATCTGGGGGACATTCACCGCACCGCCACCGGTACAAGTCGTGGCAATCAATGGTCTCACTATACCGAGGGGGGCATTAACCTCGATTTCGACGAACTGCGGCTTCAGCCCTTCATTGGATTCCAATACGTCTACATCGATCAGCAGGGTGTGAACGAATCAGGGGCGGGCAGTCTCAGCCTGCGAACAGATGGTCAGTCGATCAACAGCGTCCGGAACAGTTTCGGAGCGAGAGTCTACGACGAACGGATGTGGGGGGATGTGCTATTCGTTCCATCGTTTGCCGCCAGCTATCAGCACGAATGGGGGAACGGAACACAGATGGTGTCGTCGTCGTTCGCCGGGGCCCCCACCGTCCAGTTCGCCACGGCAGGAAACAGCACCGGGCGCGACTTCGGCCTGCTGTCATTGAACGGGACGGCCTACTTCACGGACCGCTTCAGCGTCTACGCAGCGGTCGACGGACAGTTTGCCACGCGGTATTCAGCCGTGATCGGCTCCGGAGGGCTGCAGTACTCATGGTGAGACGCTGATGATCCATGCCTGTCGTTCTTTCGACTGCGGGTTCGCGCAGTCGAAGTCCAGAATCGTATCACGAACCGCCGCCGTAGCGTTTGGCGTGTGAGTCGTTTCGTGAGAAGGCCAGTACACACCCCCGTAGGTGTTCAAACAAAATCCCCCACTGACTTTTGTCGACGACAAGGTCAGTGGGGGATGACGATACGACGGAAATTCGGATTCGCCTGGTGACCGGTTACTTGTCTTCACTCAGGCAGTACAGCAGTTCCTGACGGTGGCCATGCTTGAGTGACGCAACGCGGAAATAAATGCGGTTGCCACAAATTGTGGGTGTCGCGAAAGCCTCATCTTCCAGCTTGTTCTCACCGAGGTCTTCGAAACCTTCGGGTGTTGCTTTGAAGATGTAGGTCGTTCCTGTTTCGTTCGTTGCGAAGATCTTGTCGCCAACGAGAACAGGCGAGGCACTGAAGGTCCCTTCGATCCGTTGCTTCCATTTCTCTTCGCCGGTGTCGCTCTTCCAGCAGATGGCGACTCCTGCATCCAGAACGGCGTAGAGGTAACCATCTTTGTGAAGTATCGACGGAACGTAAACGCGGCTTCCATTTTCCCACGCCGTCTCGCCCGAGCCGTCTGCCCGAATCGCACTCAGGTGGTTTCGGGGATATCCACCACTGGTATAGATCAGTTGGCCGTCTGTGACTGTCGACGTGACACACTCTTCCGTAGATCCTTTGATCTCCCAGAGCTTTTCACCGGTGAGAGGTTCAAAGCTGGTGACGAGGTTGCATCCGCTGAAGATCAACTGATCCTTTCCCGCGACATGCAGGATGATGGGCGACGTGTAGTTGGGCAGCTTGGGCCGGCCCTGCTTCCAGACGATCTCTCCCGTTTTTCGGTCGAGTCCGGCGATCGCACCGGACCCTTTGTTATCGGCCGAGACAATCAGCAGCGGACCATACACCGTGGGCGATGAACCAAATCCCTGATGAAGGATGTAGTCGGTGATTTTCGTCTGCCAGAGCTGTTTTCCTTCGAGGTCAAGCGCACTGGCATAGATGGCACCATCATGCAGAAACGTCGCGAATACGCGTTCGCCGTCGCAGGCCATGGTTGAGTTGGCCAGGGTGCTTTTCGTGTTCCCCTTGAGGTTCAATCCACCCTGGTGCAGTTCGGTTTTCCAGAGCTGCTTTCCGCTTTTGCGATCATGGCAGAGGACGGACTGGTATTCACTGTCATGTTCGGCGGTCAGCAGAAATACTCGATCGCCGACGAGGATCGGGGAGCCGTGCCCCTTTCCGGGGATTTCGACCTTCCAGACAACGTTCTTGGTGTCGCTCCAGGTGAGCGGGGGTGACTGGTCAGCCGCCGCTTCGCCGTTTCGGTGCGGCCCGCGCCACCAGGGCCAGTCGTCTTTCGCGAACTGGAATGTCTCTTGTCCGGCCTTCGATTGAGGTTCGTTTGCCAGACCCGACAGAAAGGCCATCAGGCCCGCTGTTGCCATTACACCTGCCGTTATCAGTCGTCGCATAGTTAAAAAGCCCAGAGATGCACTTAAAGGATCAATCGTTACCGGGAGCCAAAGTAAAACAACATAAAGCCAAGAGCGACTCGGTGGAATTCCGGAGGAAATCCTCTGCTTTCGCCACCCAGAAATTCAGGGACGGCGACGAGCAGAACCAGAAGCAGCGCAGCCAGCGCCTTCAGATCACCCCAGGTCCCTGACGTGCGGACCCGGCGGCGATTCCACCAGTTGCTGATGGTGCGAACCGTCACCCCCAGCAGAAATGCGGCCATCATTCCCAGTAGTGATGCAGCATGATGATCGGTGAGCCGATGCTGCGTGTAGAGGTGGTAACCCAGCCAGCCGAAGGCCCCGACGATCACGATCCGAATCGTGTTTCGCGGCAGGAAGAGCGGGTTACGCTCTCGTTCAATGATTCCGTCTTCCTCTAATTCGCGCCGAACATCGGACGAAAGAGCAATGAATCGTCGAGACGCGAAGTAGTGCGTCAAAGAGATCAGCAGCGTCACGAACCATAAAAGATCCTGCTCTCGATCGAATGCATCGTTTCGAGCCAGTTTCAGGATGACCACACCCACCACCAGCAGGACCAGAAGCGCGCGAACACTTCCTGTGGGCATTCCCAGAGGAGGCCAGGTCTTCGGTGACCCATCAAATTCGTTGGTTGACATAATTCCGCTCTAAAATTGTCGGCGACCCATGGTTGGATTATCAGCAGCTTCCCTGGAGAAGAACGCTCAAAGGGTACCTTCAGTTCACACGACGGGCTCCCATCCTTTGCGATACTCGCGTCCCCAGAGTGCAGTCGCTTCTTCGTCCCCGACAATCGATTTCGTTTCCGGGTCGAATCGCAACATGCGTCCCAGTTTGTATGAGATATTTCCCAGATGACAAAGCAGGGTGCTGCGCTGACCAACTTCGATTTCCGAATTCAGGGGTGCACCAGTCCGAACTGCTGAAAGGAAATTCTGGATGTGTTCCTGTTCACCTCCAATACCGCTTCCTTTGTCAATTTCTTTGCCTTTCGCGTCCAGGATCTTGTAGCCGGGATCGATGATATGCAGGCTTCCTTCCGTTCCATAGAAAATGACAGAGGCCAGCTTTTCGTCGCGACGTGGAAGACAACTGCTCACCTCCCAACTGCACCCTTTGTCGCCGAAATGAAAGACCGCAACCCCCGTGTCAGGGGTTTCCTGATCATCGTCGTAATGGTACCGGCCCCCGAGGAAACTGATCTGCGTCGGGTAGTCGACACCCAGACCCCAGCGGGCCACGTCGAGTGTATGGATACCATTGTTCGCCAGTTCCCCACCCCCCCAATGCCAGCGCCAGTGCCAGTTGTAGTGAACCAGGTTATCAAGGTAGGGACGTTCAGGAGCGGGGCCCTGCCACAGCGAATAATCGAGATAGTCCGGAACAGGAACCACTTTGCCGCGACCAATCGAGGTCCGATCCGCGGTGTACCAGCACCGTGCAAACAGAACTTTTCCGATGACTCCATCGTGAAGCTTCTGGATGGCTTCTCGAATTGCCGGCCACGTACGGCGTTGATTTCCCATCTGAACCAGTCGCTGGTTCTTCCGAGCGGCCTGAACCATCAGTTCCCCTTCACGCGCGTTGTGGCTCCCCGGCTTTTCCACATAGACGTGCTTACCGGCAGTGCAAGCGAGAATGGTCGCAGGTGCGTGCCAATGATTGCAGGTCGCAATGAACACTGCGGCCAGTTTGGGATCGTCGAGCATTCTGCGGAAATCAGTGATTCCCTGCGGCTTGGCTCCGCGACCTTCGACGGTTTTCATCGCGAGCGCCAGGCGGTTTTGGTCTACATCGCAGACGTAATCAAGTTTGACTCCCGCTGCATTCAACGCGGCGTTTGCATGAGCCATTCCACGGCCGGTTCCGATCACTCCCACCGACAGTTCGCGCTCAGTACTTTCCTGAGCGGCGGCTGAGGTGAAAAGCGCCGGTGCAAGGACTGCCGCTGCTGCCAGTGTCGAAGAAGTCTGGAAAAACTCACGGCGGTCGATCGCACACATAATGGAATCCTCGGCAAGCAGGTTCACAAATGACCAACGACGTAAATCAACGACGAAATTGCCCTGTCCTCAGCGGCGACAACATCATTGCGGCTTGATGCGAAAAGTCGAAGTCATACAGGAAAGAAATTGCTGATGAATGGTCCGAAAAGTTGCAGAGGAATGCTTGCGCAGTTTGCGGTAGGAACGGACGATCCTCGGACGCTTTTCCTTTCATTTCCGATGGATCAACCACGATGAATCTAAAGATCGAAAGAAATCGAATGGGATCGGTGCGACGTCGCGTTAACGCCATGACGGAATTGTGAATCAAGTTTTCTCGCGATAGCATGCCTTCCGGTCCTTTGACGACATTCCTGGAACCAGTCCACGGTGCCTGCCCCCGGAGTCCCAAATGGGTTTCATTGATATCTCACAGTTTCCTGCCATCGAACCGGTACCCGGATGTCGCATGCGAACTCCGTTCGGCGAAAACATGATGCTGTCATATCTGGAAATGGAGGACGGGGCAGAAGTTCCGCTGCACTCACACCCCCACGAACAGGGGGGAATGCTGATCCGGGGAACCATGCAGTTGACGATTGGGGACGAGACTCGAATTTGCGAAGCAGGATCAATGTTCCTGATTCCGCCGAATGTTCCCCACCGCGCGGTGGCCGTTAATGGTCCGTGTCTGGTGATGGACGTTTTCAGCCCCGTCCGCGAAGACTACGCCGCTTTGGCCAATCACTACATCCCGCCGCTTGACTCAGGCGCTGAAAAGCCCGCCGGCAACCAGTAATCTGTCGGCCTGAAATCAGCGCAAGCAGGAAGTTGAACCCCGACCAACCGAACTTCATTGTCTCGCCAGGGTTTTGTTGGTGTTAATCGGCCACACGCTGCGCGCGAACGGGGGACAGACGAAGCCCCCCTCGCCGTTACCGCAATTCGCCCTCATGAATGACCTTCGGGTGCCGAGTGACCGACCGGGTCCGCACCCGTGTCCTCCAGTTCCAGCCCTGGCGAAGACTCACGAGATTCGCGGTCCACGTAGCTTTCGAGCCACTCCGCTGCGGGAGGGGAATAAGGGCGAAGCTTCTCAAGCGTTCCCAGGTCACCGCGATACAGCAACGCTCGGTTTTCTCCCAGTCTTCCCGCCAGCGGGCTATCGACAAGGCTGGCGGAATCATTCGCGTTCATCGAAAAGAGAATCCGGTGTTCGAATCGGTTCATCTGGTCGCGTGCCAACCAGCGTTGAGCCGTTGCGTAACTATCGACCCAGGCCAGCGTGAAGATGCCGACAGAAGGTCCATCGCGCAAAATTTCGCCGAAGACCTGAGCCGAGTTCGTCGGTTTATCGCTGCTCGCCCCAAATCCGAAGTCGTCTTCTGATTTGCGTAGATCGCGGAACCGTGCCAGGTCATAAACGAACAGGAAAATGGGGGGGCCCGGTTCATCCGCCCGTCGACGCAATTCGGCCAGAATGTCAATCATGACCGTCGCTGTATCACGAGGAGACGCGATTCGCATCAGGCTGGCGTGTTCGGGAATGTTCTCGCGTTTCGCCGCAGAGTCCCTGGAAGATGGCCGATTCCAGAGCGACACTAACTGCTGCCAGGTTTGAACAGAGGCGTTGTTCGGTAAACTTCCATCGAGCAGATGGACAGTGTGAGTATGAAGTCCGTGTCCCGCGGCCTGTGCACAAAGCGCAAGCGCACTTGCGGCCATCACCCCCAGCGCCATCGTGTCGTCCCTGCCGACGATCAGAATATTCGCCCCTTCGCGAAGCCCAAATCTCAATTCGATGGGTCCACTCATCGCAACCGAATCACCAATCCAGCAGGTCCATGGTTCCGGGATCTGCTGTCGCTCGGCCCCCAGTGCAGGGGACACCAATCGACTTTTCGCTAGCAGTCGCGTTAAACGTCGATTGGACTTGATGTCTGCAGGAACATTTCCTTCAAACACCAGCGGCGAAATGCCGCTGGTCGTGTCGTGAGGATCACGTCCCGACGCTTCGTTCGGCATATTGGCCGCTTCGCGGATCCACTTCAATCGTTGCCCACGCTCGTCTTCATCAAGCCAGACAACCTGAAATGGATGGTTTCCTTCGACCAGTCCGTTAGCGTCGTTGTAGATCGCTTCGCCCGGTCGAGTCAGCAGGCGTGCCGCTGTGTTTTCTTCACTCAGGATCAGATGCGCATCGGTTTCACTGCATTGCAAGGCGATGCGCACGGCCACTTGCCCGAGAGTGCTTCGTGCGAGGGAATATGCACCGGCCAGAGTCTGCGATCCGAGTAGCACGTGCACACCGAAGGCCCGCCCCTGTCGAATCAGCCGGTCCAGCAGCAACGACGCCTGCTGCGACAGCGCATCGTCTTCGATGAAGAACTCCTGAAACTCGTCGATCAGCAGCAACGTTCGGGGCATTACGACGTCGGGGCGCGCATCCCTGAAGGCAGCGATATCCTGAGCTCGTGCAGCACGGAACCGCTCACCCCGATCTCGTAAAAGTGCATCCAGTCGCTGCAGAACGCTCACACCAAATTCACGGTCGCTCTCGATCGCAATCACGCGAGCAGAAGGAAGCTGCTCTTCAGCGTAAACCTTGAACTCGACCCCTTTCTTGAAGTCGATCAGATAAAACTCCACCTCGGCCGGACTATAGTACAATGAAAGATTTGTGATCAGTGCGTGAAGCAGCGTCGATTTGCCCGATCCCGTTTTTCCGGCGATCAGCACATGTTGCGAAGTTCCTTTTCCCAGCCGCAAATACTGCAGTTTGGTGGCTCCGGCCCGACCAATCGGAACATCGATTCCCTTGCGGCTATCACCTTTCCAGAGTTCGCTGTCCTGCGGCGCGACTCGAGAGAAGGGAACTTCCACCCTTCGCACATCACGAGCCAGCTCTCCTGCGGATCGTACAATCTGGCCAAACACCTCTGAGGGGGGAGGCAATTCAAGGGCCAGCGGCCAGGCAGCAAGGTCACTGTCAGTCAGGCGGAATCCATCACCCTTCCACTGCAGTACGGTGGCTGATTTTTCCAGGTTTGCTAGTGAGAAGCTGCGGGGAAGCTCTTGCGACTGATCGACGCTCATCAGGATAAAGACACCGCAGCGGCGGCCCCCCTCAGCAATACTGACCAGTCGACGCAGTGCGACGTCCGTGAAGTTTGCGGGAAAATTGGCAATGACCAGCAAGCGATACGGCTCGGCAACTTCTCCCGCAAACTGGTTGTAGTCGTCGATCGTCGGAAACTCGTTCCGCAAGTAAGTTTGCAGGACCGTTTCCATATGTTCGGTCAGCTCGCCAAGTTTCTTCTCGATGTGAGCGGGCTCAGACCAGATCCGGCTCGAGACGAGCAGTTCATCGTAGTCGGCCAGATGCATGAACGCCGCAAAGTTAGCACCAAGACCGACAGGATCCAGAATCGTCAGTCGGACTTTACCCGGCGGCAACGATGTCAGGAAACGAAGGACTGTGGACTGAAGGACGCTCACCGCCGCGTCGCGACCGCTGCCCGCCCCCTTCAGCACCAGTGAAGGTCTCTCTTGTAACGGCAGCAGCAGAGGGAGGTCAAAGCGGGGCTGATCAATCGACAGGCGGGGATCGGTCGAGACTCCCCCATCGATCATGTCGAGATCCACTTCAATCCGTCCCAGACTCAGCACCGCAGGGGAGGACTCGGGTGGTGGGACCTCTCTACTGGCGAGGGACTCCCACGAAGGGCACAACGAATCTGCTTTCGTGAGTAGACCGGAACTTTGCTGTCCCAGTTTTGCGAGGTCTGTTTTCCAGGTATGGATCAATTGGAGCCAGGCCTGCTGGTAGCGATTACGCCCCTCAGCGACGCGTGAGTCAAACTCTGTCTGTAACTGACGGAAATCGGATTCACGACGAAAACGGAGGGCGTCCATGTCGAGCCGATAGGAACGCTGCGCGGCTTCCGTTTCCTTCTGCCGATATTCTTCGACTTGTCTGAGCAGCACGGGAAAGGTTGCGTTGGCCTGATCGACGGCCTCCATATACTCGCGTTGCAGTTGGGTAATCCGGGTTGTCAGCTTATTGTCGGCCGCAGAAATTGCTGACTCGCGGCGTTTGGCCCGTTGATCGTTCAAATCCGCGCATTGAGCGCTGAGCGTATTCAGTTCTGACCGGCCGTCCTTGTCCCACACCGAGTAGGCGTAATGTGCATTCGCACGATGTTGGACCAGTTGCTCGTAATCCGGGTATGTGCGACGGGATGCATAAAGGTGCAGAAACATGATCAATACTAACCCGGTCGCTGATGCAACGCCTGCACAAATCCACATCCAGTCACGGTCGGTCGCCTTGAGCTTCAAAGTCACGAGTGATGGATCAACGACACCGTACAACAAGCCAAAAAGCGTGCCGGCAATCAGCAGGAACAGAAGCAGCGGAAATGGTCCTGCAAACAGGCGAGGAAGAAGTCGCGCCAGGATTCTCTGTTGAAGAGGTTCCGCCGCAGCGACCTCAGCGAGACAGGCTGACTTCATCACTTCAACAGACGACAAGGGCAGGGTGGGCGTCACCTCACCCGGATCGTTCCAGATGCGGCACCGTTGCAGAAATCGAACCACCCGGTCGTGACCGTCATCAAGTCCCTTGAGTCCTGCGGTCAACTCGTTTCCGGTCGCCGTTAACTCTCGTTCGGTCTGCTTGAGACGAACCAGAGGACTGCCATCAGAGTCTTCGTCGAGGAGCGATGAAACGAGCCATACGGCTTCGTCACGCTCTTTCTCTGCAAGTTCGGTCTCACTCGCCAGCCGGTCTTCGGCACGGGTCAAGCGTGAAGAATAGTCAGATTGAATCTTGCTGGCATCTGCGTCACACCGCTGATGCAGAGTTGCCAAGTGTGACCGAAATGACTGTTCCCGCTCCGTCTGTTCATTTTCATAAGTCTCGGTGAGCAGTTGCAAGACGTTCTGATACTGCTCTTGCTCGGATTGCGCTTCGTCTGCGTGGCGAGCTTCAATCTCCTGTTCGCATGCCAAACGGTGACTGACTCGTTCGAGCAGATTCTTCAGGAGTTGTCGTTCGTTTTCCAGACTCAGTTGGTCAGACAAAGTAATCGGCCCGAGTAACGATCGTTCAGCACTTGGAGACAGGACACTTTTCATTGCACACGAAATCCCCACGAACATGGTAATCCGGCGCACAGAAAAGTGTTATCGCACAACCCCCTGTGCGAGTCCTGTCATCACATTACACCCTGCGTCCACCCAGACAAATCGTTCAGGTTTGGGAAGGTAGAGCACAAACGAACAGAGCCCCCAAAGGGCTCTGTTCTCCGATCGTCAGTTCGGCACAGTCTCTTCTGTCTTCGCCTCTGGGGACCCTCCTGCACCTTCGGGTTCTTTTCCAGGCAAGGGGGCCTCTGGCAGCCTGCGGTCCTCGTCTGGTGCTGCAGTGCCCCGTCCGCCATTTTGGGGACGTTGCCGCGGAGGTGGCCCGAATTCGTCCCTCTCGGGTCTGCCTCCGGGAGGCCCTTCGCGATCGGGAGGACCGCGTCGCCCTCTCGGACCACCTGGTCCTTCTGGCCCTCCAGGGCCGCGTGGTGGGCCAGGAGGTGGGCCCATCATGCCGTCCATACCACGCGGTCCATGATGATTGAATTCGTGGAACTGCTCGAGTTGATCAACGGTCAGTATTTCCGACAGCTTTCGATCGACATTGCGCTGAAGGTTTTCAATCCGACGTTTCTGAAGGGGGGAAAGCTTCAGAGAATCCTGAATCGGCTCAGGCATAATCTGGCCGATTGGGAGGGGTCCACGAAATGCGGGTCCAAAGTGCATACCTGGCCCAAACGGAGGACGGGGCCCTGGCCCGCCACCGGTGCCTCCCGGTCCACGCCTTCCGGGCCCCCCGGCTTCTGGCCAGCCGCCGGGAGGTCCGTCCCAAGCGGGACCGTTGTCTTGGAGAGTCTCAGCCTCCTTCGTCAGGTAGGTCGTCAATTCCTCCCGCGTGAGCTTCCCATCCTTGTCGGCATCAGCACTTTCAAATAGTGCTACCAGTCGAGTGTCAGTCACTTCTTCCTTCATCAGTTCGCCGTCTTTGTTCGCGTCAAACGTCATCATTCGCTCGACCGAACTGTGGATACCGATCGGACGTCCACGATCACGTTCCCGGGCACGGCCGGGGGGCCCACCAGGGAATCCACTACCCGGAGTGCCGCCCGGAGGTCCACCGGGGGGCTGCGCTAACGCATTCGTCGCCATCCAGGCTGCACCTGCGATGGACCCAACCAGACAGAGCGCAATCAATACTCGCATTGGAAAACCTCTTTATCAGACCAATGTTCGGTGCCGTTTCTAGACTGCTGAACGTTTCTCGACAGATGCTCCTGCCTTCCCATCGACGGCTGACGGATCGCAAATCGGTGTTGTCAAGAACGATAAGTTCACCCGACGATCTGGAACCGTATGGAACTCCGTCGGCGGCAAATTACCGGAGTCTGGCGTTATCATCCGGAGTACGACCAATGACAATGTCAAAGACAGCCGAAAGTTCTCCGATCGTGGATTCCTTGATCGGCTTGAAATCTGTCATGAGCAACTCGCGGTCAATGAGATCGCGAGTCCCATTAAAGACACCGTCGCGGACATTTCCTTCGTGACCTCGGATCATCAGTTGAGTCGTCAGAAGTTCTCGATCACCCTGCTTGATTTTGATGTGAATATGCGGAGCAGGTCGGCCGGGATAAGGAACGGGCTTGATTGTGCGGAATCGATACTCGCCGGTTGACCCCGTGGTGAAGCGACCGAACCCCTGGAAGTGCTTGTCCTGCGTACTCTTCTTGGGTGTGCTGTCTGCCGAATGCAGATAGACCGCGTTGGCATCGCATTGCCAGATCTCAATGGTTGCGTCCTTAAGAGGCGCCCCATTCGTGTCGAGGATGCGGCCGGTTAGATGCGTGATTTCACCGACGGCGGGGGTGACGCTGTCGTTGATAATCAGCAGATCATTATCCTGATCGAGCGGCAGCTTGTCCGGGTAGAAAGGCCCTTCAGTCAGAGCAGGGGTCTGGAACAACTGCTCGGCGAAAAGCCCGGGTGTTGTGAAAAGGGCCGAGCCGAAGGCAACGTTACGAAGAAAGCCTCGTCGAGAACGGATCGAAGACCATTGAGACATGAGCAACCTTTCAGCGGATTGACTTGAAGGGCGAGCGGTCGCCGGTTGGAAGGCCGAACAGGTCGCTCGCAGTACAGAAGACTCAAAGTGGTCGATCGAGTTCCTGGCACGAACAAAGGATTTGTGGAGGTGGAATGATCGATTGCCCCCGGGGCAACGCTAGCAGTAAATTCTACCAGGCGTTTTCCCTTTTTGTCTCGCTAAAAGTTTACGGAATCAAGCGGATCAGTCCATCCCCTGACATCTCTCGATTCAAATAAACCCGTCTCCCGTTCGCTCTGAATGGATAAAAAAGCAAGCATGGAATTGCTTCAGATCACAGACCGCTGAGGCAAACCGCTCGTCACAGCGGGTACTGAAATCGTGCGCCACAACGACAGTGCACCCCAGTCATGGGCCGCCGTCGCTGGCATCGATTATGGCGGGTTGAGGTCTGATCAGGCCTACCGCCGAAGGATTGCCGCAACCACATTGACCATCCAGCCGATCAGCATAATCAAAAGCGGTGTGTACAGAAGAAAGAGGCACGTCCAGAGAATGGGGCGCTTTAGAGATTGAAATCCGGTCAGGACCCCGTTCGCGCTGGAATCGTCGTCTCCGGTTCCTGTGCCCTCTTCGGCGTTGTCGTTGCCCTGGTCTGAATCCCGACCAGTGAGCTCTTGGCTCTCATCGATCTGTACGGGTGATCGAATATCGAGAAGCTGTTCTGCCTCCTCGACATCCGCCTTTTCGACAAGCAGCACGACCCCTCCGACAGCATTGGCATCGATCCACGATGTCGCCACAAAGTTTGCATTATTAAGTTCTGCCTGAATTCCGTGCGACTCCAAATGCAACTTTGCGAGGTGCGCTTCATCGGGTGACCAGTAAGAACGAAGCCGGACGAATCCTTCAGCCATAGCACACCTCGCGAGAGAGCGGTAGTCTAGCCCTGATCATGGGCAGGTAGATTGCTCAACAAGATGACCCGTGTCTTGCTGATTGTCGACTGATCAAACACGCTGACGTCCAAATCGGGTAATGATCAATAGGGTGGATTGCCGCAGTATGACCATCATGTTTATTTGCTTTGAACTTTAAGGCTGCCGTAATTCCCGAAAGGCCCGGTCACCGTCAATGTGTGCAACTCGAGTCGAAGTCGTGCAGGGGGACATCCTTGACCAGGATGTGGACGTAATCGTCAACACCTGGAATCGAAACTTCATTCCATGGTGGCTATTACTGCCGCAGGGAGTCTCAGGAGCGATCAAACGGCGAGGTGGAACAGAACCGTTCCGGGAAGTTGCCAGGCACGGCATGATCCCTCTTGGGGGTGCCGTTCTGACTTCTGCGGGAAAGCTCCCCTTCAAAGCGATCATCCACGTTGCGGGCATCAATTTACTGTGGGTGGCAACTGAGCATTCCGTGAGGCAATCGGTGACTAACGCTTTGCGATTAGCACATGAGCGGGGATTCAGTTCAATTGCATTTCCGGTAATCGGCGCGGGATCCGGCAGCTTCAATCACGAACGGGCGAAATTGTTGATGCTGGACGAACTTGGCAAATCCGACGTCCCCATCGCCGTAAAGGTCGTTGTGTTCAAGAAAACAAAGCACTGACAGTAGGGGACCCGAGATGCATTGAAATAGATGGGTTCGAGTTGCGAGGGACAGAACTCCATTTCCGATGCCAATTTAATAACGCGTGGTGCAGAAGAAAA
Source organism: Schlesneria sphaerica (assembly GCF_044336245.1). NCBI lineage: Bacteria > Pseudomonadati > Planctomycetota > Planctomycetia > Planctomycetales > Planctomycetaceae > Schlesneria > Schlesneria sphaerica. Next base: position 178,999 of record NZ_CP172346.1, on the reverse strand, counting down.
ATTCTGCACCACGAGTGCTCATGACGCGATAAGGTTGCGTTTTCTATTTCTGAACGGAGGATTCCCTGACGGCTGGGACAGCAATCGCATTTGCCGTCGAAACGTCGGCCTTGGATGTCGGCTGACGAGGGGGGATCTTGAACTCGTTGTCTCCTTTCAGCAGCCCAAACGTCTTCAGCAACTGCAGACTCGGAAGAGCCTGCTCCATCGCCGTACCTGAATTTTCTTGCAGCGATTCGGGCGACAGTATCACGGTGTCGGGAACCTGCAGCTTTCGCAGTGCCGCGGTAACCGCTTCAATCTCCTTGACCTGGATTTCCCCCAAACCGCGATCTCGGTCGGAAATCGCACCGGCGATTTCGATCTCCTGTTCCCGAGCCTTCGCACCGATCTCGGCCGCGAGCTTTTCGTTCTCAGCGATCTGCGACTTGACATCGGCGATCTTTTGAAGCGTCTCCTGGAGTTTCTTCTCCACGACGGCGACCAAGGCTTTTGTCTCGGCTTCGACGCGGAGTGTCTCTTTGATTGTCAGTTCTTTTTCCTGAGTCGTTTCTGCCTGTATTCGTTTCTCGGCCCGGTCTTTTTCCGCAGTCCATTGCTCTTCGGCAATCTCACGTTCCCCTTGGGCAACGCGCTTGAAGCGTTCCTGCACGTTCTGGATCGTTGCCGCTTTGGACTGCTCCGCCTGGAGATAGAGCTGCTTTTTGGCACTGAATTTCTTAACGGTCTCTTCGTCGTAGTCTGTGTCGAGAATGGAAAACTGGAGAACCTTCATGCCGTACTGCTCAAGCGCGGACGGGGACGAGATCACCCCCTTGCCCGTGACGGGATCACGTACGATTTCCGCCGCCATCACCGTCTCGGAAGCAGAGATCGATCTTTCTTCCAGAACACTGCCAATGGCCTGTCGACCTGGCTCTACTTTCGCGACGAGGACTTCCGTCGTTCCGCCGGTCGCAGGTTCGTCGGACGCCAGACTTTGCTCATTCCCTTTCTTCATCGCCTTCAGCATGGTCGAGACGCTGGTATTGGTCTTCAGCACCACCGGCTTCATCGCAAACATGCCATCTTTCAATTGTGAGTTGACTTCGTGCCAGAACTCCCCTTTGCGGGCACTCTGGTTTTCGGTGGAACTCATGATCGGTCCCGTTTGCTGAATCACGTTTCGGACGGCCGATCTCACGGCATTTCTCGCGTTGGCGACGTTACCCGTAAACTGCCGATGAAACTCTCGCTGCTTCTGTACCAGCGTTTCCATCAACTGTGGATCTTCCTCTTCCGCTTCAGAAGGGCAGGGGGTTGTTACTCGGACCACCCAAGAAAGATCCGCCGTTCCCCCATCGTTGAACCAGGCTTTGACCGAATCGTCACCGGGCGATTCCGGTCGCGAATCTTTCGTCCCATAAACGCTGATCATGCGGGGATAGGTGGTGATCCGCGCGAAATAAGTCGGGTACCAGCCCGGTCGATTACGAATTTCCACCTGCCCGTTCGGATATTGCAGCACCTGCCAGTGGTCGGCCTGGTTCTTGGCAAAGAAGGTCGCAAATAACACGAACAGAAACGTGATACTGAATCCAGACACGAGTACGCTTCGACTGAGAATGTGAGATTTCATCGCCGTAATTCCTTCGTGAGAAGCCCATTCAGTAATGCGCAACGGTTGACGCTGTCCGTCCGTCTGCTGACTTCAATGTCCCGATGGCAAAATATGCTGCCAGCACATCGCCCGCCGCGAGTCTGTCTGACGGAGTTGATCATTCAGTGACGATCCCGGCACTCACCCGGATCGTCATCGCCAACGCACTGGTGACTCGGAAGCACTACCTCAGGGCTGCGTGCGTCCCTCTGTTTTTAATTGCTGAAGCATGATGAGGTTCATCAGTGTCTCATTTGTCGAAGACCTGGATCCGCCTGGGCCTGATTTGCTGTCCCCCAGGATGACTGTCCGCGGCGAGGGTATTTCTGCGATCGATTTCGCAATCGCCGCATTGCGCTGCATCCGCATTTTCGCCAGCATCTGTTCCCGCTCAGATAGGGCTCCTCCCTGATCCAGTTTGGCTCGCGTTGCTTCGCTCAAGGAAATCAGGGACTTTGCTTCGGCTTCCGCAATCTTGACGGCGATTTTGGATGTCTCAAGTTCAGTCATCACCTGTTTCAATTTTTCCCCGGCGACTGCCACGGCCTGTTCCGCGACGGTGATCTGTTCGCGTTGATTGATTTCTTTCACGTCCAGGTCTTTCTGGGCACTGACCAGGATCCCTTTCTTGGTCTTCTGCTGTTCGGCTTCGACGTTCGCAACGGCAAGCCGTCCTTTCTCGACGACTTCCTGCAGTTTCTGGTGTTCCTTTTCAACCCCCGCCTTGGCCTCTTCTGCCAACTGATATGAGTTTCGTTTGGCGTTGATCTGCGTCACGGTGTCGGGATCGTAGATCGTGTCCGTCTGGTTGTACTGGACAACGGTGATACCGTACTCCGTCAAAGGAGAGACAGCAGCGAGAACTGGTTGGCCTTGGGCATCACGTTTGATTCGCGTCAGATACTGGACATCCTGATCGTCGCCGAACCCGTCAAGTTTCTCTCCACGCTCAATCTTCTGCTTCACCCTTTCCATCGTGTAAAGGCCTTTGCTCAACTGGTCGGAAACGACCTGGTAGAACTCCGCTTTGCGTTGGGACTGGTGCTCTGAACCAGACATCAATGGCCCGGTATTCTTCAGACAGTTGATCAGGTGGTGACCGATCGCTTCCCGAATCGCCGCTTCACCCCCTTCACCGAAATGACGGTGCAGCTGGATGCGTTTCTCTCGCGTGACAGGCATCTGGAACTTGAGGTGATTGGACATGAATCCCCAGCCACCGTCATTGAAAGTCACACGAACGGACGTGTCGACGTGCCGGGACGGTTCCTTACTCATCGGATCACCGGACTTCGAGAGATATGTGTCGACATAGCGGGGATAGGTAAAGACCTGCCCGAACGCCTGACTGTGAAAACCCGTGGTGTCGATGACTGAGATATCACCATTGGGGAACTCGACGATCTGATAATGCTCTTCATTGTTCCATTGGATCACCAAGGGAACACAAATTAGCATGATCAAGACTCCCAGCGTCGCTGCCAGGTAGGGTAGCCCAGCCTGTGCGAAGTCGAACCAGGAACGAGGTTGGTTCGCCATCGGGTATTCCATGATGTTCTCCATTAGGACTGCGATTTGGGTGCGGACGGAGCTGAAGGGAGGGAGGGATTCGAACCGCTGAGCGCCAGCTCGATCCGTTCTCTCATAAGTTGATCCAGATCGGGATCGAGGAGGTGATTAGCGAGTCGGGCCTTAGCCAGCTCGAACGCCCAGAGAGCATTTTCGGGAGTGGTGTCACCGAACAGGTCAGAGACGAACCGTTGAAGAGAGGGGCTGCGACGAAAGTAGCGAAGCATCATCAGCCAAAGGACAATGACCAGCAGTACGACCAGAGCCATGAGATGGGGAGGGAGCGACCGGAGCACTGTCGAGTTCCTGGAATGGCACTTTTGCGTGATGTGCAACTGCAGGATGCTCAACGGACACTTTGCGTTTCTGGCTCACAGAAAAATGCGCCAGAACGAAATTTCGCTTTACTAAGTTTCTCGCGGTAAATGGCTCTGTGACCGGGTCTTGCTTTGCACTGTGGCTAGGAACAGCCAAGCTGTCGAAATTGTTAACTTTCTATATGAGCCATGATCGTCTATCGGAGAGCACTATCGAGAGGAGAAGGACAGGAGCTGAGTCTTTTCTGACGCCACGCGCGGGTCGAGGTACTGCCCCCCTGTGAAGTTAAACACGGAACTTCGAGACCAGTTCACGCAGCGTATGGGCCTGGGCTCCCATTTCTTCCGCGCTCGCCGCCATCTCTTCTGCAGCGGTCGCTGTTGATTCACTCGTTTGCGAAACAGCCCGGATCGCCCCTTTGACTTCCACGGCACTTTGAGCCTGGGTTTCTGTCGAATCGGCAATCCGCGCGATCCCTGACGCCGTTCGATCAACGGCACTCACGATCAGTTTCAGTGAGTCACCAACTTTACCTGATAATTCCGCCCCTTCGATCACACGTCGCGACGAGGCTTTAATCAGTTCCGTGATTTCTTTCGTCGCACCGCTGGAGCGTTCCGCCAACTTGCGAACTTCGTCGGCGACGACGGCAAACCCCAGTCCATGTTCTCCCGCACGTGCCGCCTCAATTGCCGCGTTCAGGGCCAGTAAGTTCGTCTGGCTGGCAATCTCGCTAATGACCTGGATGATATCGTTGATCTGTTCACTCGATTTCTGAATCAACTGCATCGAGTTCACGGCCTCGGTCACGGTCACTCCGCCAGCCTTGGCCAGTGCGACAGTTTCCTCGGCCTGCGTTTTGGATTCGGCTGCATTTTTCGAGATGGTTTCGATCGATTCGACGAGTTGTGCCACCGCCGCAGTCATCTCTTCGGCCGAGGCAGCCTGAGTCTGCGCCCCTTCGCTGAGATTGGAACTGCTTTCCGCGATTGTCCGGGCACTCTGATTCTGCTGATCTGCCGCTTCGACGACTTCGGCGATCACATTCCGCAAATCTGCGAGCATCTGCTGCAATCCCGCAGAAAGCCGCCCCATTTCATCATCGCCCTGAATTCCGCTTTCGCGCGTCAGGTCGCCTTGCGCGGCCGCCGTGACGACTTGCAACAGCGAATTAACTTTCCGTTCGAGTTCGAGCTTCGCGTCGTTCTGCTGCTGCTGAAGCAGTTGTTCGCGTTCCTTTGTACGGGCCTGCTCAATCGCTGACGAGGTCACGTCAGCAGCAATTTTGAGTACCTTGATCGGATTTCCCTTGGGATCCAGGATGGGATTGTAAGTTGCCTGAATCCAGATCTCGCGATTCCCTTTCGCGATTCGCTTGTACTGAGCCGCGGTAAACTCGCCTCGATTGAGGCTTTCCCAGAATTCCCTATAGGCAGGACTGTACTGGAGGGCCTCTTCAACGAACATCCGATGATGCCGCCCTCGAATTTCATCCAGCGTGTAGCCCACGATTTTGAGGAAGTTTTCATTGGCGGTGATGATCGTGCCGTCCATTTCAAACTCAACCATCGCCTGCGACTTGTTGAGAGCGTTGGTGATGCCGATCTTTTCTGTGTACTCAAGGGTCTTCTTCGTCACATCAGTCGCGAACTTGGTAACACCGACCAGTTTTCCACTGTTGTTTCTGATCGGGGTGTACGTTGCCTGCAACCAGACCTCGGTTCCGCCTTTGGTGAGACGGCGAAAATGGCCAGCTTGAAACTCGCCACGCCGCAGGGCGTTCCAGAATTCGCGATATTCAGCGCTGTCGCGAGTCTCCTCGTCGACGAGGATGCGGTGATTTCGGCCCTGGATTTCGTCGAATTGATACCCCATCACGCTCAGGAACAGAGGATTCGCCGACAGGATCGTGCCCTCCAGATCAAACTCGATCATGGCCTGAGCGCGGATCAGCGCCTCAGCGATAGCCGCCTTTTGCTCCTGCTCCGCCTTGCGCACTGTGGCCGCTGAGGCGGATCTTGGCACAGGGGTTGCGCGGTTCGGGCGATCTGTCGTGGCCACACGTCTCTCCGTCTGACTATATCCGGGCGAACTATTAAACTGGCCACCAGAATCGGTGGTGCTCCCAGGAATCAATAGGTGCTCACCTACTAATTGATCCAGAATTCCAACCCTACCTCAAAAATACTTGATTGCAAGAAGTATGTGGCGGGACGAATCGCAATCCAGGGTGTCTGCGCAGGTTATGTGGAAGTGAATCCAGCCCGATGCATGTCGTTCCCGAGCGGATGGAAATCCACAACATTCGACTCAGACGAGTTTTACGCTTCTTACGGAACTCATTCTGCGAAGAGCAGCAAGCCCGGACGAGGGTAGGGCAGCCGTTCCCCATGAGGCCGAAATGCATTCCCCGGTACGTCAGTTGAGTCTGCAACAGACCACTTGAATTAACTTCCGGCAGCGTGGCCATAAAGAGCATTTGCCGTTGGGGAATTTCTCCAACGGCAAATGCAAGTCCGCCTGAACAGACTCATAAAGTGGTAGTCTCAAGGTCTGGTGAGACTACTTAAGGCGTCGATAGTGGGAGGTCATGAAGTGTTTCCAGGTTCCGCTCTCCTCCATGACTTGCGACGAAAGAATGCGATGATCGGCGTCGACGATCTTGATTGTGTCCTGATACCGACAGAGTTTTCCGTCGCCTGAGAACCCGGGCCCCTCAGAATCGAGAACCAGCACAGTTCCGGAATCGTCCAGTGTACCGTTGTACGGCCACAGGTGGGTCATGACCGATGCGATGAACGTTCCCACGAACCTTTGGGTTGCAGGATCAAATCCCAGTGTCGTGATCATATTACATTCCTCCCCTTCGGGAGATTTGCTCGCCCCTTCCCCGACGGTCCAGAGCCCACCCAGAGAACGAACGACTTCAGTCCCGGTATTTCTGACAGGGGGCTGTCCCGGGCCGCCATCGCACTCCGCCTCCCATGTCCAGGTTCCGACGAGTTGCTGCAGCCATTCGTGTTCTTTGAGCGGTTTTGGAATTTCCATGGTTTTTCCTACTGTAAGGACGGTCGACTCGAGTTGAGGCCCGCTTTGAGAAGCAGGCGAGCGACACCGACTCATTTCCCGGACTGGCCATGATCCCACTGACAGAGTTCGGTTGGACCATCAGCACAGCGGTCAAGAGAGGATGTCGTCCCCTGACTTCAAAAATTGAGGATTCAACCCTTAGTCGAAACGGCCAAAGGTGAATCGACAACATTTTTGAAAATCACTTTGAGACAGTCGTCGGCACAACGGGAGCCATGATTTTCGAAGCGTGTCGCTGGTTGACATGAAGAGAATTCGTCGCCACCACAGCATTTGCCGGGAAATCAATCGTCAGTGGTTCACCCGTGTTCGGATTGGGTTCGAAAAACGGTGCCCCGGTACTTGCCACCGTTACACGAATGCGGTGACCTTTGTTGAAGATCTGACTTAACCAACCCACATCGAAGGCAACTTTGGCAACTTCACCCGGCTTGAGGAATACTTCCTTGTCAAATCCGTCTCGGTAGCGTGCTCGGCGGACGTAGTCCATGATCAGAATCGAGCGACCATCGGGGTAGACGTCGCTGACCCGGACGATGAAGTCCGTGTCTTTTGCATCGGACGACACGTAGAGTTCCGCCTGCACCTTGCCGGTCCACTCAACGGGTTGATCCAGCACCTCCGTCGTGAAAACGCGAACATCGGCATGCTTTTCAAATTCACGGGCATCCTTGGCCCCCGGAAACGCGATCGACGGAATCGGCACCGGATGAAACGGATCGGCCTTCCAGCTCACGGTGGCGTCACTGGAGGCTGCGGCAGTCAGTTTGAGCGTCCCATCTGCTTGAGGAAAATAGGGAGTTGGCGTCGCCGCGACAGGCCAGTCGAACGATGTACGCCATTCATTTCCCGGGGCTCCTTTCTCACCCACAGCTCCCATCACATAGTAACGGACTGTCGGTTCCTGCGTGACAGCGTTATTGATTCCTTTCAAGTGGTAATCGAACCACCGCAGCATGTGCGCATCCATGGCAAACTTTGCATTCTCAGGGTACGTCAGGTCCCCGGACTGATTGGTTTCTTTAAACCGGCTGTGCAGCCACGGGCCAATCAGCAGTTGCTGGATCCCGCGCGAGTGAGGTCCACCGCGATGCTGGCGACCGATAAAACTGTCGATCGAACCGACACACATGAAGTCGTACCAGCTGCCAACAGTGAAACAGGGGACATCCATCTGATCAAAGAACCGCGTACAATCTTCATCGGCCCAATACGCATCATACGTTGGATGAGCAAACCATTCGGCGAGCAATTCGCGATTGTGTTCCGGAACCCGGGCGATCTTATCGAGCGTCTTGAATCGTTCGGGTCGTGTCGTTCCCCCAATGCGATAGCCCTCGTGGAACAGGCTCAGCCCCGTATCAATCATGTATTGAGCAGCCAGATGGGGAGGGCGGGTCACTGCCAGAAAGTTCTGAGCGAATCCGGCTTGCGAGCTGCCGAAGGTCCCGACCTTGCCCGTCGACCACGGCTGGATCGCCAGCCATTCGACCAGGTCGTATCCATCCTTACGCTCCCCCCAGCCCAGCGACCGGTAGCCGCGCCAATCTCCTTCGGACTGCTGTGACCCTCGAAAATTGGCGAGTACGGTTACATAGCCCCCTGTCTTGGCGAGATTGGCGAGATACTTCTGCGTTCCCGGTTCATTCGCGTTTGCATATCGCTGCTCGAGAAGAACTGGCCACGGTCCTTCGCCCGGTGGGATATAGAGAAAGGCGGAAAGCCGGACGCCATCCCGCATGGGAATCATGACATGCTTTTCAGTGACCCCTCCCAGGTCAACACCCTCTGCCGCAGTGAGCTGCCCTGAGATGCAGTAAAGACCCAAAACCGTGATGACCAGCCAACGAGACCACGACATGCAATTCCTCCTGTTAGTAACTCCAGAACTGTCAGCAGTGGAACATACGCATCAGCGACCGTTATTCCAATTGTGCCAGCAACAATTCTGCCCGGTTCGGATGAACTCGAATCGGTGTTGGCCGTCCCCGCCTGCCCACCAGAAATGATGTCTCCTGCAGCGACCAACCGCAGGAAATCCCCATCAATTGACCTGACTGAAAATCGAAGCGGTGTAACATCGATGCGCTGACGGATGGGATTCGTTGGCAGGTCCGGGTGAAGTCGGTAAGGTGATCCCGCCAGGCTCAAGCGAATTGAGGACGGCCTACTGCGTTTACCCGTGCCCCTGTCGCGTCAGGCTTGAAGTCGCTGCAACTGAGCCTTGTTTGAATCCCTCCTTTTCGAGAAGTACCAGATGGAAGCCAATGCCGCGATTGAACTTGTCCAGCAATTGATGGCGATTCCGGGACGCAGCCGCGAAGAGGGGCGCGTGATGGAGTTCATCCGAGATCGTCTCATGCGGGCTGGGCTTCCCGCGTCGGCATTCCAAGATGACGGTGCCAATGAGCGGATTCCGGGCGGGGGTCAAGTTGGTAATCTGATCGTCACGTTGCCAGGCTCTGTTGCAGGCCCCAGTCGCCTGCTGATGGCGCACGTGGATACGGTTCCCATTTGTGTTGGTTCCCAACCCGCAGTCCGCGGAGAATCGATCGTCTCGCTGAATTCGGAATCGGGGCTGGGAGGTGACAATCGGGCAGGCGTCGCCGTGATCATGACGGCGGCTCTCGAGATTCTTGAGAAGAAGTTGCCACATCCGCCAACGACTCTGCTGTTCGCTGTTCAGGAAGAGATTGGCCTATATGGAGCCCGCCATGTTTCGGCGGATTTGCTCGGCAATCCCGAACTCTGCTTTAACTGGGACGGAGGCGATCCGTCGCAGATCTGCATCGGAGCGACGGGTGATTACGCCATGTCAGTCGAGATTGAAGGGGTTGCCAGTCATGCTGGCGTTCACCCCGAAGAAGGTGTCAGTGCCATCGCGATTGCGGGATTAGCGATTGCGAATCTGGTAAAAAATGGCTGGCACGGCCTGATCGAGAAGGGGACGAACCGGGGCACCAGTAACGTCGGGATCATTCACGCGGGTGAGGCCACAAACGTGGTCACTCCCCGACTTTCTCTCAAAGCGGAAGCCCGCAGCCACGATCCTGAATTTCGCAAAACGATTGTCCAGGCTTACCGGTCGGCATTTGAATCCGCCGCAAGCGAAATCCGATCCAGCAAAGGTGAAACAGGCCGAGTCACGTTCAATTCGACGCTTCAATACGAATCCTTCTGCCTGCCAGCCGACTCGGCCGTCGTCCAGCGGGCACTCGCCGCGACGAAGAAAATTGGACTGCCGGCCCAGACTCGGATTGGCAATGGCGGACTCGACGCCAACTGGATGGCACTACACGGTCTCCCCACCGTGACTCTCGGGTGTGGTCAGCAGGACATTCATACGACGAATGAAACACTGCACATCCCCAGCTTCCTGCAGGCCTGCCAGATCGCCTTGATTCTGGCAACAGACGCAACCTGAGGCACGCCGCGCACTTTCCCGCGTCGCTCGGTCACACCCAACTGGTAATAAGCACTGCCCCCCGAAGTTCGAAACGTGTCGGCATCAGAAGTGAACGACGCGGTAATCAAGCGTGCTCGATGGGGCTCGGATGCCCGGAAAGAAGCGGTCCTAAGCATGGATGCGTCAACCGGGACTGCCACTGAGGATCGACCGAATCGATTCGTGTTCGGTCGATCCAGTGATCTAGTTCACGACGTTCTGGATGACATCTTCCGTTCTGAATCGAACTTTGGGCAGGCGGGCATACTTGTCCGCATCAGAACGATAGCCGGCAGCGGCGATCACGGTGGACTGGTAGCCATGCTCCGTCAGACCGAGAATCTCATCGTATTTGGCGGGCTCAAAACCTTCGATGGGACACGTGTCGATTCCCATCATTGCGGCGGCAGCCATGAAGAATCCGAGCGCAATGTAGACCTGGCGGCTCGCCCACTCGTTGATATCGAACGCAGGATTATGGAGAGCCCCAAGCATGACACGGCGCAGTCCCTGCATCGATTCCACGGCGACCCCTCTGACTTCGGCCATGCGTTCCAGATGCCGGTCGATTTCGACGGCGCTGAGATCTTTCTTAATGGCGAAAATCACCAGATGCGACGCATCAACGATCTGTGCCTGATTCCAGCTGGCGGGTTTCAGCCGGGCCTTGGTCTCGGCACCCGTCACCACCAGAAACCGCCATGGTTGCAGCCCAAACGACGACGGCGTCAGGACCAGAGTCTGCTCCAGTCTCTTCCAGTCCGAGTCAGGAATGACACGGGTAGGATCGAACATCTTCGTCGCGTACCGCCATTCGAGTTGTCTTTCGACGATGTCGCTGGCAATGGGTGACATTGTGGACGGTACTCCGGCGAACTGGGATTCATTGCGTACGAGGCTGGGATTGAACTGTCGAAAGGATGATAGGCCCCGGCAGGTTTACATCAAGTCCCACCGGTACCGCAAATCTCCGTGAATCTCATGATTTCACGGGAAGTGAGCGTGCTCGGGACGAGGGATGCGGGACCATGAGGTGGAATTCAAACTCGGATCTCTGCCAAACCACGATCTGCGGGAATTCACCGAGCGGAGGGGGGGACGTCATCTGTTTTTGTGCCCTCGCCCCCAGAGGATGTCGGGCAAAGGTTGTCGGGTGCTGTGGACCCTACCGGTATTCCCGTCTGTGGGGCTATTCGGGAACCTGACGGTCCCGGTGACTCGGTTGCAAAAGGGGAATGAGAGGTTGCGGTACTGCAAATTTCGCACGAAATGATCTGTTCCCTCTGTACTCTTTTCAGTTCCCGGTTATACTCCTATTTCACGAGCTTCGGCTCTTCTATCCTTTGGACGATTGAATGTGCCATCGGATAAACCCTTTCAGGGTGCGATGGGTTTTAATGGGGACGCGGTTTGCGTCCGACACATCTCGTCCTGATCCCCGCAAGCATTGCGTTGGAAGAGGGGCTTTACTAGCGAGACGACCCGCTTGCGATGCGCGACGGGACGATTCAATAGAAGATCCTCGACTTGCGGGTTCCTTAAATCACGCGGCCTCCTGCCATAACAATGGCGCGAAGCACGGTGTTCGGGGCGGGTATCGTTTCCTTGCAAGCTGAGTCGTCGCAGGACCACGAAGTCTCTTTTCGTGATCTTGCCTGATGGCGGGGCGGTCGCCCACGCTGTGTTGACTCATCGTAGTGAGGACGGAGACCCATTGCCCGGTGCATCTCTCGCATCGTTGTTCTGCTTCCGATAGGTCCGCTGGGAGTTTTCGTTGAGTTTTTCTGATCTCGGGCTTTGTCAGCCCATTTTGAATGCAGTTAAAGCAGAAGGTTATGAAACCCCTACGCCGATCCAGGCACAGGCAATCCCGCACGCGTTAGCAGGACGCGACCTTTTCGGATGCGCCCAGACGGGTACTGGCAAGACGGCCGCATTCTCCTTGCCAATTCTCCATCGATTGGTGGAAGCTGGCGTTCCTTCAGCGAAGGTTCGTCGTCCAATTCGGGCGCTGATTCTTGCCCCCACTCGAGAATTGGCAATCCAGATTGCCGACTGCATTCTGGCCTACAGCCAGAACACCCATATTCGTCACACGCTGGTTTTCGGGGGTGTCAGTCAGGTTCCGCAGGTGCGCGCTCTGCAGCGCGGAATCGATATTGTCGTCGCTACCCCGGGACGATTGTGTGACCTGATCGGGCAGGGTCATGTCGACCTCAGCCACGTCGAAACATTCGTGCTCGACGAAGCAGATCGAATGCTCGACATGGGCTTCATCCACGATATTCGTCACATCGCCGAACGAGTTCCCAAAGCTCGACAGACGTTATTCTTTTCGGCCACGATGCCGCGAGAAATTCGCGAACTGTCAACCTCGTTGCTGAGCAATCCCGTCACGGTCGAAATTACGCCCGTTGCGACTGCTGCGGAAACAGTCCAGCAATCGGTGTTCATGATTCCGCAATCAAACAAGCCACGTCTGCTTCAGACGCTGCTGACGATGCCGGAAATTGCTCGAGCTCTGGTTTTCACCCGTACCAAGCATGGCGCCGACAAGGTTCTGCGTCACTTGATGCAGGCGGGAATTCGGGCCGACACGATCCACGGCGGCAAGTCACAAGCCAAACGCCAGCGCGCCTTGGCGGACTTCAAGTCGAACCGACTGCAAGTGCTGGTCGCAACCGACATCGCCGCTCGCGGAATTGATGTCGACGGGATCACCCACGTGATCAACTATGACCTGCCAGCCGAAATCGAATCGTACGTCCACCGAATCGGACGAACGGGTCGAGCAGGCGCGAAGGGGATCGCGATGTCCTTCTGCGATCCAACCGAACGATCCAAACTGCGAGCCATTGAGCGAGCAATCCGCCAGCCGATCGAAGTCGCCAAGACGCCAAACCTGGTGATTGCTCCTGTTGCTGCAATCAAGCACGACTTTGAAACCCGTGAACCGCACCGTCCAGCACGTCCGACCGATGGGACGAACGGGATGCCCCCACGGCGACCCCAAGGGGCGATGGGTGATCGACGCCCTGGCCAGGGGAGTCGGGCAGGTGGTCCCCCCCGCCGCCGGGATTACAGCAGCAGGTAAACTCATTTCGGCCCGGTGCGACAGATCATGTTGTCCCCGGTGCGAAGTGCCCCCTCGTCAACCGAGCGTGCATTGAGTTGACATCGAGCGCCTGCTGCAAGTTTCCTTGCAGCAGGCGATGTTCTTTTGTACAGACAAAAATCGGGGTGTAGACTGGACGCCCCATCGGCGATTGCATGTAATCCGTTTCGCAGTCGCTCGCAGTCCGTTTCTTCGTTAGTCGGTTGCAGTGAATGTCTGATTCCATCCTGTCGACGAACCGTTCGAAGCGAAGTCCTTTTGCGGGGATCTTGCCGATCGTTGTGGCATTGCTGCTGACGGCGGTCTATTTTCGAGCACCTCAAATTGCCCGGAATTGGTCTGTACCCGGCCACATCTTCTTTCGTGGCGTCGTCGTCCTGATCGGCGCATCCGGGGCGATTCGTGTCTTCCAGACCTTAAAGCGATCCGGCTTCAAATTTCCGCTCTGGTTCATCGTCAGTCAGCATCGTATGACGATCCCGGTCGAAGGCTGGGCCTATCTGGGTATCATCATCGTCCTGTTTACGGGCGCCATGCTGACGAAACAGAATACGCTGCTGCTGGTCTTTGCCTTGATGGCCGGGCCTTTCGTGATCAACGGCTGGATGACATTCGGCATGCTCCAGGCAGCAAGAGTACGCCGAAAAGTTCCCGTCCGGGCGATGCAGGGAGAACTGTTTTCCGTCGAGATCACCCTGCGCAATTCTCGTCCGTGGTTCGCCCTCTGGATGATGACGGTCACGGACGAAATCGTTCACGAAACAGAAACCCTTTCGGCTTCCGTGTTGTTCTCACGCGTCTCGTCCAGAACGACCCAATCGGGACAGTACCAGTTACGTCTCAGCGGTCGCGGTCGCTACGTGCTCGGACCCATTCGCGCGGCTTCCCGTTTTCCGCTGGGACTGGTGGAGCGAAGCCGGGTCTTCGCAACGACTTCCGAAATCCTGATTTATCCCCGCATCGGCCGCGTCTCTCAAAGCTGGCGCCAGCGCCTCGGGGGTGCGACCGAATTGAATTCGAGGAAGTCACCAAATCTGGGACTGTTCCAGGACGACTTCAACCAGTTGCGTGAATTTCGTTCGGGGGACAATCCTCGCGCGATCCACTGGCGATCCACGGCGCGACGAGGTCAACTGATTCTGCGTGAGTTCCATCAGAATCGGGAGCATACTCTTGCCATCATTGTGGACCTGTTTGGTGAGTCGTTCCACACGGTCATGACGCGAGAGCAGGTTGATTTTGCACTGAGCTTTGTGGCCTCGCTGCTGATTGAACGAGGGCGGGAATGTCGTGATGGCTATCTTTCGCTGACAGCCGTCGGTGAATCCCGCTTCGACTGGGAAGGCCAGGGGACTTCCAGCAGTCTGGAGTCTCTCTTCGACGGACTCGCGTTGTTCCAACCGGGACCCGCCACAGAGGCGGTTGAGGTCGTTAGAACCAAGCTGCAACAGTTACCGACGACAACTCAGATTTTGATCGTGACCACGCGCAAAGCGGGCCTGCCGTATCAGAACCTGCTGACCTCGCGCGTGGAACTGCTGAACCTGAATGACGTTCGCGAGGACGATCTGCTGACTTTTGAAGATTATCGACCTGCGACCAGATCCCCGCGAAGTGTCGAAGTCTGATCCTGACACTATACTCTGTCGTGCCGAGAAGTACCGAAATCCTGCTTTGATGAGGGTGTGGAAGATGAGCCCCCGTGGAATTAAGACCGCAAACAGGGGGCTGGCTTGATCGGCTGCTACAATTTGCTCGGGAGGGGCCACTTGCCTGAGCGCCCTCCATGGAATCGGATGCCTTACACAACGTGAACGATTATGGACCTTGGTTACGTCTTCAAAGTCAGTCTTTACAGCCTCACGGTGCTGGTGGGGATGATTCTGGGATTTGCGGAAACCGACGGGACCAGTTACGGAATCCACCAGTACAAAATTGCGCTCCCTTTTCTCTCACTTCCTGTCGTCGCCTGCGGATATCTGCTCACCGAGCATCGCCGGGCGAAGGACGCAAACGGAGCCTCTGGCTTGAAGCCGGGCTGGGCGAATCTCTTGGGGATCGCGGCTCTGATTGCGACCGGGTATGAGTTCTCAAGTGAAAACCACGAAGGAAAATTGCTCGCCGGGACGCATCTTTTGCTTTACGCCACCTGGATCGTCCTCTTTCAACAGAAGACCGTGCGGCTGTACTGGTTTCTGATGGCTCTGGGAATTCTGCAGCTCGCCGTCGCCTCGGTCCTGACGACGAAGGGCTGGTTTGGTTTCTGTGCGTTGCTCTACACGTTTGGAGCGGTCTGGACACTGTCAATCTTTTCACTGTGGCGCGCAGAACAGCATTTCAAAGAAGAAGAGCAGATCCGGTTTGCAGTAGCGACTGGCGCACCTCCCACTGCCCAGCTTCCGTCGACAAACGGGACACCCCAGCAGAGTGAAGTCCACGGAAGCGTTCAGCACGAGGGGGGGGCACAGTGGTTGACGGCACGGTTCGTCACCGGAGTTCTGTTAACAACGTGCTCGGCACTGGTGGTCAGCGCGGCATTTTTTGCCTTCATTCCCCGCGTCTGGAGCGGGGCATCAGTCACACTGAATAACGATCCCGACCGACTGCCCGCAACCAGCCGCAAAACCGGACTGTCAAGTTCCATTCGGCTGGGTGATCTGGGGCCAATTCTCGAAAGTCTCGATCGGGTGTTCGAGATTCAGATCGTCGATCTGAAGTCTCGAAAAGTCCTTTCTGCACAGGAATACGCTGAACGCCTGGGTTTGGTCGAACCGCTGTTTCGCGCGACAATTCTCACTCACTACAACAGCGGAATGTGGTCATCTGATTCCCTGGATGGCCTGCATCGCAAGCCATTCGAACGGTCTGATGCTGCATGGGACATCGAACAGCAAATCCAACGTGACACCAACGACTCGCAGGTCCTCTTCTGCATGGGACATCCGTTGATGGTCCTGGATGCACGGCGTCAGATGTACGGTAATCTGAACGAGATGACCGACATCGTAATGCGCAGTGACCCGAAATCGGAAACAGGCCCGGTCGCCTATAGCGTTTTCTCGGGGTTGCCCGAAAAAACCCCACTTCACTACCAGCAACCGGTCAAACCTTCGATTCGAAACACCTATCTGCGCACGCGGTATCTCGACAAAGCTTCCCGACTTCCCAAGAAGATGGATCAGTTGAAGGGGATCGCTCACCGGATCGTCGAGGAGGAAGAAGAGCGACTGCGCAAAGCGGAAGGGGATCAAACCCCGCGCGAACTGACCAAAATGGAAATCGCCCAGGCTCTGGAATCACATCTAAGGGATTCGGGCGAGTACCGATACTCGCTGGACTTGTCCATCGTGGACCCCAGTATTGATCCGGTTGAGGATTTTCTGATCAACCGAAAAGCGGGACACTGCGAGTATTTTGCGACCGCACTGGCGTTAATGCTGCGTGCGGAACGGATTCCAGCACGAGTCGTGACCGGATACAAAGGGGGGATTCCTAACCCCGACCGGGGGGAATGGCTTGAGGTTCAGCAACGATTCGCCCATGCGTGGGTCGAAGCATGGATTGACGACAACGGCTGGACGACGTTGGATGCCACTCCGGCAGCAGAACGATCCATTAGCATTGCCGCAATGTCAGCAAAAAAAGGATCGATCTGGACTGAAATGCAGTCGACCCTCGCTGGCTTATGGTCCGAAAACATCCTCAACATGTCGCTCGATCGTCAGGAAGAGTCCATTTACAAGCCGATGCGTGAGCTTGCGATGTCACTGCTCACGCTGTTCCGAAAACTGATTGCGTCACCCCAATCCGCTCTCGAAGCCTTTGTCGAGTTGCTCAGAAATCGCGAACAGTGGTTCAGCATTGGCGGTGGTCTGTTCGCCTTGGCGCTCATGCTCGCGCTGGTCGGACTGCACTGGATATACCGCCGAATCCTCAATGCGATTCGAACCTGGTGGGGAGGTCAATCGGGCCGTCGGTCGCAACAGAAGTATCGCATTGTCGAGTTCTACGAACGCTTCATTAAGCTCTTGAACAGGCATGGGCTGAACCGTGGCCCCAGCCAGACACAGAGCGAGTTTGCGGACCTCGTAACGCGGACGTATGCATCAGAACTAAGTTCCGCAGGGATCGACGGATTTCCCAACGAGATTTCCCGACTGTTCTATCAAGTTCGTTTCGGAGAACAGACGCTCTCTCCCCCGGAAGCCCGTCGGGTCGAAGACCTGCTGGCACGGTTCTCACAAGCACTGGCGAACCACGCAGACACAGCCCAGGAAGCGGGTAACAGTTCGCCCCCACCGTCCTCAAAGTGAGGGTGCTTTACGATTTTGTGCGAACGGCCACCGACTGGCCAGCGCGTATGACATGAGTCATTGTCCAGCAGGGCTGATGTCGTTGGGCGAAATGATCACCGTTCTTGAAGGAAGTCGATCGACGTATGGGTTACCGAAGTCTCCATGATGCTGTGCAGGATCTCCAGCGAAACGGTCACCTCGTCCGAATCGACACAGAGATCGACGCCAATCTCGAAGCGGCAGAAATCCAGCGGCGTGTCTACGCAGCCAATGGCCCGGCGTTGCTCTTCACACGAGTGAAAGGTTGCCGGTTTCCCATGGTTTCAAATCTGTTCGGCACACTGGAACGAACCCGTTTCATGTTCCGCGACTCGCTCGACGCCGTAAGGCGTCTGGTGGAACTGAAAATTGATCCCGGCCAATTCGCCCGTCGCCCGTGGAGATACGGGTCTGTTCCCGCCACACTGTGGTCGATGTGGATCCGGCGAACGCGTCGTGGACCCGTGCTCGCCAATGAGACAACCCTGGACCAGTTGCCACAACTGCGAAGCTGGCCTGATGACGGGGGGCCCTTTATTACCCTGCCGCAGGTCTATACAGAGCATCCAGATCATCCCGGGTTCAAAAATTCCAATCTCGGGATGTACCGTGTTCAGATCGCTGGAAATGAGTACGTTCCCAACCGCGAAGTCGGGCTTCATTACCAGATTCATCGCAGTATCGGCGTGCACCACGCTGCTGCGGTCCGGCGGGGAGAGAAGCTTCGGGTCAATATTTTTGTTGGGGGCCCCCCCGCGATGACGCTGTCGGCTGTCATGCCGCTGCCCGAAGGACTGTCGGAACTGCTATTCGCTGCCGCCCTGGGACGGCGTCCCGTTCGCATGATTTGTCAGGAGGGCAAGTTGCCCATCTATGCTGACGCAGACTTCTGCATCTCGGGAACCATCGATCCCAGTCGTACCAAACGGGAAGGTCCGTTTGGCGACCACCTGGGCTATTACAGCCTTCAGCACCAGTTTCCGTATCTTGAAGTCGATCACGTCTACCATCGGGACGGGGCCATCTGGCCATTCACCGTGGTGGGTCGGCCACCGCAGGAAGATACGTCGTTCGGCGAGATCATTCATGAAATCACTGGCCCGATCATCCCGACAGTGCTTCCAGGGGTCAAAGCAATCCACGCCGTTGATGCCGCAGGCGTCCATCCGCTTCTTTTGGCCATTGGCAGTGAACGATATGTTCCATACGCCTCGGAACGGACGCCGCAAGAACTGCTTACGATCGCCAATGCCATTCTGGGGCAGGGCCAGCTATCACTTGCGAAGTACCTTTTCATCGTTGCACACGAGGACCGTCCAGAGCTCGATATCCATGATATGCCCGCTTATTTCCGGCATGTACTGGAACGAGTAGATTGGACGAGGGACCTGCACTTCCAGACCAGGACGACGATCGACACACTCGATTACACCGGGGGTGGCTTTAACCAAGGGTCGAAAGTTGTCATCGCTGCCGCGGGCAGACCACGTCGAAGCCTGGGAACAGAGTTCCCCTCAGACTTCCGTTTACCGGACGGGTTCAAGAATCCCCGCATCGTGATGCCAGGTGTGCTGGTGGTCGAGAGCAACGCGGGCTCCGCACCAACGCCACGGCTTGATCAGTTCTGTTCCAAGGCCGCCCCGCTGAAGGAAATGCTGGCTCCATTTCCATTGATCGTGCTCGTCGACGACAGCGCCTTTTCTGCACAGAACCTGTCAAATTGGCTCTGGGTCACCTTTACCCGGTCGAACCCTGCGGTGGACATCGACGGTCTGGACTCTTTCATCGAGGATAAACACTGGGGCTGTCATGGCTCACTGGTGATCGACGCCCGCCGCAAACCACACCATGCTCCACCCTTGATCGAAGACCCGAAAGTCACGAAGCGAATCGACGAACTAGCCGCTCCCGGGCAACCGTTGCACGGCATTTTCTAGGCCGTCTCTGCTTTGGTTGCATTTGATTTCTGCTTCGAAGCGCTCTTTCGTACGGTCCACCGAGTCAGTGCCTGTACTGGCGTATTTTCCCTGTCTCAGGCAACTGGATTGGCAAAAAAAACGCGAAACTCACTCGCCAACAGGCAGAATCCGCCTGACAACCTGAAAATTGCACCGCTTTGAGTCGTCTTCCCCGCGTTTGGAGCCGTGCCGTCGAACGAAGCATCGGAAAACCCCGCCACGCTTACCCAGGCTCACCGGCAGAACACCCCACGTAAACGGAACAACCGTTACATCTTTTCGCCGAACTTCGATTTCCAACGCGTTGATAGAGATGTTCCCCGATTTATTTGTGCCGTGTTTCCGGCGTCGTCGATACATCGGGAAGCCATCGTACAATCGCCATACCCAGGTTTGGCATCAGTTGCGTTAAAGTCGATAAGGGGGGATTCCAAGTGAATTCAGGTAGACGACCAGGAATTCAATGGCGCACAGGCACCATTTCACTTCTCTCGCTGTCTGTCTTGAGCGGGTGCATGTCCTCGCAGGGGGGACTGACTGAAGGAGTTGCATCACGGATCACACCTACGACTGTCGATTCGAAAACACCGTATCCAATTCCCTCCCGCTCGCAGGCGACCGCAATCGCAGCCCGACAGAAGGCGCAGCGGGAAGCCGAATACATGAAAATTGCAAAAACGCCAGAGATGAATCCCGGTGAGGCATCGGTGGCGGAAGTCGAAAAGAAAATTGAGCAGTCGATCCAGCAAATCAACTCGACGGAGGAAGCAGAGGAACCTGCGAAGTCGATTGCGGATGTTCTTGATTCGAACCTCGTGCTGGCTCAGAACACCGTCGCTGCCCCCCGGAGGAACGGCGCGGCGACACGGTTGCGAATTCCCAGTGAGCTGCCCGGTGCAGAGGCCCCGGTAGTCACGTTGCCCCCTCAGGATACGGAAGACGCGGAAAGTCGGGCGAAGGACATCGAAAAGTACTTCGCCGAGCTACCCGCTGTGGCCCCGAATCAGGTGGACCCTTACGACGAGCAACGAGTCTATTCGCTGGAAGAACTCCAGGCGATGGCTCTTTCGTCGAATCCTGTGATGGCCCAGGCCGAAGCGAACATCGTGGCCATGCGAGGTAACGCGATCCAGTCAGGGCTCGCGCCAAACCCGATCGTGGGCTTCCAGGCCGATACAGTCGGGTCGAACGCCAACGCGAACTATATCGGGGGCTTCGTCGCTCAAAAGATCAAGACCGCTGGCAAGTTGGGACTGGCCGAATCACGCGGCAATGTCGACGTCTTCAACGCCGAACTGATGCAGAAGAAAACGCGTGTCGACTTGATCACCCGCGTGCGAGGCGCCTACTTCGCCGCCCTGATTGCACGCGAGAACGTCAGGATCACCGAAGCACTGGTACGGTTCACCGATAACGTCTACCACGTGCAGCTCGACCAGCTTCGCGGAGGCTTGGTCTCTGTTTACGAACCCATTCAGTTGCGTGCACTCGCCTTCCAGGCGAGAACCGCACTGGTTCAGTCGCGCAATCGCTATGACGCCGCGTGGCGACAACTGGCGGCCACAGTCGGGATGCCAAACCTCGAAATCGGGGAACTGGAAGGTTCACCAGAAATGGGAACTCCGGTCGTCAACTACGATGTGGCGCTCCCCTACATTCTGGCGAATCACACCGACGTGCTGGCGGCACAGAACTCAGTTTCTCAAGCTCGAATCAACCTGCGGCTCCAGGAAGTCACTCCGATTCCCGACCTGGACCTGTACGTAGCCTTGCAGAAAGACCATACGACGGCCCCGATCTACCGAATGACGTACAACGTTCAGGCAGGCCTTCCGATTCCGATCTTTGACGCGAACCAGGGTAATATCATGAATGCCCAGGCGACGCTGATCAAAAATTCGCAGGAAACGGCTCGCGTTCAGAATGAACTCGCTGCGGCTCTGGCAGGTGCGATCGAGCGATACGCAAATGCGAGTAATGTCATTCAACTCTACCGGGACCACGTCCTCCCGGACCAGGCACGCGCTTATCGCGGTGTTTACGAACGACACCAGCAACAGCCGGATATCGTCGGATTTGCTGACGTTGTCAACGCGCAGCAGATGCTGCTGATGTCGATCGGAACTTACATCAACACGCTGGGAGTCAGATGGCAAGCCTTCACCGAGATTGGCGAACTGATCCAGGCCGAGACCCTCGAAGGAATCGAAGCGGTTGTTCGTGGCGGTCATATCGCGATGGAAAGTACGCACGTCGAGGAAGTTCCACCTGCAAACGTGCCTCCCGAACCAACTGATTCGACCGAGAAATAGGTGAATTGCTGATGCTGTGTGTCAGCACTGAGCCCGGCACTCGCT
This sequence comes from Schlesneria sphaerica, assembly GCF_044336245.1. Classification (NCBI taxonomy): domain Bacteria; kingdom Pseudomonadati; phylum Planctomycetota; class Planctomycetia; order Planctomycetales; family Planctomycetaceae; genus Schlesneria; species Schlesneria sphaerica. Next base: position 157,174 of record NZ_CP172346.1, on the reverse strand, counting down.
GAACACTTCCGCGGATCGCATCTGCCCTGTCAGCAGGCAGAAGGCTCCTCCAAGTCGTTTCCCTGTTGGGTGTCACTGTCCGTAGTTGAAAACCGAAACGGTGTACGTGCCCAAAAGCATGTGCACCGTTTCTCTTAGATGGACATATTTTCTTCTTCATTCCAGCCGGGTGGCAGCGTTTCGGAACCAAACCGCTCTTCCAGCCAGGGGTCACCGTGATTGTGATAGCCTTGCTGCTCCCACAGGCCCGGTTGGTCGTGGTCCAGGAAAACCAGTTCCGAACACCACTTCGCACTCTTCCAGGCGTAGAGAAGGGGGACGACCAGTCGCACTGGTCCCCCGTGTTCAAAGCTGATCGCCTCTCCGTCATGCGTATCAGCGAGCAGGACGTCAGGTTGCTGGAAGTCTGAAAGCGGCATGTTGGTTGTCCAGCCATCATCGTTCCCCCGGGCAACGACAAATCTGGCTTCGGGCTTCACCCCCGCTCGATTCATCAGCTCCTGAACGGAGACTCCTTCCCAGACGTTCCCCAGGCGCGACCAGCGGGTGACGCAGTGAAAGTCAGAAAAGACTTTGACACGTGGTAAAGCCCTGAATTCCTCGTACGTGAATCGAAGGGGTCGTTCGACAAGTCCTGTGACCTCCAGGGTCCATTCTTCGGGTGGGATCTCGGGAATCCGCCCCCATTGCAGGACCGGCCATTTGCGAGTCCGCGACTGCCCAGGAGGAATGCGATTCTCGCGATAAGTGTCGCGGCTGATAATCACAGGCGGAGCATATTGTTCCGGTCCTTCCGGTTCACCCGTCTGGTACTTAGGATCGCGTTCCAGCATGCACAAGTCTCTTCAGATGGATTAATTTTCACACCGCTGCGCGTTCACCGTTCTGGAGCAGAAATGGTATCATGTCCTCGTTGTAGCGCATAAGCATATTCCCTGTTAACAATGCGGGTTCGTAGGGAGCACTTCCGGAAACGACGTCACGGCCAGCATTTTCATAACCGGTCGGCGTTGACACCAAACTGGGCATCTCGCTGGCGCCTCGTCAAATTCATTCGTCGTGGATTGAATACCGTTGCGGACTTTCCACACGTTGATCCATTCGTCAAATTTTATGGCAATTGCATGAACCTTCAATTGAACGACTTGGCCTCGCAACTGATCGAAGATATCAATGAAAGTCCAGAGGATTACCGGATTCAGCGGCACGACGTAGAAAACAATGGGCTGCTGCTTGACTTCGGCGTTGAGTCAGAGGGAGGCATCGAGGCCGGTATCGCTCTTGCAGCCATTTGTATGTCCGGTCTGGCTGACGTGTCGCTGACGCCGGGCACGCTCGGTGACATCGGATGGCCTCACATTGCCGTCGAGACTGATGCTCCGGTCGCGGCGTGCCTGTTCAGTCAGTATGCAGGCTGGCAAATTAACGTCGGTAAATTCTTCGCGATGGGCTCAGGTCCCATGCGCGCGGTCGCCGCCAAGGAACCCCTATTCGATAAACTGTGGTATCGCGAAGAATCAGACCAGGTCGTCGGGGTGCTCGAGTCGGGTAAACTGCCGGGAGCAGACGTCTTCGAGTACATCGCGAATGCCACGGATGTCGATCCGGAAAATGTCGTCCTGTGTGTGGCCCCTACGTCCAGCATGGCAGGCAATCTGCAAGTGGTGGCCCGGTCGATCGAAACGGCAATGCACAAGCTGCATGAACTCGGTTTCGACGTCAATCGCGTGCGTAGCGGCTACGGAACAGCGCCGCTGCCACCCGTCGCGAAGAATGACCTGGAAGGAATCGGGCGAACGAACGACGCCATTCTGTACGGTGCTCGAGTCACCCTGTGGGTGATGGGTGACGACGATTCAATCGCCGACATTGTGCAGCGAGTTCCCTCGTTCTCGTCTCCGGTCTACGGAAAGCCCTTCCTGGAGATTTTCGAAGCCGCAGGACGAGATTTCTACAAGATTGACCCAATGCTCTTCAGCCCCGCGCAAGTCGTCTTCCAGAATCTCGACACCGGTCGGGTACACGTCGCGGGACAAATCAACGAAGCCGTCCTGCGATCGTCATTCGGGATCAGTTAATTGGACGCGTATCTGACTGCGGACCCCATCACGCATGTCGTGGCGTCCGCAGTCTTGTTGCCCTCCCTCATGACGAATGTCGCGTAGTCATCCCTTGCCGAAAGAATTGCGGTGCAGATCGGCGTTCTCGCGAGCGAAACGAGTTGGTACTACCGGGATCTGGAACGCGCAGCACTCGACGCGGGACATCAGTGCGAGCGTCTCGATTTCACGCGCCTGGTCTCTCGTTGCCAGACAACATCACAGTGTATTTCCGGTCTGCGTTCAACGGGCACCGTAACCCCCATCAGCGAGGCGACGTCATCGGGCGAAGGATTTCGGATACCCCTACGGAAGCACGGTCCTTCAACCCCAGTCAATGCAGTCCCAGATCGTGTTTTTGATGTCCTCATCGTTCGGACGATGCCGCCGGGCTCGCTGGAGCAGGTCGTATTTCGAATGGATCTGTTAAGTCGACTGGAACGTGCGGGGACACAGGTCGTCAATTCTCCGAAGTCGCTCGAGTGTGCGGTCGACAAGTTTCTGACAACGGCGAAAGTCCAGGAGGCTGGGCTACCGGTGCCAGACACGGTCGTCTGTGAGCACGAAGATGACGCCATGGCGGCGTTCGCCCAGCTCGGCGGCGATGTGGTGGTCAAACCTCTCTTCGGATCGGAAGGTCGTGGTATCGTTCGCGTCTCTGACCCGGATCTCGCTCACCGCACGTTCCGCACGCTGATGCGTCTGGACAGCGTCCTGTATCTGCAGAAGTTCATCGATCACGCAGGTTTTGATGTCCGCGTACTGGTCCTCAATAACTCCGTGATCGGGGGAATGAAACGTTACTCGGCGAAGGACTTCCGGACGAATGTCTCACGCGAGGGGATCGCTCAGGTCCATTCGCCCACATCGCAAGAGGCGGACTACGCCGTCCGTGCGGCAGCCTGCACTGGAACCTTCATTGCCGGTATCGACCTGCTGTACGACCGCACTGGTCAGTGCCACGTTATTGAAGTCAATGCCGTACCGGGCTGGCAAGCGTTTCGCCGAGTCACAGGAATTGACGTGGCCGCGAGATTGTTAACCGTGCTTGCGCACCGATAGAGACAACCGAGTAAGCCCCGCGGGCGTTGACTGCCCGTCGCCAGGATCGATTCAAGAGATCATTCGTCATCCGCACTTGATGACGCCATCATCTCGTCTGCAGAACTTCCTCCTGTCTGCACATCGACAGCGGTGAATGTCCCATCTGGCAAAACTTGGGTTTTCGCCGCTCGGGACGCTATGGACAGTGTCTCGCTTTCCGTAACATGTCCTCGCCATTCTCTAAGTCCGTACGCGGGTCCCTTCCATGCGAGTTTGTAGAGGAATCATGATGAATCCCCATCGTTTACGTGTCCTGCTTGTCGGAATGTTGACTGCGGGCGTGCTACTTGGCGTCTCCAGTTTTGCCATGGGCCTGCTTGTTCCCACCGAAACAACCGTCACCGAAGTCGCCCCCGGTGTCTGGTTTCGAAAGGCTCAATGGAAGCCAGATTTCATCGGCTGCAACCAGGGCTGGATCATTTTTGACGACTTTGTACTGGTCATCGAAGCCAGCTTTCCGAATCAGGCTGAAGTCCTGATCAAGGAAATTCGCAAGACCACCGACAAGCCGATCAAGTATGTTTTCGACACTCATTGGCACGGCGACCACGCCGACGGCAACCCTGTCCTCATTGCAGAAGGGGCCAGCGCGATCGCCGCTGAATCGGCTCGCGAGCAGTTCGTCAAAGGGGGAGTCGAGTCATTTGAACAACAGCAGAAGGCAAAACCTGAAGAGTACGGCAAGTTGAAGTACGGAATCCCGTCCGTCTACTTTCCGAAAAAGATGATTCTCGAAGATGCAAAACAACGGGTTGAACTGATCCACTTCGGTCATGGTCACACTGCCGGTGATGCGGTCGCCTGGCTCCCAAAACACGGGATCCTGTTCACAGGAGATAGCTGCGTCAATGGAGCGTTCAATTACACCGGGGAAAGTAACACATCCAGCTGGATTTCGGTTCTCACCGAGATGGCGAAACTTCCGGTTCAATTGGTCTGTCCCGGCCACGGTGACAAGAGCGATGCAAAGCTGATCGAGACTCAACGGCGGTACTTTGTGGAACTGCGCCAAGCCGTGCAGGAAGGGATCGATGCGGGCAAGTCACTCGATGAGATCAAGAAGAAGATTGATCTGCCCTGGTACAAGGAATGGACGGGATCAGCGGCCAGCGAACAGACTGAGAATATCGAACATGTCTACAAAGAGTTGACCCGGAAAACCTGATCGCCCCATCCATTCGACTCGACTTTCCCGATCGAGTCGGGATCGAGAGCATCGATACGCCGGCGCAGGATCAGGGGGCTGTCCACATGAGCATCACCAGTCCCCGCCATTCAGTTTTCTGCGGCATCAGCGAACCCGAGTTTGCGGATGCCGCAGCTATTTTGGCCCTGTACGAATGGCGAAAGCATCAGAGATCCCGTCACCCCGTCCCCACAAGCAATCAGAGGCGTTAGCGAAGGGAATTGGCGGGATTCTCGCTACCGGGCGGGCGATGACGGGAGGGAAAAGAGCCTCCCTCTCGATCTGCCAGGTTGAATCCCTATCTCGGGATCGCCTGATCCCGCCGTGCTGTCTCGTCGGCCACTGCGAGATTCCCAGGCGCGACCCCGCCTGATTCGACGCTACGGTGCAGCTCGCTTCTGTGCTGCTTCGAGCCGTTTCTTCGCCTCGTCAATCACGGCAGTCTCGGGAAACTCTTTTATCAGGAGTTTGTAGGTCTCTGCCGCGAGCTTCCACTCATTCTGCGCCTCATCGCATTTTCCAGCACTCAGCAGCGCCGCAGCCTGCCATTCAGGAAACTTGTAGTTGCTGTAGACCTTTTGATAGGCAATCGACGCGTCGTTCCACTGTTCCTGCAGGAAGTAAGTGTCGCCGATCATGAACTGTGCTTTGGCCGCCGTCTCGGTTCGGAAAGCGGATTCATCTGCCAGCACCCGTTCGAAGGCTTGTCGAGCTTCATCGAACTTCGGTGGAGCCTGCTGCTTGTAACTCCGTCCCAACACCTCTTCTGCCAGATAGAGGAAACGGGAATCGGGTCGCTGCTTTTTGAAGTCTTCTACAATTGCCGCAAGTTCGTTGTATTTCTTCTCGCGATAATTGACCTCGGCCAGAAGAACCCATGTTCGATCGAACCATTCCGCGCTCCGTACTTCTTCAGCCTCTTCCTTTTGAAGAGCTGTCAGCATCTCACGTGCCTGAACCAGTTCTGCATCCGTCGAACGACTGCCCGCCAGGAGTGATTCTGCCAGACTGTAGGCGACGTAGAATCGATGGGGACTGGCAGGAAATTCCGTCGTCAACCGGTTTCCGATTGCCCGAACGTCTGGCCAGCGTTGTCGGTCGACTGCCAGCACGACCAGTTGAAAAAGCGCCTGCTCCTTAATATCCGCAGTACTCTGATCACTTCCTGCCAGTTCCTCAAAGGCCTGTCGTGCTTCTTCAAACTTCCCGGCGAATAAATCACTTTCCGCCAGGCTCAGGCGGGCGCTGTTGACCAGGGGGCTTTGCGGAGTCTCGGCGACGAGTCTTCGCCAGATCGCATCGGACCGCTCAAATTTTTCGTGGCGATAATTGAAGATGGCCCATTCATCAAGTCGCTTATCAAGATCGGCGGGTTGAGGAAACCGTTTCAGGAGTTCCCCGTACGCGGCATCGGCTTCGTCGAGTTTATTCAACTTACTGAGGATGCGGGCCGCCTGCAGGCCAGCCTTGTACGAGAATTCCAGCGGAGGTTCGAGTTCGGTACCGGTGGCCGGTGTCTGATCCAGCACTGCGCTTTCGAAGATCTTTTGAAACAGCTTTAAAGATGCTTCGAGTTGATCCGCACGTCGGAGAGATTCTGCCTGGTAGTAAGCACATTCCATCTCAAGCTTGTGATTCGGAAATTCACTGATCACGCGTCCGAAGGTGCCTGCAGCTTTTTCAAACTCACCCCGTTCGTACTGTGCAAGAGCGATCCCTCGAACTGCGTAGGCCTTCTTTTCGGGATCGGTCTCGAACTGCAGGCTGGATTCGAATAGCCGTCCGGCGGTCACCCAGTCGCCCCTCGATTCCGCCAGTTCCGCCATTTGCTGAAGCGTAACGAGCGTTAGAGGGTGACTCGGAAAGTCTTTCTCAAGCCGTGCCAAGGCCTGGGTCGCGACGTCCGGTTCCCCTTTCCGTTCTGCAGAGAGAGCTTGAAGAGAAAGGGCTCGGGCCGATTGACGGCCCTTGGGCAGCATTTCCAGATACTTCGCTGCGGATTGCAAGGCTGGTTCGAACTTCTGCTGCTGGAACAGGCTATCCGCCTGCAGGACGATGGCATCGGAAAAATCACCTTTCTCGCCATCCGCGAGGGCCTTCTCGACAAGTGGTGCGATCAGTTCGAGTGCTTGATCCTGATTCCCCTGAAGCTGCTTTGTCAGCGCGAGGTAGTAGCGGGCGTGCCCCTGCGTCTTGGGCAACGTGCTTTCTCTCATCACACGTTCGAAACGTCGGCTGGCCGCATCATAGAACGCGTTGATTTCCGCGGTCGGCAGCTTTTCCTTGAGACCCTGGCCCCCGCGCGCCAAGTCCAGTCGGCCCGACAACATTTCCATATGCAAACGCAGACCACTTAGAGGAAACTCTTTGGGGAATCGCGCGAGCAACTGTTCTGCTGTGGCAAGCTCCCCCGACTCGATCGACATCTCGATCAGTGCGTGCATGCTGTCGTCGGCAAGATCCCCGGTCGGGTAGGTCGTCACCACCTGTTCAAAAAATTGACGGGCCTCAGCGGGATGCTGCAGGTACCGCTCGCACAATGCCTGCTCAAACAGGATTGACTCTGCGAGAGGATGTTTTTGGGCGAAGCTCGCCGCCGTCCGCAGGCTTTCGAGCGCCTTTTCGTATTCACCCAGAGACTTGAGGCTGCGGCCTTCCCAATATCCCGCCGTCGGCTGCTGCGACTTGTCTTTGGCGGCCGACTGAAACTGCTGCACGGCTTCTGCGAATTGACCAGAGCGATACAGAGCATACCCCGCATTGAGTTGAGCAGCGGGGACGAGGTGACTCTGTGGAAAATTCGTTCCCACGGCGGCATAAGCCGTGGCGGCCTCTGCAAATTTTTCGCGTTCAAAGTAACTTGCCCCCAGGTAAAACTGAGCATCCGCGCCGCGGGCACCTTCTTTGTTCGCCGCGAGCTCCTGAAAGAGCTGGACAGCCTCGTCGTGTCGCTTAAGGCTGTCGAGCGCACGGGCCTTTCCCAGCTTACAGTCATCAATCAGACTACCTGCCGGGAATTTCTCAATCGCCGTCTCAAAGGTCTTCAGAGCCCCCGTGGCGTCGTTGGTTCGAAGTTGGGAATCAGCCAGATAGGGCAGGGCGTATTCGCGCAGGGGATCCTCTGGAAAATCACGGACGAAGCTGTCCAGATCGGTCTTGGCAGCGGCGTAATCATCCAGCAGATAACTGCACTCACCGATACGATAGCGCGCTTCACTGACATTCGCGTTCTGGCGATTCTCCGAAACGTATTTGCGAAACTCGTCTCGAGCGGCTCGAAAGTCTTTTGAGTTGACCAGGGTACGCCCCAGGTAGAGCCGGGCAAGACTAGCCTTTTCGTGCTTTTCGTAGTTCTTCAGAAACTTGCGAAATTGATCGGCGGCCTGATTCCAGCGGCTTTGTTTGTAGAGTCCGACCGCCACGTTGTAGTCGTCAAGTCCCGGATCGGCGGCTTCGAGCCCTGCCGCCGTCGTGATCACCAGGGAAAAAACACTCAGCAGAAGCCCTACGCGAACCAGGTCACGCGTTGAAACGCATAAGGATTTGATCGTGCTCAAAATCGACTGCCTGGAAGGGGGGTAAATCGATGAACGACGACGGCAGAAGGGCCGGTCGATCTGTTGCACGACATTGACCATCATTGTTTGACCTCAATATCAGTTGCACACCGCCATGAGCCAAACTCAAGGTGCCTGGCCGGATTCAGAAAGTTTTACTGGATGATACCTGTCAATCCTGCGCCGGGCAAACAGTTGTAATCGGCCAAAACGTCCGCACGACCGGATGTGTGATGTGTCAGTCCGTCCAGTTTGCCCATCGTTCCGTGCTGACAAATGCGCTGCACACGGCATTTTCCACCGAAGCGAACCAAACATTAAAGTAAACCCAAGCAAATTGACCCCTGCAACCGATACTTTTGAGGAACTTGCAATTGCACCCGCAAGTGAGGTCTGTTTCCGCTAGTGCGAACACTTGCTCAACGATGACTTTCCGGGATGAACGGGATCGATGCAGCGGTTCGAGGCGGAAATGGAAGAACAAGTCCTTTGAAAAGTTTGTGGCAGGATAATTCCATGAGACGGTTATTCCGAAGGACGTTGAATGTCGCGCTGGTCCTGGCGCCGTTCCTCGGCAACGGATGTGCCACTCATCCATTGCGGGTTGACGCTCCGCAGCAAGAGGCTCTTCATGACCCTCAGAAGGCGATGGCCCAGCAGATGCTGGTCGCTCAGCGGGAAGAAGCGCGCGGCCATCTGAGCGAAGCAAGAAAACTGTACACCCGCATTCATCAAGCCAATCCGGATAACGCGGAATGCGCTCACCGGCTTGGACTGCTCTACGTCAAAATGAATCTGCACAACGAGGCCGAAGTCTTCTACAACAAGGCACTCGAACTCAAGCCGGATGATTCGAAGATTCTGGCAGATATTGGTCATCTGGCATTCTTGAAGAAAGAATACGCCAAATCAGAAGAGTACCTCGCAAGGGCGACCAGTGCGGATTCATCGAACCGCACTGCAGCATACAACCTTGCCGTCGTGCGAGCCTGGATGGAAGACGACGAGGGAAGTCTGGCAACATTCCGACAGTTTAATGCAGAGCACGATGCGTTACGGAACCTCGCAGCAGTACAAATTGCCCGGGGGGACAAAGGTGCGGGTCATAAATCCATGCGAATGGCTGAAATCGCTGCGGAATCCGCAGTTCAGGTTGCTGCCGCTCCTGTCGACCCCACAAAACAGACGGCACCGATCAAGCTACCTGCCCCCGAAGCAATCAAGCAGGACCCTCCGGTCATCGCCGCTCGCAGTCCGGAACTGTCGAATGTTCCTGTGCGGCTGAAACCCATCCCCGAGCCTCAGCCACCGAAGAAGTTGCAGCCCGCCCCACAAACCAGCAACGCCGTGGCGCAGGTTCGTCAGCTGGATCCAGCGGATATTCCTCCCGCACCTGCAATCCTGCCGTCACAATCTGCTTTGGCATTGGCTAAGACCCCGACCGGCCCTCGAACAGTGGCTCGTATCGAGCCCCCGGTTACCACCACCGTCGCACATGCTCAATCGCCAGCCGTGATCGTCATACCCGCCTCGGGGGCAGATGACCTGCCCGAGCTTCTGGACGAAGCCGAGGAACTTGTGACGGAAGAAGAGATCGATGAGACCCAGTTTGAACTCCCGCATCGCAGTTCCGTTCAGATTGAGATCCCTGAGAGGGAAAAACTTTCCTGGGAATCGCTGAAAAGAATTGAAATTATGAACGCTAAATAAATCGTACCTGGTCGGTCACGAGCGGAATGAGCGGATCTTCGCACGCCACTTTGCCGCTTGCATCGAGATTTCAGCGGGTTCTCACCACAATCTCAGTAGAAGTTGAAAAAACTGAGAAGGGTGGACTTCCCTTCTCAGTTCTGACGGCTATACTCCGCTTGTCGCCAAGACACCCTGACGCGGGGTGGAGCAGCCCGGTAGCTCGCGAGGCTCATAACCTCGAGGTCGTAGGTTCAAATCCTGCCCCCGCCACTTAACCCAATGCGATCTCGCAACCGGTTACCGACCCCAGCAAGTGCTGGGGTTTTTTCATTGGCGGGGCAAACCGCGAAGTCGCCCTGCTGCAATCGGCCAATGCAAGATCGATGCGAATCGATCTCTGACCCTCATCCACTTCGGCCCGAGTTGGTTCGATTACTTTGCCTTGCCGAAGCGAGACCGGCCACGAGAAGCCCGGTAGCCATATTCGGTGGCAAACCAGATGGCATATTGTTCCCGCTTGTGTGAATTCGTATTGCGGGTGTCGTTAACGTGCCCCACTTCGTGAATCAGGACGTTGTTGAGATAAAAGTCTCGAATCGTCTCACGTGTCCAGGTCAGTTTCCACTCATGGCCTGACTGCGACCACTGGGCACCGAACATGCGTGCCTCAACAAGCTGATCCGGACGGGGTGGGTTGAGGTACGATTCGACGAGACTCTCTTCCACCGGATAAAGATAGACGTTGGGTCCCCACTGCATTCCGTACAAGGGAAAGAGGCGCCGTTTTCGAGTCATACCGCTCAACTGGACCACTTCAATTCCCTCTGTGAATGTTGAAGGAAGCTGGGCGAGTCGCTCACGAATTTCATCGACAGTGACGGGGTGGAAGTATCCTGCTCCTGGGGCTTCCTCGACGAACTCGATTGTTGAACGCTGCTGTGGTTCGTACCAGGTTTCGGGTGCACTGAAGTGAGTCGAAAGATGGTCAGTACGGCTACGTTGCCGATAGGCGGCATTGGGGCGGACTGCTCGCGCACCACGGGAATGAATCGCTCCTCGCAGGGATCGCTGTTGATGATGTGATTTTGAAATTCGCGACGGCATTTTGTACCCGTTCCTTCAACACCTACGTCACACCGGCCCGCTTGTCGGCCCTTGGATTTTCAAGCGAGTGTCGGTCACTTCGCACACCAGCCATCACGACCGGTGGCCATTACGTTGTCGAACGTATCGTACGGCGGAGAGGAAACCTCAGGCAAGTACCGCGTTTAAGCCTCAATGTGGAAACCATTTAGAGCGGCGCTACCTGGTTGCGACGGTGTCTACCCTCGGGCAGAAATTTTGGCTCGAAGCGTAACCTGCGCCACCTCGGTGAGTTGCGACACCCCTCAAATCGTCCCGCCGCGGGGCCCGCACGGGACCCCGGACCGATTCTTCAGGAAAAATTTTCGTGCCGCCGGGGAAATGACGCGGCCTGGTCGGAGATTGCTTGAGTTTAACGATCAGACAATTTTGATGCCTAATCCAAACCTAGTGCTCCAACCCATTTTTTCTCATCACCTTGCGCTCCGGGAACGTCTTTTTGAGGACTGTTCGGGGCAGGGGCGAGAAAACTGGACCGCTCGGGGTCGACCGAAGAGAAAGTGAGCATCTGTTCCCCTTGGCGGCCCCCATTTTCAAAGAGAAACGGCAGTTCTCCAAATTCGGGCATCGTCGGTTTGGGTCGATCTGACCAGTTATCCTGAATACCTGGCGGACTGATGGCCAGCATCGAACGGAACCGGGCTTCGTCAAATCCTCGCTCAATCTGACATTCAGACTTCCGGATCTTTGAAAAAAGATTTCTCCGCAGACTCAGTTCAGAGGAACGCTCATCAGGCAAGTCGCGGAAACAAATCGCGTGGTTGATATCACGGAACGTGTTATTGAAGATTCGGATCCCCCGCAGCACCGGCGCGCCATCGACCCGAATCCCGTCATTCAACTCGTAGAAAATGGATTCACAGACGGAGACCCGATAAGGTGAACCTCCCTGAATGACAATCGCCGCATCAAGGGCCCGCATAAACTCGCAACTGCGAATGACGAGATTGCTGACATCTTGTTCGTTTGATTTGAGGATGCGGATCCCCATTGCACTCGAACTGGCAGGATTGAATCGAAGCCGTTCGAAAGTCAGTTGGCCGTCGCCGAAACCGAGCCCCTGAACTCCGACGCAGTCGATACCGGCCTCGGCGAAGCCGCCTACCGTCACATCCGTCAATCGGCATTCGTGCAGATCGTCGCTGAGCTGGATAGCAACCCTCTTGTCATCCGCATCCACCTCAACATGCTCAATGGTGAAACGAGTGAGGTTAGAAAGTCGAATCACGGGTTCATCACCCAACGGCGCCAGTCGTACGTTCCCTTCACCGACAATTTGGATCCCCTCTGGCCAGACTCCCGCCCGACCATCCATGTGGATTCGTTCATTATAAGTGCCAGCGCTGACCTTGATCACAAGTCGATGAGAACTTCCCAAGGCCGGCCGGTACCGCTCGCGGACGGCGATCAGGGCTTCACGAATGCTCTGAAAATCAGCGTCTTTTCCACCGACCCGGACAACTCGCTTGTCCTTGGGAAATTCCAGCGACTTTGCTGGTGATGAGTCCTTTCTGACGTCCGCGCCACCATTACTCCCCAGGTATGAAAACAAAACCCCCAGGACCGATATGCCCAGTAGCGATCCGACAATCAGCAGTGAATCAAACTTTCGCCTACCGAACCGGGCCGCTGTTGCGCTACGCGAATTTTGTTGAGACGGATTGTTTGCCGAACTGGAATGCAGTTCCACAGGGGCAATCGGCGTTTCGGCATCGAAACTCGCTGGAGCCGGATCTGAGTTTGTGGACGTCGCGGATCGTGCGGGCTGAATCGATGACGCAGAACTTTTGAACGAAGTCGTCGGGAGGCCTCGTGAACTTGTTTTGTGCATTGACTTATCGGAGTTCACCTCGCTGATCGTTGAATGATCAAGCGATGAGAGAAAATCCGCCAGCGCGGACTCTTGTCCGCCACCGCTCTCTGAGGTACGCCCCGTCCGCTCTTCGGTCGTAGATCGCGAGGTACTGACCACTGTGGGAAGAACGGGCAGGGGAGTCACAAGCTCAGAGAGTGGCCTCTGCTCGGCAAGCGGGGATGTCTTGGCCGACGGAATCCTGACGTTCATATTCGAGTCGTGTGCGCGCGAGCCGTACACGGACGCATGACGTCGTCGCCATTCCGGATCGGCGTTGTCATCGACCCAACGGAAAAGGGTTAGCTCCGTCTCCGCCGCATTGAGAAATCGATTCCCCGGTTGCTTCGCCATCAGTTTGCGAATGATCGCCGCCAGTGTCGGTGGCAGATCGGGCCGCAGTGACTCGAGTGCGGGAGGCGATTTCACCTGGTGTGCGAGTAGTCGCTGCGCGAGCGTTCCTTCGTTGAAGGGGGGCTGTCCGGTCACCATGAAATACAGTGTGCATCCGAGACTGTATAAATCTGCTCGGGCATCGACCCCATGACTATCAATCGCCTGTTCAGGTGCCAGGTAATCAGCCGTCCCGAGGACTTTCTCATCGTGTCGAATTGTGAGCGCTTCGCTTCCTTCGTCGACGCGAAAAAACCGCGCCAGTCCCAGATCGAGAATCCTCAGTGTTCCATTTCGATCGACGAGAAGATTACCGGGCTTGATATCGCGATGAACCATCCCATTTTCATGCGCGTGCTGAAGCCCCAGAGCCGCCTGGCGTGCATACTCGGCAGCATCCAGGAAAGAGCCCAGCCCTTGAGGGGGAACCAGGTCCTGAAGACTGGTGCCGTCAACATACTCCATGACAATAAAGTGGATCTGTCGGTCGCCATCGTCTTGGTGGTCGACATCATAAGCCCGGACGATATTCGGGTGATCCAGCGAGGCGGCGGCCTGTGCCTCGCGGTAGAATCGCTCCAGATAGGACGAGTCATCGACTCGCTTGGCAGGCAATACTTTGATCGCACAGCGACGTCGCATCAGCAGATGCTCAGCCATGTAGACGGAGCTCATTCCCCCCTTACCGAGCAACGACAAGAGCTTGTATTTGCCGAGGAAATAGCCGCGATGCTTCCCCTGGATCAGCTTGTCAGCCTGCCATCGCGTCAGGAGATTTCCCGCCACCAGCCGATCAGCCACCTGCGCAGGGGTCTCTGCGTGCGAAGTAGAAGACCTGGTTTCCCGCAAGAACTTCTGTACGCGCTCGATTTCTACCAGGCCGCTTTTCTTCAGCACGGCGATGAAGCTATCGACATTCAGCGGCATAGACATCTTGGTGCATTCGGCAAAAAGACTTTGACCAAATCCAACGAGACGTGATCTTGGGAACGGACATCAAACAACGCGGCGTCACTAGTAGTGGCGAACATTCCTGAAATCAGACAGTGATCCTGCTGAGGAAAAAGTAAGGAATGCAACTTATCGAACAAGAGATAAAGACACGTCACGAGCGTTGACCAAGCCTACCAATCGGCGTGTCGTGACGCCACCCAAAGTGAATCAGGGGGCTGATTCGGGGCCACTTCGCGAGAGGGAATTTTCCTGGGGGGAAAGCGGCATGGGAAAGATGTTTGCCCAACAGTAGCGGTGAAGGGGAGACGCGTTTGTCGGCCTCATCAAAGAGCTGAAGGCGCCTCAGGAATTAACCTGAGACGCCTTCAACACCTATCGACAAGAGCGGGCCAACGCCTGCCGACGGCAACCGAACTTAAGAGCAGACTCCGTGCCAGCATCGTCCAAAAAACGAGACACCTGATTGGATTTCATTTTGTGGTTCCATGAGTGCCGCTCGTGGGGCCATCTATCAATTATTCTTTATCATTAATTGCCGCTCGCTTCGCCCCGATGGTGCGAGCCCCAAGCCTGCATTTGACATCAACCGGAACTAATCATTGAGAATGACATCACGAATCGATCTCCTCGCGCGCAGGGAGCGACGTCGCCACAGCGCCGAGGCGACTGTTGATCCAGGGAGGATCCACAAAACGCCGCAGCAGCCAGCGGAAGGTCTGCTCAATACGCGCTTCCAGGAGTGCGGGATCCGCCCCCACTTGAATGCTGCGGCTCCTGAATTGATCAAGTGGACCGCCAGTCGGTGTGCCTCTCTCGTGAAGCACCATGTCAGACGACGCTACAGGTTCGACGAGAACGAACCCTTCGAACCCTAGCCGAACCGGCCACGATTCCTTTTGAGCAATGTGGTTCACTCGATCCTGGATTCGGCGACCCCAGACAATTCCGAACAGATCGAAAAATTCCACCCATAACTGATCGAACCGTGAATGGTGAGTGGGACGGCGAGAAAGCTGACTCAAACCGATCGACACAGCCATCGCGGCGGAACACCACAATCTCACTTGAAGACGATCGAGTAACCAGTAGGGTGCCACTTGTGACATGGAGATCACAGAGCTGATCACCGCAGCGCCATACAGGAGGGCAGCGAACGTGAACCTGGTTCCAACATAGTTTCCCACCCCCATGACAAGTACGAACGAAAAGGCAAGCAGTTGAGGAAGCTCTAATTGAACTTGTCTGAGCTCAGATCCTTGCAATCGAACTGCCAGCAGGGGCCAGGCAAGAGCCATCAGCATGGGGAACAGAATGAACCACATCCAGACGCGAGTTCCCGGTCGCCGTGATCCCAGAACCGCCATTGGAGGGCAGAGCGACAGGACCGCGCAGGCGTACCAGGCATGATCTGCAAAAGCGTCAGAAGTGATACCTGCGCACTGAACGGTAAACCAGGTCGCGGTCCACGCCACGACAGCAGCGACGGCCCAGCCCCAGGCCGTTTCTAAGGTCGTTTGGCGAATGGCATTTCCGCTTCGCACAACCATCATTGATGCGGCCAATACACCTATGGAAATGATCACGTGCCACACGAAGCTCAATGCAATCTCACTTTGAAGAATGTGGGTCGAAATTGTCCGAAATCAGTCTAGCGAATGGTGGCCTGCCCGCAGAGTCGGTTTTATTGGCATGTTGATCGTGGATACGGGCCAGAGCGAGAAAAGATCTCCAAATGGTTGAGAGGAAGATCCCACAATCGTCGAAAATATAGGTGTGACGCGAATCGCTCCCTCGAACTGAGCGAACAACCAAACGCGGTGTTTGGATTGGTTTAGACTCAGTTCACACGTTCCCTCGGCCCCATGATGTACCTGGAGAATGCAATGAAGTTTGTTTGGATTTCCGCCGCGCTGGCCGCCTTCGCCAGTCTGAACAGTGCTCAAGCTGGCCTGTTCCACCACCACAACAGCTGTAATACCTGCGATGTTCCCAGCTGTGCTGCTCCCGCCGCTTGTGTTTCGGCTGCTCCTAGCTGTGCCGCTCCTGCTTGTGCTCCAGCTTGTGCAGCTCCTGCTGCTACCGCTTGTGCTCCAGCCGTGACCTCTTGTGCTCCTACCTGTGCAGCTCCCGCTGTCTCGTGTGCACCAGTGGCTTCGACCTGCGGTCCAGTCGCTAACAACTGCGGTTGCCGCCCACGTCATCGCATTCGATTGCCAAAGCTCTGCATGCCAAAGTTCAAGCTCCACCGAGCTTCGTGCTGCAACACCGGCTGCGGCAACATTGCTCCTAGCTGCGGTGCTCCTGCTGTTACCTCTTGTGCTCCAAGCTGTGGCGCTCCTGCCGTCACCTCTTGTGCACCAAGCTGTGCAGCTCCTGCAACGACCTGCTGCAACTGATTTGAGAATAGCTCGTCCACTGGCCGCAATCTGATTGAGACCAGTCGGAACGATCTAAGCGAAAAGTCGAGGGGAGTCACTGACTCCCCTCGATCGTTTCTTTGGAAGACATCGAGGGCCAGCCGCACGGCCAGCCGCAGCTCGAACCAAGAACGACCTTCAGCACGCATGCCGGCTTCCCGCGAAGCTGGCATGCGTGTTTTCATTCGATGACCACGTTAGAGTCCGTATCTCAAGATACCTCTGTCCTGGACAGCGCCGCTGGGTCCGGTCATCCCCACGGAATTCACGCCAGGAGACGACAATGAGGAACCCGCTATACAGTCAACGCTGCAGCGTGGGCCTGTTCTTTGTGCCTCTCTTTGTGCATCGTGACGGCTCAAGTGGACTGCATCAATCGATCCGGCTTTGGGTACCGCATAGAGAGCGGAGTGCCCCAAACTCTCTTCAGTGAACCGGGGGAGGGCGAAAGCATCTCGCACCAGAGTGATCACGCAATCCGAATTGCCCTCAATCGAGTGGCTTTCCTCGCGGCGACGATTGAGACACGAGCAAATCCGTGCAGAAAAAGCTCGTCAGAAATCGTCGCTCGCATCTGGCTCTCTTCGGCCCCAGTCGCGCGATGACGATCGCTCCGTCGGTTCGTGATTTTGACAGCGGTGCATCGAGCCGATTCCCCGTTGGCCCTCGATCATCGCTGCCGGCAAAGACTCACCGACGAAAGGAGTGGCGTCCCGAAGAACCACGTTCCATGTTCGGAACTGAGCACGGGGCATTCATTCTCGAGTTCCCTTGAGTCGCCAGGACCCACGTCGTCGGTTCCGGCCTAAGGCGCGGGACTCCGGTGAGTACGACTCGACCGGGCACCGGTGCGAGCCGTACTCACCGTTAGAGATGGCTTCGCCGTATCGCAGAGCCCAAAGACGGCTTTGATGGGTCGAATGTCACATCGTGATTTCGACGGATGTGCAGATCTGGTCTGTACCCGAAACGAGTCAATTCGTGGAACGGAGTGGGGAAGCCCGCCGAGACGGATCGAGGAGACTGGTTCAACGCTTCCGGTTGGTTTTCCGTGCTGTCACACGGAACGAGACTTTCACTGTGGGCTCGATTGCCCAGTTTTGTAAGCGAACGTTGAATGAGCCTCGTGCACGTCGCCCTCAATGAGAATCAACGAAAAATCAATGGTATGACAGGGCATCGTCCGTGTGAGATGCCCTTACCGGCGTCTGAAGAGAGACGCTCCCGGCTGCCAGCCCACCATTCTGCGGGGTGGTGGCGCGAAAGAATTCAGGGATCTCGAAGTCCTGAATGATCTCGTCCGTCAATCAGATATGTACAACAAAAATGCCGCGTGGACGGGCCACGCGGCATTCATTTGCAGGGACCAGAGCCAACAGCGTAACAACTCGTCGAATTTACCGTTGGCCGTCGATGTCAGAGTTTGTTTTAGCAACCTCCACTTCCGGTTAAATCGGTTCAAAGTCTACTGTCACTGGCTGTCACGGGGCTGATCCGCTTGTTGTTCGAGTCAGCGCGGATGTGACTGGTCTACTTACCGAAGAACAATTGCTTCAAATAGGCGTTCTTACGGCGTTCCAACTCCATCAATCGAGTGAACGGATTCTGTGCGCTCGAGACTTGCGGACGTACCCGTCGAGCGGCCGCGTGGACTTCGACACTCGTCATCATGACTGCTGCAACGGCTGTCAGAATCAGCAGCTTTCGCATCCATTTCCTTTCGTAGCTGAACTAAGATGTCGGATACAGGGAATGAGAGCTGCCATCGGTGTGACGCGACTGCCTCTTGGCAAAAGTGGCAGTCCTCATTTCCGCACAGAAATTGTCGACATCAGACGGCCTTCCGATTCGCGGGGAATCATGCTTGCGGCGAATCTAGCCGAAGTAACGGACAGCCAAACCTGAGACACCGGTCGCGGAGGCTGATACGATGAGTAAAACATTGACGAGAGCGTTTAAAGACTGTTTTGCAGGGTTCCTGTCGATGAAGAAACACCTGCCAGAAACGCAAAAGACGAAAACTCTTCCTGCGAGGTTGAATTGACAGCTAAAACGTCAGATTCGGTGGTCAAAACAAATTCGACACAGGCCGAAATCGGATTGGTCTGTGCACTCCCCATGGAGCTCAGCGACTTTTTCGGTCGGTGTTCCAAAGTGAAAACTTATACCGGGGGGAAATTCACCTTTCGCGGAGGTTTTTATAAAGAGACTCGCATCGCCATGGTGGAATCCGGAATGGGGTCTGCACGGGCGAAACGGGCCACAGCGGCACTTCTTGAGGCACATCAGCCCCGCTGGATCATTTCCACGGGGTTTTGTGGAGCACTTGATCCGCAGATGCAGGTTGGACAAATCGTCGTGGCCAACGAAGTCGTCAACTTGCAGGACGAGCCACTGCGAATTGATATCGGGATCGCAGCAGATCCTGCTCGCGGCCTCTACGTTGGTCGAACGTTAACCGTCGACAAGATGGTGCGCACCAAGGCCGAAAAACAAGAACTCGCCGAAAAGACGGGCGCGATTGCCGTCGATATGGAGACCTACGGAATCGCCCAGCAGTGCCGCGAGCTGAAGACCCGTTTTCTCGCCGTGCGTGCCGTGAGCGATGACCTCTCGTCGGATCTCCCCAAAGAAATTCTGAGTCTGGTAGGAGAAACCGGATCGGTGCGATTCGGCGCCGTGGTGGGTGCCCTGTTGAAACGTCCCGGCAGTTACAAGGATATGTGGCAGCTCCGTGAAAAGGCCCTGATCGCCGCCGACCGGCTGGCCAACTTTCTTGACGGGGTCATCCTGCAACTGCACGCGTCACCATGAACGGGCCCATTCCAGCGCTACCTCGCATGCTGGATAATGGCACTTTCCGTTTCGACGACGGGTTCCTTTCTCTCGAGAATTTCCCGGTAGAGTTCTGCGGTCCGTGACACCATTTGATTGACGCTGAATTCGCGTTCGACCTCTAGCCGTCCTGCTCGTCCGATGGATCGGGCTTTGTCGGGACTGTCGAGCAATTCCATAATGCGATCCGCCATCTCCGTACTGTTCGACGGAGGAACGAGAAAACCAGTCTCATCGTTCCGAATGACTCGATCGACACCTCCCACACGCGTCGCGATGACGGGGCGTCCCAGCGCCATCGCCTCGAGCATAATTGTCCCGATTCCTTGCTGGAGCGATGGCAGACAGAAAACATCCATCGCAGCGATTGCTTCGCCGAATTCCAGCAGGTTGGGGACAAACGTCACGCGGGAATCGATCTTGAGATCCAGCGCCAGACGGCGAAGCTTCGACTCTTCTGGTCCCGCCCCGGCGATGACAAACTCGACATCACGGCCTTGGGCCAGCACCCGCGCCGCCGCACTGAGGAAAAAGGGAAAACCTTTCACTTCCTCCAGTGGCCCGGCAGCACCGACAACAGGGACGCGGTCAGTTCCCAGTACACTCAATTCATTCTTTCGCTCGTTCGTATCGACGCCACTGTGAATCACAGTAATCAGATCATCGGGCAGGCCGGTCCGCCTCATCAGGTCACGCTTGACCGATTCGCTGACAGCAATAATTCGGCGACACCAGCGCCGATCAATTGCCAGCCGTTCCCACGGCTGCAAATAGTCATGCATTGTAAGAACAAAGGGCCGTTTCAGCTCTCGCGCCAGCCACATGCCGTGGTGCGCGACGTTGCGGGACTGGATATGGATCAGATCGGGCGGATCAAGCTTCAGTTGCTGAAGCATCATCCGGACCACGACACAACCCCAGAGCGGCAACTGCAGATGGGAGAACTCCCGAATCTGAAGCTCGCGGCGCCGCTCGGGTTCGACGCGTCCTGCATCTGGACAGGCGAGAGTGCTGCGCAGTCCGTAGGCTGAAAGATGTTCGGCGAGTCGAAGTGAGTAAGAACAACTGCCGCGTACGGCAAACGGACCCGCAAAGAGCAGAACCGAAGGTTCAATTTCTGACATTGAAAGAGTGCTCAGGAGGACGAAATCCCAAAAAGGGCTGTTGGTCGAGAACGTGCGAAGCACCTTTCGCTTCGCATATCGCTCAACGCTTCAAACCCTTTGGGCGTTGCAGAATCTCATTTAACAGGACTGCCTGTCGGATTCCGATTGGATCACGCAAAACTTTGACCAGCGGATGAAGCTGCGGTGCCTGCCGGGGTTGTGCTTCAGAAATCTGATTTCCCAGATCATGCTGCACTGCGGAGTTGATATCCCGGTTCACAGCCGCATCGACGCGACCACCCAACTGGTGAGGATGACCGCCAATCCCCGCGGCCGATGTCGCCAGTCCGAAGCCGCTCGATCCCTGACTGATTTCCGAAGAGAGAGTCGGAATTCCTTTTGGATTTGGCTGTGCCTGGGAAACATTCCGCTGATTTGTTGAGCGCTGGCCATTTTTAGACCGGTCCCGGGGTGGTTTTGGAGGCTTGGGTGCCTGGGATGCCTGTGGCTGTTCCCGACGGGGTGGTTTTGACTTTGGTTTCTCTCCGGTCAGTTGCTGGAGCAGGACTTCAATCTCATTTTGAGCGGTTCGTTGCTGCGGCCGCGGTGCCTTCGGCAGCTGCTCTTTCTGCTGATTTTTTCCCGGAAACAGGTTCACGAACCAGCTCAGGAACGAAATCACCAGCACGCACATCCCGATGATCTGCGAGATGTCGATGTTATTTCCGGCGGCGAAAATCATACGATATTCCTGAATGCGATCGATAACATCACGCGGTCGGAATCGGGTCTGGTCTCGTCCGATCGGTCCCAGGATGAACTGATATCACACCGGCAATGTTCCGTACACATTATTTACTGATTCCGGTCCCCGCGATGGTACTTCGCATCTGCGTGTCGGCTTGCACATTCTTTAATTCATAGTAGTCCATCAGCCCCAGACTCCCCTTCCGGAAGCCCTCCGCAATCGCAACGGGGACTTCTGCTTCGGCAAGAACGACCTTCGAGCGACTTTCCTGGACCTGCGCCACCATTTCCTGTTCACGGGCTGTGAAATCGGCTCGGCGTTGTTCCGCTTTCGCCTGTGCAACTCGCATATCCGCTTCAGCCTGGTCTGCCATCAGCCTTGCACCAATGTTCTCGCCGACATCGATGTCCGCAATGTCGATCGAGACGATCTCAAAGGCGGTCTGCTTTTCCAGACCTTGATTGAGTACCGTCTGTGAGATCATTTCGGGGTTTTCCAAAACCATCTTGTAAGAGGGAGTGGAACCAATCGCTTGAACGATGCCTTGCCCGACACGTGCAATGATCGTTTCTTCGGTCGCCCCACCGATGAGCTGATGAATGTTCGTACGGACCGTGACTCGGGCACGAGCCTTCAGCACGATCCCATCCCCCGCGACAGCATCCAGCGTCGATTGTCCCTTTCGGATGTCCGGACAGTCGATCACTTTGGGATAAACGCTGGTCCGCACGGCCTCCAGAATATTACGTCCCGCCAGATCAATCGCCTGAGCCGTTTGCCAGTCCAGGTCGATATTGGCTTTCTTCGCCGCAACCAGGGCCCGAATCACGTTGGGGACATTCCCTCCCGCAAGATAGTGAGATTCCAGATCACGGGTGCTGATCTGGTAGGTATCCGTCAGTCCCGCCTGGACAGCGATAATCTTTGCCCGAACGATGGCTCCTGGATTCACTTTTCGAATCGTCATGATCACCAGATTGGTCAGCGAAATATCCGCCCCCGTCATCCAGCACTGGATCCAGAGGCTGATAAATCGTGCGAACACGGCGAAGAAGATCAGCGCGATAATAATAATCACGATGACGCCAACGGTGATCAGTGAACTCATATGTGCCCCCATTCAGTTGGGTTGAAGGAATCGATCCAGACCATCAGCACATGCTGCGAGATTCCCCCCGGATCCGTCAAGCACGACAGCCACATGGCCATCGGTCGATAATGGGTGGAGCTCGTACGTTTCTGACGTCGAATCACGCTCGCCAGAATTGTGGACGTGGGTCAACTTATCTTAGCGGAGTCTATCGCCCCGAGAAACTGGCTTCGCTTCCCAGGCTGGCAGGAATTCTCTGCATGAAGAAAGCAGAACCTCTTTTTCATCAAGTGCTGGAAGGGTATTCAAAATCGAGTCCTTTCGATAAGTCGAATGGTTCTGTCAGCTCTTCGGCAGCCACTTCTTCAGGTGCCCCGGGCCGCACAATCAGAGTTCGACCGTCAACAGCAATCACTCGTACCGAGACACCGTTGTCGATCGACAGTCCCTCAGACGTCGCCTGTAATCGCTCTCCGGACACATTCACAATTCCGCCCGGATTCAGAAGCGTGGCTGTGATGCCGAACCGCCCGACGAGATTCTCCAGATGTGCAGACTCTTCGAGATACGGCGTGACTTCTTCCGGCGTGGGAGCCTCGAGCAAGACCCGCCGACCAAATGAAGTTTGAGGCAAGATATAAAATCCCACCCCGATGACGGTCGGAACAAGCAAGAGCAACAGTGCGCAGTAAGCCACAAACAGATTCGGACTTGATGTCCCCCAGGCACGATAGGCGAAGATCAGGGAGATCACCAGCGTGATGAACGTGACGACTCCCAGCAGTCCGCCAGAGGGGACGAAGACTTCCGCAGCGAGGATTGCGAGGCCGACGATCAACAGCACGACGGCTAAAAAAGCATTAGAATCCATAAGGTCAATTCTGTCTCAGCACTGCGAGCCATCCCGGACGGAACATGAGCAGTCGAGGAATCAAGCGATCCCTCCTCAACAATCAACCTGGTGTTATTCAGCGAACTTCTTCAGGCAATCCCCGTTTGAAGTGTAGCTCGACCGGTCATTGAGGCAAGCGACACCGACTGCGCAGCACCTCCGCCGCTCATTTCGCAAACAAGACCTTCGGCTGAGCCTTTTCCCACTCTTCCTTCGAAACAGGTTTTGTCTCGTGCAAATGGACAAAGGTCCCTTTCTTATTCCCGACGACAATATCCGGCTTGCCATCACCGTTGACATCGGTGGCAAGGACTTGAGTCCCCACACCCGAATCATCGTCGACAAATTGTGGAACCCAGGAAACTTGTCCGACCGAGGGACGGACCAGCTTGAACCAGTAAACCACCGCCGGGGCTTCTGGCTCGGCGTCACCGGCTGGACCGTGAGCCCAGAACCGTTTTCCTGTCACGATATCTTTCAGTCCATCCCCGTCCATGTCGACGAGGTCCAGTGCGTGCACCTGCGAGAACTTCAGACCGTAGGGGTTTTGAGTCGGTTCATGCCCCATAATCAGATGCTCGCGGAACTTGATCTCGCCATCTTCCTGATATTGCTCGAACCAGGCGAGTCCGTAGCCGTGGGCCTGCAAGCTGGTGATGACATCGTTCAAGCCATCGCCATTCACATCGTAAGCGTACATCTGAGCTCCCCCGCCACCGAAAGCGACCGGGTGGAAAACCCATTCCGGATCACCCGCAAGCGAAGCGGGCTGTTCCCACCAGCCGTTCGCGACGAACACATCAGTCCGTCCGTCCCCGTTGATGTCTCCCGCACCGAGACCGTGTGTGAAGCGTTGCCAGTTCCCCGGTTTCGAAATCTTGTGGAACGTCCACGGCTTGGTGGGATCTGACCAGTCGACGGTCGTGTAGCCCACAAACCCTTTCTGATCCCCTTCCACGGGAAGCGTCGCACCGCTCAGGATTTCTGGCTTGCCATCCCCGTCGATATCAAGCCACTGGGGAGATTCGTTATCCACGGTTTTGAAGACCACATGAGGCGTCCAGTGCCGGCTTTCCCCTTTCGGATTCTCGTACCAGGTCGCTTCCGCTCCGGGGAATCCGTAGACCAGGACGTCCGTCCAACCATCGCCATTGAAATCATGGGTAAACGTGAAGAAGTTGTCCGAGTAGGCATTGTTCTTTCCCAGCGCCCCTTCAAACCCCGGCACGTCGACGACTGTTCCATCGGCCTTTTGCAGTTTGAAGGTCTGCTTCGCCGGGTAGATTTCCCGTCGTTCCTTGAAATCAGGCGCTGCATACCAGTACGGCCCGCTGACGACGTCGAGCTTCCCATCGTGATTGAAGTCACCGACATTGGCCCCTTCCCCCCAGAACTGATCGTTCAGAAGCAACTTCTGGAACGAATGGAGTACATACTCTTCCGCGTTCACGACGCTGAAAGATCCGCATACCACAGCAAGTAGACAGGCCAGGGGAGTGATTTTCATAGTCGACGATCTTCCCAATTCGGAACCATGGAACGCTTCTCAGTCACGAGCGGCCAGGAATCACAGACGCGCGGACAGTACCACCATTCAGGGTTAGCCTGATAAGCGGTTCCCTGCTCGCCCGCAAAAATCGATGATCCCCCGTCGATTGCTCGTGTTCGATCTCTCAGGGGACTGAGCGAATCGCAATCGATAACATACAAATCCGTTCCGCTGTTTGAAACCCGCTCGCCTCCCGCCAGGGAAGCGGTGCACGTTGCCGCTCCGGGCACCCGCTTCCACACTTCACATCGTTTCCTGTAACGCGGATCGTTTCCTGCGACACACCTCAATCGATGACGATCAGATCCCGGGAGAAGCGCGATAACAGTTCGGCTCCATTCTGCGTTACGAGCACGTTGTCGATGATCCGAGCCCCCAGGAATTCGTCACCGATGAATACCGGAGGTTCGACCGTGATCACCATTCCCGCTTGCAGCGTGTAAGTACTATCACCCAGCATGTGCAGTGGTTCTCCCCATGTCGGGGGGAAGCCCGGGGCCAGGCCGTACCCGGTCGTATGCACGCGTCCCCTCCCCAGACCCGCGTCATCGATGACCCGTTTTGCGGCCAGGTGTGGAACGACCGCAGGAACCCCGTGGCGAATCTCGGCGATACACGCGTCCGATGCTCGACGGACGACATCGTAAAGCTCTTGCGCCCGCGGAGAGGGCGTTCCGAGACAGAATTGCCTTCCAATCGTCGACGTGTACCGCTTGAACATGGCACCGTACTCGATGCTGCCCGTGTCACCTCGCCGCAACACACGATCCGTTGGTGCTCCGTGACTGAATCCAGCACGCGGCCCTGAGACAAGATTGATCGGGCTGGCGGCCATGCCACTGTGGTTCTGAAACAGCGCCTGATAGACGGTACCTGCCAGTTGCAGTTCCGTCACCCCTTCCCGCAACGCCTTCACAAAGGCATCCATCGCGATGTCGGCAATCCGGCTTGCCTCGCGGATGTACTTCAATTCGGTCTCGGACTTCACCAGTTTGAGGTCGTGGATCAGGTTCGTTGGTTCCGCGACCTGGGCCTCCCCCAGGAACTGCTTCATACGAACGTAGTGGTGCGGATGCAGGTAATAAGCGGGCACTTCCATCCCCACCCGTGCCCGCTTCAATCCCAACGAATTCGCCACTTTTTCAAACAGCAGAATGGGATCCTCGGGTTCTGGCATCCCGAACGTCCAGATCTGATCGACGAGCGCGTCGTCGAGAAATTCACTCCGTTCCCCCTCGCGAGTGAGCACGATAATGTCACCCGGTTCGGCAGAAATCAGGAGGCACTGAAATTCCTGATAGCTCTTCGCATCAGATCCCGTCAGCCAGTGAATCGAGACCGGATGGATGACCACAAGCCAGTCGAGCCCGGCTGAGGCCATTGCTTCGCGGACACGTTTTCTTCGGAATTCGAAATCTTGGGTCGAGAAATCCAGCTTCGACATGACTTTCCTTGAGTTTTCATTGATAAAACAGACTTGATATGTCGCGATGATCCCTATCCGACAATAAGATAACAACTCGTTGATGGATGTGCCCTGACACTCTTGTTTGGTTGCCGCCGATGTCATCTGATTCCGCCGAACCGCAAGCCACAAAAATCCGCTGGTTGATCGTGGCAATGCTGATGGGCTTCACGTTTCTAGGGCACTT
Organism: Schlesneria sphaerica; assembly: GCF_044336245.1. NCBI lineage: Bacteria > Pseudomonadati > Planctomycetota > Planctomycetia > Planctomycetales > Planctomycetaceae > Schlesneria > Schlesneria sphaerica. Next base: position 130,905 of record NZ_CP172346.1, on the reverse strand, counting down.
CAACCGCGTCAGCATTTCGGTCGCGGGGACCGAGCGTTTCATCAAGCCCGGCGGGCTCGACATGGAGCAGATGGGCCTGGTCTATTCTGCTTTTCTGCTGGTCTACACCCTCAGTATGCTGCCAGGGGGCTGGATCATTGACCGTCTCGGTCCTCGCTGGGCCCTCGCAGGTATGGGATTGGGGATGGGGACCTGCGTCGCACTAACGGGGGCTCTCGGCTGGACCGGCATCCCCATCGCAGGCATGCTCGTTCCGCTGCTGATGATTCGCGGCATTGCGGGAGGGATGAGTGTGCCGCTGCACCCCGCTGCCGCTCGAAGTGTTTCCCTGTGGCTCCCCCTCTCCAGTCGGACCACTGCAAACGGGCTGGTCACGGCTGGAGCACTGATCGGGATCGCTGTCTGTTTCCCCGTCTTCGGCAAATTGATGGATCACTTCGACTGGCCGCGAGCATTTGTCATTTGCGGCGTTGCCATGATTGCGTACTCGCTCGCCTGGCTGGCCCTTTCCAGTGACAGCGTCATCGATCACCCTTGGACCAATTCCGCCGAGCGTGGCATGGTTCAGCTGGCCGATCAACCGGCCCCCCAAACGCGCTCGACGTGGCGCGAATTCCTCGATCTGTTTCGTAATCGCAACCTGGTACTGCTGACGTTGAGCTACGCCGCGCTCAGCTACTTCATGTACCTCTTCTTCTACTGGCTCGGGGCTTACTTCGAAAAGACATTGAATCTGCCGGTCGAAGACTGCCGCAACGCGACCATGACGGTTCATCTGGCAATGGCGGTGGGAATGGTGATTGGTGGCATCGGTACAGACTTTTTGGGACGAAAAGTGGGCCGGCGGTGGGGTTGCCGTGGTATCGCAATGCTCGGAATGAGTCTGAGTGCACTGCTCGCCTGGAAGGGACTCTCCATCGCAGATCCGACGCAAGTTGTCTGGTATTTCGCGTTCGCGCTCGGGTCACTGGGACTCGTTGAAGGGATCTTCTGGACCGCAGCACCGCAACTCGAACCCCGCAACGGAGGACTCGCTGGCGCTTTCCTGAATACGATTGGCAACGCTGGTGGACTGACGGCTCCATATCTGACACCAGTCATTGCCAGCAACTTCAGTTGGAACGCAGCCATTGCAGTCGCATGCTGTTCTTGCGGAATTGGCGCCATTCTGTGGTTGTGGATCGATATTGATCCAAATGCAGAGCGGATCAGCGTCCACGCCCCGGATGTCACTGCACCGGAAGTCGTCATCTGAACAAGACGGTCGTCACACAAACCGTGAACAGTAAGGCAAAGCCCCGGTTGTAAGACCTTGTGCTGACCGGGGGCGATGACCGATGAAGTATCCGCCACAGGCGACTCCAGCAACAACCATCCCCGGCTCTTGGGCCACTGCCATCGCCATCTGAGTGACCGATCTGACTCGTACTTGCAGGTACTGCGTTGCGTCAGGGGACTGATGTGAGTGGTATAAGTCGGGTTGATAGCTTGGCACACAAGTTCTCGCAACGCTGCTTCAGGAGAGCGCGAACTTGCGAATGATTTCCTCTGGAAGTTCAAAACCAATCCCAGGTCGATCGGGCAGGGCAATCGCTCCGGACACGACGGGATAGGCGATCTCCTGCAACTCTTTTCTGAGTGGCGATTCGTAGACTTCCGCCGGGGCGAACTCGATGTAGGGAGTAATCGGCGAATATGCGGCGAGATGAAGCGATGCCGATCCCAGGATCTGAGTTGACCAGTTACCGGGGCAAACCGCTGCACCGCGAGAGTGAGCAAGCTCCACAATTCGCTTGGCTTCGGTGAGTCCCCCACAGGTCGTCATATAGGGCTGGACGACCGTCACGAATCCCCGATCCATCATCTCGAGAAACTCCCAGCGAGTCACTCCGTGTTCTCCCATCGCCAGCGGGATTGACGTCTTCTCCGCCAGTCTGGCGTAGGGTTCCGGAGAATCCACAGGGAAGGGGGTCTCGAAAAAGGTAATCTCGAATTCCTCGAGGTGCCGTGCCACGCGGACTGCAGTTGGTACATCGTTGAAGAGATATCCCACATCAACCATCAGCGCAACGTCGCCTCCCAGTGAACGACGGAACCGGCGCGCCAGTTCGATAACGTCCTGCGGCGTGGACATCATCGGTTCAATTTTGAAAGCGCGATATCCAAGAGCAGCCAGATGCTCGGCCCGCGAAATCTGCTGGGTGAACATCGCTTCGCCACCCCACACGTCCGAGACGAGCGTGCAATAGGGAACGATTTGCGGCTCTTGACCAACCGGTGTCTGGAACGGCCCGCGCTGCACACCCCCGAGAAGTTTCCAGACAGGATGACCGAGTTCCTGCCCGTAGAGATCCCAGATCGCGACATCCAGGGCGCCGAGGATGATGATTTCCCAACCGCGACGGTTGGTGTGCATCATCGCATCCCACATCCGCTGCCAGATCCGTTCCGGGTGTGTGATTTCCTGGCCAATCAGCAGTCTGCCAAAGTAAGAATCTTTGTCGCCGACCGTGGCCAGAACGACGCCGGGGGGGACACGAAAGACTTCAGAGAGACCGACGAGTCCACTTTCTGACTGGACCTTGAGGCAGGCAAGCGGTTCGACCCCTCCCTGGTCCGGATCAATGAGAGGTCCGTCGCCGATCACGAAAGTCTCTAACCGCTCGATTTTCATCTCGCACCTGTGGTGAGAATAACGGCAGTCGGGATCGGCCCGGATCGGAGTGATGTCGTGGTCCCGGCCCCTTGAATTCGACACGCTCCGTCGTGGAACATCATTCTATTTCCGGCTTCACGCCGCTGACAGTAGCCCCGAGCGACGGGCCAATCCTTGACGGATGGAGATCCACAGATACAATCGCATCGGATCTGTCAATTGTCCGCTTCGTTTCGGTCAATCAACCGGCGTGCCCACGTCTAGACCACAGCGGTTCGAATCGACGATGACCCGGTACAAGCTATTCATGATGGGATGTTTCAAAGGGAACACTTTATCGATGGCGTAGTTTGAGCGGGCATTCTTTATCGCAGGGATTTCCCGGATTGGCGTGACTCGTCCAGTCACAGTGACCCCGACGGAATCTTGCAAAAATTCTGGCGTTAACTTCCGAATAGCATCCCGTCTCAGGGATCTCGTAAGGTTGATTATGATTTCGCTCAGAATTTCTTTTGAACAAAGCACTCCAGGCCAGACCCAGGACAGGACGATCAGCGTCGATCTGACGCGATTTTGCTGTCGGCTGCTGCAGTCGGATTTTCTGTGCAGCCAGAAGGATTGATTCATGACGATGGTCCCAGGTCCCAGTGCTGACGAATTTAAAGAGACCGTTCGCTCTCGAACCGATATTGTGCACTTGATCGGCGAAACAGTGACTCTGCAGCCGAACGGCCGAGTCTTCAAAGGGCTCTGCCCCTTCCACGACGATCACAATCCCTCATTCACGGTCAATCCCGAAAGACAGACCTACAAATGCTGGTCATGTCAGGAAGGAGGCGATTGCTTCTCTTTCGTCATGAAGCACGACGCGTTGAATTTTCGCGAGACGCTGGAGATGCTGGCGGCACGTGCGGGGCTGGAGATCCCCAAGACACTTCGCCGCGGACCGGACGAAAAAAAGAATAAGCCTCATCTCTATGACGTTCTGGCGTGGGCCGAGCAGGAGTTCCATCAGTGCCTGCTCTCGACCGCAGTTGCAGAGCGCGCTCGAAATTACCTGCTCAGTCGTGGCTTTAACCACGCCATGACGTCCCGGTTCAAGCTGGGATATCACCCCGAGAGCTGGGACTGGCTGCTGCAACGGGCGAAAGGACAGTTTGATCCCGAACTGCTTGTCGAAGCGGATCTGGCTCGACCGCGTGACGGTCAGTCCGGTTTTTACGATAAGTTCGTTGATCGGATTATGTTTCCGATTCACGACGAACGGGGTCGGACTGTGGCGTTTGGGGGACGCATTCTGCCGGATTCCAAGTCGAAGTCGGATGCAAAATACCTGAATAGTTCCGAGACCCCTGTCTTCTCAAAAAGTCGTATCTGCTACGCGCTCGACGTCGCTCGCGATGCCATCAAGAAGACCGACATGGTACTGGTGATGGAGGGATACGCAGACTGCGTGAAGGCCCATCAAGGTGGGATTCTGAATGCGGTCGCGACGCTCGGCACCGCTTTGACAGAATCGCATGTCACATTGTTAAAACGGCTGGCACGTAAAGTCGTACTCGTCTTCGACGGAGACCGAGCCGGGATCGAAGCGGCCGAAAAGGCGATTCCCCGATTCCTCGCCCAGGACGTCGATCTACGGATTCTCACCGTCCCCGACGAACTGGATCCGGACGAATTTATCGATCAACGGGGTGGCGATGCCCTGCTGGCCCTGGCGGAAGACGCCCCCGAGGCCTTCGAGTATCAACTGAGGCTCCTGCTGGGGCGTTACGGCACGACAACCCTGGATGGGCGCCAGCGTGTTCTGGATGGAATGTTGAATTTACTTCTGGGATGCCCGGGAATTCACGGAACCGTCAGGGAAGACATGATTCTGGGGAAGCTGCCCCAGCGGGTCGGCTTGTCCGAGGTTGAAGTCCGTCGGCGACTGAAAGAGCTGCAAAACAAACAATCCGTTCAACCGTCGCGGGTTGCGGAACGGAAAGTCAACGTAACTGCACCAGCCGACGACGTCGAGCTGCGACAGTGGAAGCAAGCCATCGATTCACTTCAGCGATCTGCAAATGGAGACGATCTGCTGGAGTGCGAATTACTTCAGATGCTTTTTGCTCACCCTCACCTGACGGACCAAGTGCGACGCGAGATTGGCGCAAACGATTTGCGGCACGAATTACTTCAGGAAATCCTGTCACACTGGTTTGATATGCTCGAGGAAGGGGTTGAACCGACGTACGACCGATTGTTGTCGCGGACCGAATGCCCGCAGCGAAAACGGTTAATGGTCTGGATTGACGAGCAGGCACGCCATCGGGAATACACGCAATCGCTCGCGGATGCGCGCACGATGGGCACAGAAACTGCGGAAGACGGGGTTCGGCGCGTCATTGACAGGATTCGGTGGCGACGAAGCGTCCTCGCGAACCAGGCCTCCAAAAGCCTGCTGTTCGAACGTCCGGCAGAGACGGCAAAGCTGACGACAGAAACTCGACGCTTACTGGAACAAGCGGCCCGTTTCCACCGCGAACGTACTACAAAATAATTGTATTCAATCGGTGTGGCTTGAAAATCTGACAAGCCGCTGCCTGAGTACTCAAACAGAAACAGTCGAATTTACACGGATCTTAATATCCTTCCGAGGAGTCGCCGGTGTACAGACTTGACGCGAGTTTGAACCAGTTAATTGAGATGGGGCGGCAACAGGGATTCTTGACCTTTTCTCAGGTCAATGCATACCTGCCCGACGAAGCGGTTAATCCCGAAAAACTCGACAACCTGTTAATGTCGCTCGACGAACTCGGCATGCAGATCGTCGCTGACGAGAGGTTGCCGACCACTCCTGAAATCTTCATGAAACGCCGCGGAGGCAAGGCCAAGCCGGCCAAGTCAGAAAAAGCCGATGACAAATCACGCCGAATCGACGACCCCGTGCGCATGTACCTGACGCAGATGGGCGAAATCCCCCTGCTGACCCGCGAGCAGGAAATCTCGCTCGCCAAGAAGATTGAAATCACCCGCAAGCGATTCCGTCGGCATCTGCTGGAAAGCGATTATGCGCTGAAGCAATCGATCGACATCCTCAAGAAGGTTAACTGTGGCGAGCTCCCGTTCGACCGGACCATTAAGGTTTCTGTAACCGAGGGTTTGGAAAAGAATCAGATCCTCGGCCGCATGCCGCATAACCTTCGCTCGCTCGAAACGATGCGTGAGAAGAGTGTTGCGGACTTTGAAGAGATGATTAAGCCCGGCAAAACCGCCGCGGAAGTCAGAGCGATCCAGCAGCGTATTGAACAGCGACGCCGCAAGATGGTGACGCTGCTTGAAGAGCTCAGTCTCCGTACGCAACGGTTGCAGCCCACCATGCGGCGGCTTGAACAAATTTCCAACCGCATGGATCAATTGCAACGCCAGATCGACGGGATGAAAAACCTGAAGTCTGCCAAAGACGAGCGAGCTAATCTCCAGAAGGAGCTACTCGACTTGATGCAGATGACGCTGGAGACTCCTCAGTCCCTGCGCCAGCGACTCGATGACGTCCGTGAACGATTCAGCGCATACGAACAGTCGATGCGCGAATTATCCGGCGGAAACCTCCGACTCGTGGTCTCCATCGCCAAGAAATACCGCAATCGCGGACTGAGCTTCCTGGACCTGATTCAGGAAGGCAACACCGGCCTGATGCGCGCCGTCGACAAGTACGAGTATCGTCGCGGTTACAAGTTTTCGACCTACGCCACGTGGTGGATCCGACAGGCCATTACGCGAGCCATTGCGGATCAGGCCCGAACCATCCGTATCCCGGTCCATATGATCGAGACCATGTCCAAGCTGCGCAAGGTCAGCAAGCGACTGCTGCAGGAAAAAGGTCGCGAACCGACGATCGAGGAAACCGCCGAAGCCGCGGGAGTCAGCCTCGAAGAAACTCGTCGTGTCCTGAAAATCTCGCGGCATCCGATCAGCCTCGACCGTCCCGTGGGCGAGAGTGAAGACAGCTACTTTGGCGACTTTATCGAAGACGACAACACCGAAAGCCCCGTCAACTCTGCAACCCAGGAGATGCTGAAGGATAAGATCGACGTCGTCCTGAAAACGCTGACTTACCGTGAACGGGAAATCATCAAGTTGCGCTACGGTCTGGGTGACGGCTACACTTACACCCTCGAAGAAGTGGGGCGGATCTTCAAAGTGACTCGTGAACGCGTTCGCCAAATCGAAGCAAAAGCCGTCCGAAAACTCCAGCATCCGGTCCGCAGCAAGCAACTCAAAGGCTTCCTGGACACTTTGGCTGCTGCAGCCGCTTCGGCCAATTGAAGAAATTTTTAGAAAATGTCGTCGGGCTCCATTCTGATTTGCCCTGTCGCTGACGTTACTGTCCGACGTCGCTGACGGGAACGATCAAAACGAAAATCGCCGGGTTCGCAAGAATCCGGCGATCTCGTTTTGTAACTTCCCGATCTGATCAGTGTAAAACTGACAGACGGACGCTTACAGGCTGCCGCCGTAGCGAGCGTCGGAACCGAGAATTTCCTCGATTCTGAGCAACTGGTTGTACTTACAGATTCGGTCGGTGCGGCTGGCCGAACCGGTCTTGATCTGTCCCGTGTTCAGAGCAACGGCCAAGTCAGCGATCGTGGTGTCTTCGGTCTCGCCCGAACGGTGACTCATCACAGCCGTATAGCCGTGTCGGTAAGCCGTCTGAACCGCGTCGATCGTCTCGCTGAGCGTTCCGATCTGGTTGACCTTCACCAGGATGCTGTTCGCGATTCCCTTGGAAATCCCTTCCCGCAGGCGGCGGGTGTTGGTGACAAACAGGTCGTCGCCAACCAGTTGAACTTTGTCGCCGATGGCGTCGGTCAACTGCTTCCAACCGTCCCAGTCGTCTTCCGCACAGCCGTCTTCGATCGAGCAGATCGGGTACTTCTCGGACCAGGTCTTCCAGATCCCGACGAGTTCGTCGACCTTGATCTTCTTGCCGTCCATCTCGTACAGGCCGGTCTTGGAGTCGTAGAACTCGGTCGATGCGCAGTCGAGTGCCAGCTTGATCTGTTCGCCGGGCTTATAACCCGCTTTTTCGATCGCGGTCAGAATGACGTGGATCGCAGCTTCGTTGCTTTCGAGGTTAGGAGCAAATCCCCCTTCGTCGCCGACTGCGGTGCTCATCCCTTTGTCGTGGAGAACTTTCTTCAACTGATGGAAAGTCTCGACGCCAGCTCGCAGGCCTTCGCGGAACGTGTCGAATCCGACGGGGACGATCATGAACTCTTGCAGGTCGATGGCATTGTTCGCGTGCGCACCACCGTTGATGATGTTCATCAGCGGGACTGGCAGCGTGTTGGCACCAACACCACCGAGGTAACGGAACAGTGGCAAAAAGCTGACGCGAGCGGCAGCATGAGCGCAAGCCAGCGAGCAGGCCAGGATTGCGTTTGCACCCAGACGTGACTTGTTCGGGGTACCGTCAGCGTCGATCAGAGCCTTGTCAATGGCGGCCTGATCGGTGACGTTCAGGTCGATGATCGCATCGGCCAGGGTCTCGTTCGCATTTTCAACAGCCTGACGAACACCTTTTCCGAGGTATCGCGCTTTGTCGCTGGAATCGCGAAGTTCGGCCGCTTCGTGGGCACCGGTGCTCGCACCGCTGGGGACCGCAGCGCGTCCCAACGTACCATCTTCCAGTTCGACTTCGACCTCGACGGTCGGGTTGCCGCGGCTGTCCAGGATTTCCCTGGCGTGCACGGCGGAGATCGCTACACTCATTTTCAGACTTTCTTAAACAGGACGCAATTCGTTCTCGGCCGCCTTGGACATGTCCGAAGGGTTTTTCCAACACTTGCTGACTGTTGCGCGAAATACCGACGAATCGTGGGTGGTTGTACCAAATCGTCTCGGGCGCATCCATCAGACACGGCACATCCCATAACGAGGGATTTTCTGCGGACCTTTGCCGGTTAAAATGGAACTGCCGTTAGAAATCCACTGGCGAACGACTGAAATTCTACTTATACCTAAAAATCGTTCAGTTCCAGTGGGAACCTCGGGCAAAATTGCCGATGTACGCTCCACGGGATGATAGGCGCACGCGGAAGCACGCCAGAGGCAGATCCGATCCGATTGTAAGGTCAGCAGCGATTCGAATCGGTCGATTCGAATATGTATTGCTCGAATCCTTTGCCGGTGTGATCCGACTGCAGGAGAGAGGTGCCCGTCACCGATCGTCTTTTAATGAGCTGGGATCGAAACTTTAAATCTGTTGTCGGAATGATTGAGCCATGGAACAAAAGAAACTCCTGACTGCCGATGAAGTTTACCAGTTGTTCGGGGTGGACCTCGACGGACTCAATGAACTTGTCGATTCAGGAGCAGTCCAGGCTCTCGACGAAGATGGTTTCGTGCATTACCGCCGCGACGATTTTGCAAAACTCGTCAGTGACGGGGTGCTGACCCCGCGGACGTCGGCCGAGATGTTCCAGGTCGACTCTGACGGAGACATCCCGTTCCTGAAGTTGAAGGGGGACGACGAACCGATTGCCGGCGACGATGACGTCTCGTTCCTGGAACTCGACGAAGATGCTCTCAATGAGCAAGCCGCCATCGAGGCGATCGATTCTGGATCTCAGCCGGAATTTGACTTTGACGCCGCCTTCGAACTTGATCCCTCAGAGAGCTCTCGTCAAGCGCCGCCTGACAGCGACAGCGACGTCCGGATCGCAGAACCCGTATCATCTCTTGATGCCAGCGACAGTGATGTGAGACTCGTTTCCGTGCCTGATGCACCCGCCGACGCTCCCGCGGCTCGACAACGCTCCAATATGCCTGATAGCGACAGCGACGTCCGCCTGGCTTCGACCATCAAGTCACCGCCCGAGAGCGATAGCGACGTACAACTTGTCCGCGTTTCCCCCACTGATAGCGACATCGCTCAGGTTCCGGAATTAAAGCTGGCGAACACCGGTGACAGTGACAGCGACGTTCGCATGGTGACGTCATCCCGCCTGTCGAGCGAAAGTGACAGCGATGTCCAGTTGGTCGATCTCCCGCCCGCCATTGTGGACAGTCCCATCGCGGTTGAACACAATCCCCTCGCCACGGGAGAAAGTGACAGCGATGTTCAGCTCGTCACGACACCTTCCGCAGGGGATACTTCGCCCGCGGCCGAAAGTGATTTTCCCCGCACCAGCGCCAAAAGCGCGCTCGAAGTCAGTGACAGCGATATCGTCCTCGCAAACCCGAGCGGCTCGGCTCAGGAGGACGATGCCCAGGACCTGTCGTCCACCGACAGCGGTATCAGCCTGATCGGTGCCGACGACAGCGGGATCCGACTGGTTCAAGAGGATAGCGGGATTCAACTCGAAGGCGACGACAGTGGAATCCGCCTGGATAATGCAGATAGTGGCATCAGTCTGGTGGGGGAAGACAGCGGACTGGCCCTCGACAGCGGCAGCGACAGTGGAATCAGCCTGGGCGATACCGAAAGCGGGATCAGCATCCTGGGTAGTGACAGCGGAATCTCTCTTCAGGATGAGGAATTTGATCCCAGCGCCACGCTCGCGGAAGGGAGCAGCCAGGACTTCACCTTCGAACTGGACAGCAACGATGAGCTGGACGACAACATCCACACGATGGAGTTGTCCGCTCACCGCCCGGACGATTCAGGCTTCGACGTTAGTCTGGCCGAGAGCGAAGGGACAGCCGAGCTGAGTCTGGAAGACAGCGACGGAGAGGCACCCGCTTACGCACCCACCGTCGTGGGAGGGGGTGCACCGTCGAAAAAGACCCCTCGCAACCAGTCGCTCAGCGAAGCATTCAAACTGGACGAGCCCCCGGAAGTCGAAGACCTCGAAATCTCAGACGATCTGAATGCAGCCGTCAGCAGCGACCTGAGTGAAGAATTTGCCGAGGCCGACGAAGATGCATACGAGGCCTCGGATGATGACTTTGCTGTCAGCGAATACGCTGATGATGAGATCGACGAGCTGAGCGAAGATGACGTCGCGGTGCCCGTCTCAAAAGCTCGCAAAGGTCCACGTGAACCAGAGTGGGGTGCTGTCGCCGTCGCCCCGATTGTGATCGCATCTCTCATGATGGCTGCAACCCTTACCATTTTGTGGGGCGGTATTGTGACCACATGGACGGGCGGGGAAGCCCCCGGTCCTGCAGGAGCGCTGATCTCAACGCTGGCGGGACTGATCAAGTAAAACGTTACCGCACGAAGCACGAATACGGCGACACAGTAAACGACGACCGACGATGACAGTCTGTCGCCGAGCGGCCGATGCCTTCGCTGATCGTGGGTCGATCAGCGAAGGCTCTTTTGTTTCATAGTAACGGGTCGCCGCGCCACTTGAAGATTTAACAATCCCCGGCAGCATCTCAGTCTTGTCACTTTGGAATTCCGTTGCTCGATTACCCTCTCCGACGACGATTGAGTTCTCGCCGCTCGCGGAAGAAAGAGGGGTCCAGCCTCGAGTCGGAAGTCATCTGCCACTCCTCAGGATTCACTCGTCCGCGGAGAAGAATCAGTACAGCCACGAATGACAGAAGACCGAAGACAGCAGGCGTTTCATTCTTCACGAACGCCAGGTTGACGATCCCGATGCAGCTGACGACGACCAACGGCACGAATGCTCGATCGTAGGACCAAACGACAGGTCGAAATAACTGCAGTCGGGTCAGAAAACTCAAACGGGGTCGCCAGACCCGCAGATCATAGATCTCGATCGTTTGCATGAGTCCGGCAACTGCGATGAAAAGTAGCACCATTCCACCTGCGAACTGAGAAGGAGGGATACTCTCTTCATAAGTACTGCTTACAAGTTCGAATGGAACCAGCAAAGTCGTAAAGCAGTAGGTCGACCAGCCCACGACGATCGCGAACCAACTCGCCCCTTTCCAGGTAAATTCGTTGTCATGTGGAAGTTGACCAAGCTTGCTGATGTAGATGCAGGAACGCGCTCGATCTTTCGGGGAAGAGGTTTCCGATTGAAAACGGTCGGTCAATGACCCGCCCATGCGACGAGAGAATGACGTGAGGTCAGTCCTCAACATCAATTCGGCTTTTCTCGTAAGAGAGACGTGCATCAGAGCCTCACCCACGAGGACACCTGCGATCACCAGAAGAGCTCCTGCCCACACGTTAGCGAAACACAGAAGTGCCGTCCCATGCAACAGCCAGTAGACACCAAACAATCCGGGGCGTTCTGCACTGAGTTCCCTGCAATGGAATAAGGTACGACCAACCGACCAGCACATTGGCACCAGCACAAACGCGAGCGGAGCAATTAATCCACACATCACCGTGACGACAGTGACTCCGATCGCTTCTGAAACAGGGGTTAGCCCTCGCTGTGGCAACTTTTCAACCTCGCCCTCCCAGCCGTGAATCGACATCCATGCGGCAGCTCCATCATCTGCGAGAACGCTCCTGCTGCGGAGTTGCAACCAGGCGAACATCAGGATAGCAGCTGAATTCCCCACAAGGATTGCGACGGAAATGACTCCTCCAACTGAGGACAGGATTTCCCAGTAGCTCAGTGAATCACCATATCGTCGGGCATCTCGCACCAGCATGCCCCACAGGAGTATCAACGGGAAGAAATTAAAGATAATCAAGGACACCAGCAAACGCTTCATGGTACGCCCAGCGTCCGGTAGCCGCTCAATAGGAAACGCTTTCATCGGGATACCTCCGACGGGCAGTTCGCCCCGGAAACAGACGATTGCTCCAGGTATCGTTGGACGCGTCGGACCGCGTCTGGAAACAGTAAGTCGTTGAGTGCATCCGCTGACAAAGCCGTCTGATTGAGGAGATCTCCAAGAGACTGCCGGTCCAGGTTGTGGGCAAGTCGACCATCGCTGAGAACGAGCAAGCGATCGGCCAGTTCAGCAACGACTTCAGCTACGGGGGTCGTCAGGACAATCGTCTTCCCCTGTTCACGCGATTGATGCTTTAAAACTTTCCGCAGTGCGCTCGTGCCAGCGGGGTCCAAACCTCCTGAAAACGGCTCATCAAGCAGCAATAACTCTCGTCTCGACAGAAGTGCTGCACATAATCCGACTTTCTTCTTCTGCCCCGTCGAAAGACTCCCTATCGATTGCAATTCAGAACGGTCCAGTGAAAACAGCTCCAGAAGCGCATCGATCTGATCAATTGCTTCTCCGATCGGGATCTCGAAAAGTTCGGCTGCCGCATCGAGGTATTCTCGGACCTGAAGTTCGCCGGGCAGCCATCCATCGTCTGGCAGATAAAGAGCCTTCCGACGTGCCGCCCGCTCGGCCTCGACGGACTTACGTCGAGGATACCCAAACACGCTGACGTTGCCGCGCGCCGCCGATAAAGCACCAGCGATCGTCGCAAGTAAGGTTGATTTCCCGACCCCGTTGATGCCTACGATGATCGCAATTTCGCCAGGCTCAATACGGAAATTCAGATCACGCAAGACGAATCGGGCGGAATGGGCACACCAGAGTCCCTCCACATTCACTACCGGGGCCGTAGACATGACCATCCCCTTGCGAACACGATTCCAAGATGTTGCCCTATTCTCACAGAAAGCATGGGCAACACCGTAACGCACGGACTCGCTCCGCGGATCATGCATACAGACATTTGGGATCGATTTTTGCGATCCCGTCACAAGCGACTGATGTCCAGCCTCGACTTGTTCGCACAAGGCCTCGACCGATGGACTCAACCGTCGGCCGACCTCTGCATACGCGAATTTCGTCCCACTTTAGACAGCAAGAAAGGTCAGCCAACAGGAAGGGTTTTAGAAGAAGCTCAGATCAAATCAGCCAGCATCTCATGCAAAGCGATTGAGGGAGCCATGCGGTGAGGGGTCGAGAAACTGCGTCGCGTGGCTGGTGGTGAGCGCTGGCTCACACATGCACTCGCCATACGCAGCGCCATTCTGAATGGAGTGAAAAATGACCTTCAGAAGGACGCGGGACAGGTTACACGCGCGCCGCAGACGCTTTTGCAGTTATGCTGCCGAGATTTAGTTCACGATCCCGCGCAGCGAAGCCGGGACGGACGTCGCTTCAAGCGCGTCACGATGAATTCACGTTAACCGGTGAAATACAGTTCAAGTCATCCAAACATTGACTTGACCAGCGCCAGTTCCAGCAGGTAACCGAACAGGTACCAGGTTGCGAGTAGTGAAATGGGTACCACCAAACTCGTCGAATTGCGACTTGTCATTTTAGCCCCCCTGCAAATTGACCTGTACAAATGAGAGCGGATGGGGAGCTCCGCTCCAGCCGATTTCGGTGTTAGCGACCGCCTCTATATGTCTACAGCGCAAGGGCCGACCGCTTTAGGACGGTACAATTCTGGTTGCAGGGAAAATTTTCACCCCTTTCTCGACTCGGGACCGCAGATGTGACATCCCTGCCGACAGCGTCGCAGCCACGCGTAAGTTACTGACGAGAGGCAGACGGCAGACTCACCGGGGAGCCATAACCTGCCGCCATCAACGAAAAATCCCCTTGGCGAGACAGGTAACTCGCCAAGGGGATTTTTCAAGTTCGCAGAACAGTCACGCAGGCGGCATTAAGTTGTGGTCAGCCGCCGCGGTTGCGAAAGCGGTGGGGTATCATCATGAGACGTCGCTCACCGCTACTGCAGCCCATTTTGACGCAATTACTTCTTCTCTTCCGGCTTGGGTTCTTCAGCCTTCTTTTCTTCTGCTGGTTTCGCGAGGTCAACTCCTCGAATAATCTGAATTTCTGGCAACGCAGCCTTCAGTTCTGCAACACCCGCGTCGGTCACCTGGGTCTGCCAGAGATACAGCTTTTTGAGCTTTTTCAATCCATGGAGGTGCTTCAGTCCGGCATCGGTGACAGCGGTTCCGTAGAGATTGAGATACTCGAGGTTCTCGAGCCCCTTGAGGTTCTCGAGTCCCTCGTCGGTCACCTTGGTTTTCTCCAGGTGCAGTCGGACGAGTCCCTTGAGGTCTTTCAGGTGTGCCAGTCCGGCGCTGGTAATTTCCCGTCCGCGAAGGTTCAGTTGTGCAACCCGAGGGAGGTTCTTAAGTGGTGCAAGGCTCTCGTCGGTGATTTTGCCGTCGGCCAGATGGAATGCGACGTCCAGCCGCGAATCATTCTGTGCCAGTTCCATCACCTGACCACCTGATTTGCGAACTTCAGCGATCGCGGTCTTTTCCGCCTCGCTCGGGGCGGCATTCTCCTGGGCCATCGCCATCCCGGCAGAAAAAGTTCCCAACAGGGCAATCAGACTCATTACTCGCAACATTGTCGTCACTCCTCAGTAGTAGAAAGCGAATTCCCAGTCAGGAACGGTCAATCATCAACTCGCTGCGGTATACAGGGGCTGAATGACTTCTCCGTTCATGAGATGGTTTGGTCGGCCGAGCGGATCCATGATTAACTCTTCCGGGCTGACCCCTAATGCATCGAATAGTGTCGTGCAGACGTCCGCGGGAGACCAGGGACGCGTCGTCGGATAAGCGGCAATCTCATCGGTTTGGCCAATCACTTGTCCACCCCGGATTCCCGCTCCCGCAAACAAAGCGGAATAGGCATGTGCCCAATGGTCACGGCCGGGGACCGACTCACCCGGAAGCATCGAAATTCTAGGCGTACGGCCAAACTCGCCCATGACCATCACCATTGTCTGATCGAGCAACCCGGAAGACGACAAATCGTCCATCAGCGCAGCAAGTCCCCGGTCGAGTTGCGGCAGCAGCGTATTCTTGAGGCGCCCCCAGTTATCCACGTGTGTGTCCCAGGTCTGCACGATTCCCATCGCAGCCTGAACGATCGGCACCCCCGCCTCGATCAATCGACGCGAAAGCAGGAGGGACTGACCAAACTTGTTTCGACCGTAACGTTCACGGACTTCCGGATCTTCACGATGAATATCGAATGCCTTGGCAACCCGGTCTGAAGTCAGCAGCGACAGCGCCAGTTCCTGCTGCTCGCCGAATGAATTCATCCGTCCGCCTGAGTCGCGCGAGACAGGGCTGCGATTCATTTCCTCCAGCAACTGCTGTCGAGCTATCAAACGGGGTGACGTAACACCCGGTTGCAGTCGAAGCGAATCGATACCAAAGTTGGGGTCGTTTGGGTCCTGGTTGATCTGCCACGGGTCGTGTTTCGGACCGAGAAATCCCGCATACTGTCCGGGCCAGGTCAGTGGACCTTCGATAAAGTAATTCGGCAGTGAGACCCCATTCGGAATGCCATCATTCCGTGGCCGCATCCAATCCAGGGCCGACGCAAAGTTCGGAAAATCAAACCGCGATTCCACTCGGTCCAGGTCGCTTCCGCCGCGAGGAATGGGGGTCGGTCGACCGGTGAGAGCCACATGAGTCGCCAGCAGATGATTGTGTTCGACATGCGACAGCGAACGAATCATCGACCACCGACCGAGTTGTTCGGCCAACTTAGGCAGATGTTCGCAAACGGCAACCCCGGGAATGGCCGTATCAATCGACGAAAACTCTCCGCGGATTTCCGCCGGGGCATTCGGTTTGGGGTCAAACATATCAAGCTGACTGGGGCCGCCACTGAGCAACACCAATAGCACGGATTTGGCTCGACCAGTACGGTATGACGGATTCGCTGAAGCTCTACGGGACGCACAAGGGAGTACGCTTCCTGCGACGCCTGCTGCACCGATACGAAGGACTTGACGGCGGCTGAGTTCAAAACGGGGTTGAATCATCAGAAAACCTCGCGGGAGTCGGTGGGAAATACAGTGGATTTTTACCGGCAGGGTTCAGCAACGTCGTCAATATTTCATTCATACTCGTAATGAATGCCGGGAACAAGTGCGATTGCCATGCGTACACGACGTCGTCCTCGTTTTGTAACTCCTGACAGGGAGCCAGATGGCGACGCTAGACGGTCGATTGCTCTGCACCGGGCGTCCGGCCCCATGACGACAATATTCGAACTGAAAAACTTCGAGATCAGACCAACCTGCCCGTTCTGGCCCCGATTTCTCTAGCGGGTTGCCATCGGAGTTCCGTCAGTGACGGTTCTGTTATCGGTTTTCCCCCCGTACGGAAATCAGTCCCCTGAGGGAATGTGCAGGCCAGGGGGATCGACAGCAAGTCCCAGAATCCTCAGAGACCTGGATCGACTGGGACGAGCAACGCAGATTGCTGCAGCGGACCGAGCGACTTTCCGCGAAAGTCATGGATCGCGTTTTCCGAGTGTCAGACAGCGCGTGAAAGAGGTCGCGAGAGACAATGAACCTGCCGTGCCATGGGGTGAGAGATCGCGCGGCGCAAAGGGCGTTCGTTTGAAACGAAGGACCAGGGTCAATACAGGTTATCGATTCAGCCGCTGCGGCAGTTCAGAATCGATGATCCTTCGAGATCCCCGGAGAGCGCACAGTTCCTAAAGGGTGCGGCGGCATACGCATTCAATCTGAAGACGAAGCGCAAGATGCCACTGCAGCGTTGAAAGACGATGCAGTGGCAATCAAAAAAAATCGGAACGTGAACGACCACGTCGATCCCGAGGTCCGCGCTCATTCAGCGCAAGTGTCAATCAGACAGCTTGCGTCTGTCGTCGCCGTCGGGCAAATCCAAACCCCGCGGCGGCCAGTCCCGTCGCACCGAGTGCAAAAGTTGACGGTTCGGGAACTGACGTGTACTCGTAGGTGATCGTAATCTCACCGCTGGCGATCGCGTTTCCCCCGAAGTAGACGCCATTGGCAGCAGTTCCATTGAACGTACCTTCGCTCCCAACAAACTTGAAATCGGCGTAAGCCACCCCAGTGCCGATAAAATCAGACCAGTTGGATGAGGCAACAGTATACTGCCCCGTGGTGTGAGTCGGGGTGCCTGGGAAGTTGTACGGGCCAATTCCTGACGCAACGGTTCCGGAACCGAAGAAAGCGGTCGCAGTTCCCGAAACCGATGACCCATCGGGAGCGATCACGCTGAACGGAACCGCTGCCTGAGCGTTGGTGAATCCCTGACTCTTGCCGGTGAAATTCGCGACCGAGACGACGACATTGACGTCGGCACTGAATGACACCGTCACCCCCGTCAACGTTCCCAGTGACGAATCAAACTTTTGCAGCGACACCATCTCTTCAAACGACGTCGGCTGCGGAGACACGGTGGCCGAATAGCTGACGATGCCAGCATCGGCCTGACCGTTCTGCAACACCGCAACCACGGCCATCAATGCAACGAGAAGAGTTTTTTTCAACATCATAGAGCTCTACCTTACCAGCAACACCTGTCGAACATTCTCGGAACTCCCAATGCTTTCCGAGTCTTCCTAAACGATCGAGCATCGAACCCCAATCAGGCTCGTTAACCCTGGCACATCCCGTTACCATTCGGCGTCTGAGCGAATCACGGTCGAGCCCCCGGCTTCGATCAGCGCAGCGATCAAAGACGTTTACCCGGGCATCCCACATTTGGTGGAAGGCCCGGTCACGTCTCACTCATTGCACGATCCCTGTTTGAGATTTCGGGATCGTGCACCGTCCCGACTGTGCGTCGCCGGACGAAAGGTCAGACCACTCACCACTATTCAGCAACACGCTTCCCCAGCCATCGTCGTCGCATTCCAACTGCGACACCCATCAGCGACGCACTCGCGGCCCCGTAGCCAATCAGCGGCATCCCCGAAGACTTCACCGCGGCTTGGGACAGATCAGTCGCTCCTTGCTCACCCGCACTCGCGTGACTTCCACTCAATTCGCTGCTGGGAGAATTCTTCCAGCGTTGAGCGAACTGTCCGAACATCGAGACTGGCTCACTCTCCGAACCAGCCGGTGGGATTGGCGACACGGCAGCCAACTGGGTGACAGACCGACCGGTCTCTTTGAATCCCAGGCCACCTTTCGTGTAGTCGAAAGCAGGCATCGCACTCTTGCGTGGTCCACGGGGACTCAGAATTTCTTTTTCAGGAACCAGCTTCGCATCGTGCAGATCATTAGCGAGCAATTCGGCCGCGTTTGGGAACTGGGCAGCACGGTATTCCAGATCAAACCCAACCACCGTCGCGGTCGAGAGAGCTGCTTTTGATTGAACACCGTCTGGAGTGATCTCTGCGAATTGAATTCGTGGAGCAAGCTCCAGAACAACTTCCGCCTGAGCTTGAGAGGCCCCGAAGGCATACAGAGCGGACAGCGTCGCGAGATTCTTCCAGTTCAACATTTGCAGGCCCTTCCTGGATTTATTGGTGACTGTCAATTTCGGGTGCTGCAGCATCAGCCACCGAATTCCGTCACAAAGATTGAAAGTTAAAATCGTTAACAACACGACATAGCAACAACGCACAAAGCGCACGCCGGGCCTTCACATGAGGCCAGGGCACACAAGACGGACGATGATCCCGAACGCAAACAGATTCGATTCACGACCAGAGTTCAGGACCGTAAACCAGATCGAGCGTCGCATGCTCAGCGAACGACACAGAAGTTGTTGTCTTCGCTGGATGCGCTCCCGGGAGTCATCACTCGCGGGATTGATCTTGAAATCAATGAAGGCTTAATGCCTTTGTGCTCCATCCCGGTGACCTTTGGAAGACGTCTCGGGTTGTGCGACTCATTTCTTTCCGACCACGTTCTGAGTCTAGACCGGTCGTCCGAATCGGCCACCGAATTTTTCAGAATTATTTATGAAAACTTCCAAACCGTGAATTCGCTCGGTCAAAGCAGGGTATTTCGACCATTCTGTCCGCGATCCATTCTGTCCGGAAAAGCTTCAGAAATCCGCATCAACACAGACCGAAAAGGTTCAAAACGGAGTGGCGACTCACTCCGTCGACAGGTCGATTTCGCAGGGGCGAGGTCAACAGCAACCCGACGATTCTGTCCCGCCCATCTCCTGAGACGTGTCGGCTTCGTTTGAGCATTCCTGCGCTGCCCTGTCCCTTACGGCTTTCCCATGTCATTCCCGGACCGCCAATCGCGGTTGTAAACCGGTTAGGTCCCCAGTCGTCTCGTGCATTGCGTTCAGCCAGCGGCGAAGTTCTTCTGCGTAGCAGCGACCTCCGGCTCACGACAACGGGCTGACGGATAGGGCGGTCGGGGGCATCGGAGTCGACCCGGTACCGAACATGTGGACCGAAGCGAAGCGTCCTGAATTCAACAGATCAGTCGCGATCATTCGTTTGCGGAACCGGCGGAATTCGGGGTAGCTTAGGCAACGACCTTTATGCGTTGCGTCTGCCGTTCGTCGCTGATTTTGCCTCGTGTCCCAAAGACCTGCAGGGAGCTATTGATGAAGCAGTTTCTCACCCTTGGATTGTGCCTGACCGTCGTACTGCAATGGACATCGACCGCGTCGATTGCGCAGGAACCACATACAAGAAAAGAGGACGTGATCTACGGTCGTAAGTTCGGCACGGCCCTGACCCTGGATGTCTTCAGCCCCAAGTCCGACGAGGGAAAGCCGGGCAAGGGGGCAGCCATTGTCTTTGTGGTGAGTGGCGGATGGTATTCGTCTCACGACCATATCAACCTTGGCTTCATCAATGAATTTTTGAAGCGGGGCTACACCGTCTTCACGGTCGTGCATGGCAGCCAGCCCAAGTTCACGATCCCTGAAGTCCTCGAAGACATGAACCGCTCGATTCGGTTCATTCGCAGTCGAGCCGCCGAATACAAGATCGATCCCAATCGAATCGGGATCTGCGGAGCTTCTGCCGGTGGCCACATTTCATTGATGATCGGTACAGCAGGAACTGAGGGAAATTCCGCCGCGACAGATCCGGTCGAACGCGAATCAAGTCGCGTCCAGGCCGTCGCCTGCTTCTTTCCGCCAACCGATTTTCTGAACTACGGCAAACCGGGGGAAAACGCACTCGGACGAGGAATTCTCAAGGACTTCCGCGCCCCCTTCGATTTTCACGTCTATGACGAGGCGAAAAAGGCCTTTATCCCGATCACCGACGAAGATCGCATTATCGAGATCGGTAAATCAATTTCGCCGGTCAACCACGTCTCCAAGGACGATGCCCCCACACTGATCGTTCACGGCGATGCGGACTTCCTGGTTCCCATTCAGCAAGCCGAAATCATCATCGAAAAACTCAAGGAAAATGACGTCCCCTGTGAACTCGTGGTCAAAAAGGGACAGGGGCACGGATGGGCCGACATCGGCAAGGATCTGCTGACGCTGGCAGATTGGTTCGACAAACACCTGGCCCAACCAGCCCAAGACAAGGAATAACCGTGTGCAGTCGCGGAGGCGGAGGCATTGAAAACCCGCAACCGCTGCCGGGTTTACTTCCGTCACTTACAGGTCGAGCTCCCTCACTCGTATGAGGCTCCGAATGGAGTGACGGCGAAAAGGACGCGTCCATTGCCATCTCTTCATTCGCCCGCTCGCGGTCCCCGGACGGATGCAACGAGACGAGACCGACGCCGAAACGGTTGCTGTGGGCAAATCTCGTCAGATCAGTATTGGAAAAGGTTGCAGGCCAAGGGAAACTGGCATCAGCGATCTCTCATTCGTGTTAACGTCATGTCGATTTTCGAGTGTCTCTATTCCTTCGGTTAAGGATCAATCGATGTCTGGGATCTCCCGTCGAACGTTTGCTAAAACCACGATCGCTGCGGCCGTCGCGACGGCTGCCAGTTCGCAACGCGTTTTCGGTGCGAATGAACGGGTGCGAGTCGGATTCATTGGACTGGGCAACCGGGGTGATCAGGTCCTCAGCGGTTTTCTCGCTCAGCAGGATTGTGAGGTTGTTGCCTTATGTGATCTGCACGAGCCGTATCGCGAGTACGCTGCGGGCCGGATCGGCACCCGTCCCGAACAGTTCACCGACTATCGAAAATTGCTGGACCGAAACGACATCGACGCCGTGGTCGTTGCCACCCCAGACCACTGGCATGCACTTCAGATGATTCACGCGTGCCAGGCTGGCAAGGATGTCTACGTCGAAAAGCCTGCGTCACTCTACGTCAATGAGGGACGGGCCATGGTGAAGGCGGCTCGCGAGAATCATCGGATTGCCCAGGTCGGAATTCAGCGTCTGTCCTCCGAGCATTGCCGGGTCGCCGCAGAGCTGATCCGCGACGGAGCCATCGGCAAAGTGACGGTTGTCAGATGCTTCCACGTCCAGAACGAATGGCCCAAGGGAATCGGTAATCCTCCCGACGAAGAACCACCACAGGACTTCGACTGGGACGCATGGACGGGCCCCGCCAGGAAACGCAAATACAACAAGAATCGAACTTTCTACCGTTTCCGCTGGTTCTCTGATTTTTCGGGCGGACAACTGACGAATATGGGTGTGCATTATCTCGCACAGATTCATCGTTCACTGGGAGTCGACGCTCCTCTTGCCGTCATGGCGATGGGCGGAAAGTTTGCCAACTTCGACAACCGCGACATTCCCGACACCATGGAAGTCGTCTGGCATTACCCCAGCGACACTCTCGTCATGTTCACCCAGATCAACGCCAACGGAGCATCTCCGAGCGGTCAGCCGTGCGAAATCGAGTTCCGCGGTACCAAGGGAACAATGTATTTCAGCACCCACGGGTTTGAGATTGTGCCCGACAAACTCGCTCCGAATGAGTTCGCGGTCCGTTCCCCCATCGGACGCCATCTGGAAAAATGGCGCGTCGGCGAGGCGCCTGTCATCGAACCGCAGAAGGCCGCAGGGGTGGTTCGCGATGCGGACCATGCCCGCACGTTCCTCGACAGCGTCAAGACGCGGCAGTTGCCTCCTTGCGATATCGAATACGGGCATCGGTGCACGTCAGCCGCACTCATCGCCAATATCGCTCACAGGACCAAATCGTTTTTGGAATGGGACGCCAGCACGGAACGATTCACCAACAATGAATCAGCCAACCAATGGCTGAGGAGCCAGTACCGCAAGCCGTACGAACTGCCAGAATGACACTGAAACAAGTCGGGCCAGGCGACAGAATGGCGTGGGAGTCCGGGCCCTGACCATTTAAGTGATCGTGATCGCAATAAGCGGCTGTTGAAGCGGAGATGCAAAAGGAGGCGTCAGTCTGACACCCGATATCCACCCGATCGACGTCTGGCCCTGGCTGGGAGTTCGTGAGCCATTTTGTTCTCTGAGTCATTACCTGGGCGCAGGCGTCTTTGCGGGATTAACGATCCCCTTGATCAGGCAAGGGAGAGGTGATCCCGTCCGGGTCGCCGGCCTGGCCACGTTTGGGATCGCAACAGTGATCCTCTTACTTCTCAGCGGCACCTACCATATTTTCTGGCCCGGTCCCCTCAGAGAATTCTTTTTGCGGGCTGACGTGGCCGCCGTATTTCTCCTGATTGCAGGGAGTATGACTCCCGTTCATACGATCCTTTTCACTGGCCTTGCGCGCTGGGGAGCGCTGGCACTGATCTGGTTCGTCGCCGTCACCGGAATACTCTGGCGATTATTGTTCTGCGGGACGTCGCCCGGGGTGACGGGAATCGCATTCTTTCTGCTGTTCGGCTGGGGCAGCGTGTTTTCCGCAATCGTCCTCTGGCGGCGTTATGGCTGGAAATTCGTGAAACCCGCCGTCCTTTCGGGACTCTCCTACACCATCGGAGCGATTGTCCTGATCCGCCGCGATCCGGCGCTCGTTCCTGGCTTGATCGGTTCGCACGAAATCTGGCATGTCGCGGTTTTATGCGGTTTGGCATTGCATTGGCAGTTTGTCAGTCAGTTTGCTTGCGGACACGGCCCCGCAGAGATTCGGCGTCCCTCGCTCACGGTGAAGGAAAACGACTATGGCAACTCTGAACCCTTTTGTGATCAATCGGCGTCCCTCGACGCAAGTCGAGGTGATCAGTCCGACTACGAAAAAAGCGACTGTTGAACCCGAGGTCATCTCGAACTCGGAGCGTCAACAGCGGATTCAGCAGCTTCAGGCAATTGCTGAACTTCTGGACGGACAGTTCAAACTGCCTGGAACGAACATCCAGTTCGGCCTGGATGCCCTGATCGGACTTGTCCCCGGCATCGGCGACTTCGTGAGTGGAGGAATCTCCATCTGGCTGGTCCGCGAAGCTCAACGGCTCGGCGCTCCCAAGTGGCTGATTGCACGCATGATGTGGAACGTCGTTGTCGACGTTTCAGTGGGTGCCGTTCCACTGGTGGGCGACGTCTTTGACGCCGCCTGGAAGGCCAACCGCAAGAACATGGCACTCCTGAATCGCCATTTCAGCGGCCAGTCGAAATGACAGGGTGAGCTCGGACCGATCGTGTAACGAATCGGTCAAGAGACCACGCCAATCGAAGGAAAACGTCCCCTGAAGCGTTTATTGATTGCTTCAGGGGATGGTTGTTCTCACGTCACAGCGAGAGAATCATTTGATTCACTCGCCGGCGGTTACGGCCAGATCCGGGATCAGGTTGTAGGACCAAACGTCCATGGGTGGAATTCTTCGTCGCCGATCCCCTGCAGTTCACTCTTCGTCTTCTTACCGCTGGCGACGGCGATGACTTCTTCGAAGATCTCGCGTCCGACTTCTTTCAGCGGAACACCGTCCAGGATTTTGCCTGCGTTGATGTCCATGTCATCAATCATCCGGTCATACATCGGGGTATTCGTGGCAATCTTGATTGTTGGAACCGGCTTGCACCCGTAACAGCTTCCGCGGCCCGTGGTAAAGCAGACCACATGTGCTCCCCCAGCGACCAGCCCGGTCACCGACGCGGGGTCGTAGCCGGGGGTGTCCATGATGACGAATCCTTTTTGATTGATCGCTTCGCCGTAAAGGTAGACTCCCTTGAGAGCAGAAGTTCCTCCCTTGGCGATGGCTCCGAGCGACTTTTCGTAGATGGTGGTGAGGCCACCTTTCTTGTTGCCGACCGATGGATTGATGTCGATCCGCTGACCAAACTTAGCGGTGTAATCGATCCACCACCGAATTCGTTCCAGCAGTGCCTCGCCCACTTCACGTGTGACGGATCGCCGCGTCAGCAGGTGCTCGCCACCGTAGATTTCGGGCGTTTCCGAAAGGACCGAAGTCCCGCCGTGTGCGACCAGCATGTCGCTGCAGTAACCCAATGCTGGATTCGCCGTCGTACCACTGTTGCCGTCGCTTCCACCACATTCCAGTCCCAGCATCAGCTCGGCAACCGGAATCGCCTCGCGACGGGCCCGATTCACTTCCGGCAGCATTTCGCGAATCTGTGCCACCGCCCGCGCCACCGTCTTGGCAACACCTCCCTGATCCTGAATGTTCATCACCAGCGGCTGATTCGGGGAAGGGGAGTTCCCCAGTTGCAGCAGGCCCCCGTTCTCCATCAGGAACGACGCTTGAGCAGTCTCGCAGCCCAGTCCGATGACGATGTAGGCACCGATATTAGGATGGCGGGCCACATTCGCCAGAGTTCTCGTCAACTGCTGATGGTCCTCACCACCGTATTGAATGGCGCAGCCACCTTTGTGGATCAGGGGCACGACCCCGTCGACATTGGGAAATTCGGCAAGCAATTCCTGGTTGAACTTGTCCGCTGCATACTTGGAGGTCGTTGCCGAGCAGTTCACGGTCGAGACAATCCCGATATAGTTTCGGGTCCCGAACTTGCCGTTCTGCCGGCGATACCCCTGAAACGTACGGCCTTCGATCAGACTCGGTTCGGGGGGGACTTCCGAACAGAATGCGTAGTCGAGGCTCAGATTACCTGCGACGACGTTGTGGACATGGACCCAGCTTCCGGCCGGGATCGGCTGCGAGGCAAATCCGATTGTCTGGCCAAACTTCTTGATTGGTTGCCCTTGTTCGATCGGCTGTAAGGCAATCTTGTGCCCCATGTCGATCGCTTCTCGAGCAAAGAACTCGTTCGAGTCGTCAAACCGGAACGATGTTCCCAGCGGAACATGCCTCGCGGCCACGGCGATATTATCATTCAGATGCAAACGAACGAACGGCGAGGGACCCATCTTCAGTTCCGATTTACAAAGAGAGATTTCAACGGACGATCGGTGTCGTTGAGGGATTCAAATCATGGCCAGATCTTATTCGTGCCGCAACGCTTCGATGGGGTCCATCCGGGCGGCAGAACGGGCGGGATAGATTCCGAACATGACTCCGATCGACACCGAGATCCCAAACGCGACTGGAAGACTCCAGATCGCGATCCGGGGTTCCATATCGGTGAACATCTTGGCCATCGGCGAATCGCCCGAAGTTCGATCGAGAATGTAGTTCTGCACCACGTGCTTGATCCCGAAAAACGCCAATGGCGTCGCCAGTCCCATCAAAATGCCGATAATCCCCCCGGCACCGGAAAGCACAATTGTTTCCATGAGAAACTGGTTGATGATGTCACGTTGACGTGCTCCCAGCGCTCGACGAATCCCGATTTCACGCGTCCGTTCGGTGACGGTCGCCAGCATGATGTTCATGATGCCAATGCCACCCACCACCAGACTGATGGCAGCGATCGAACCGAGCACAATATTGAAGATCTGACGAATCTGGTCGGCCTGTTTCAGCAGTTCCAGCGGGACGATGACATCAAAGTCAGCCTTTCCTGCATGCGTCCGCTTCAGTGATTCTTTCACCACTTCCGACGTCGGAACCACATCGTCCCGCGACCGCACTTTCAGCGTGATCTGATTGAGTTCCACCTGCTCTGCAGAGAACGTTCCACTCATGCGGGTGAATACCATGTCCCCGATCCGGCTTCGGAAAGTGCTGAGAGGAATGTAGATATCCTTGTTGTACTCCTGCCCCGAAAAGCTCCCCCCGATGGCTGCCGATGAGGTACGCGACTTCATCACCCCGACAATCATGTAACGGGCGTTTCTGACCAGGACCGCTTTGCCAATCGGATCTTCGAACGGGAAGAGCGTCGCCGCGGTTTCCGCTCCCAGGACCGCGACGTTCGCCACCAGGTCCTCATCTTCATTTGTGAGAAAACGGCCCCGCATGACCACCAGTTGGTTCATGTCCATGTATTCTGCAGTGCTTCCCACCAGACGCGCGTTGATCGTGTTCTGCAGATACCGGGCTTCGCTGACGATTTCACGCATGCGGACGGCGCCGGTAATCGTCGGGATCGTCTTCGTCAACAAATCATAGTCGCTTCTCAGCAGACCGTATTGCGGAACAACGAAGCCAGAGCGTCCACCACGATTGCCACCGCTGCCCGAAGACTGGGTATCTGCCGGGGGCTTCACGGTGAGAATAATGATATTAGTTGCCCCCAGCGCCAGGACCTGCTGTTGAGCCTGAGCACTGGCACCTTCGCCGATCGCGAGCATCGCGATCACAGAGAAGACCCCGAACACGATCCCGAGCATTGTCAGGCCCGACCGGAGCTTGTGCAGAAGCAAGCTCTTCATTGCCAGTCGAATCGTCCGGATTGTTTCGGAAAAGGGCATGGTTCGCTCGAGTAAAGTTCATTGGCGGTCGGCTTGGCCAACTCACAATAGTATACGAAGCTCTCCGGAGCGAGGGAAATTCAACGTTTCACGAGCCCTTCAGGTTGGAACGCTTTTCGTAAACAGTCTGCCCACCCCAGCCCAACTTGCGATGGAGCGTGTCGTAGTAACTGTGATCGAGCAGCCGCGCAAGTTGAAAGCTCACATCGGCCCGCCGGATTTCGATCCGGTCTCCCTCTTGCAGCCGTTCCTTGATCTGGCCATCGATCACCAGCGTCGCCCCATGAGGGACTTCGGGCAGAGTCAGCGTGTAGACACAATCGGCTCGGTCAACCAGCGGACGATTGGTCAAGGTGTGCGGACAGATGGGCGTGATCACAAAAGCCTGCAGGTCCTGACGCAGCAGCGGTCCACCCGCAGCCAGACTGTGCGCTGTCGATCCCACGGGAGTACTGATGATCAAACCGTCGCACCGGTACGTCGTAACGATCTCACCATTGATTGCCAGACGAATGTGCAGGATTCGCAATGCGGAACCGGTGAGGACTGACACTTCATTCAGCCCCAAGTGCCGCTGCTCGGTTCCATCCTCACGGATGAGTCGGCACTCAAACATCAGGTGGTCAATCACCTGGTAATCGCGCGCCAGAAAACGGGGGAACATCACCTGAAATTCGTCCGGTGACAGGTCAGCAAGGAATCCAAGACGTCCGAGATTGACCCCCAGGATAGGACGTTGCTTTGCCCCCAATTGTCGACACGTCCGTAAGATCGTTCCATCGCCCCCCAGGACGATCACGATATCAAAATGTTTGTCACCGATATCCAATTCATCTGGCGTGCCGAAGACATCCAGCTCAACGTCCGCCTGGTTCCGCAGAAACTCGATGATGGCCGGACGGATTGAGTCTACGGCGTCGCCATCGGATCGGCTGGTCAATGCCAGGTAAAGTTTTGTGGGGTTACGCATCGGTAAGAGGCTCAATCGAAGTCAGTCGCTCGAACATGGTCAACGAACCCCCGATGCAGAGAAACACAGTGACACAACTCGCTCAGATCCTCCGACGAAGAGTCTCATAATACACATCGGCTTCCTTCCGCGTGAGCCATACCCGAAGGACGATGACGACGTCACATTGTCCCCGCATCGGGCAGGTTACCCGTCCGAGCCCTCAGCTGGAATTCAGGTTCGTCCTGCGAAGGAAATTACTTCAGGCGCAATCTCGACGAAAACAGAATGGGACGTGAGTTTGATTGGACATCTGTGCGGGTCCGGCATTGGTGTTAAAACCGTTGAAACCCTACGTGTCGCTCGACGATTGAATCCAACTTTGTACAATGGCTGTTGTGGGGTGCGAGTGGAATCTTGCTGGCACCATGAGGTTTCGAATACTGAATTGTTCGACGGAGGAATCATCGATGAAGAAGTGTTTCGCAACGTTTGCAGCCGTGCTTGTCGCCACTGCCAGCTTCGCCATGGCCGCAGAAATCCAGTCAGGTCTTGAAAAGGGAAAGGGCGTTCCCGCATTCAACGTCAAAGACGTGACCGGGCCAAACAAAGACGGTGATGAACTCTGCTATCGCTGCCGCTACGGAAACCAGCCAGTTGTCAGCATCTTCGCAAAAGAAATGACCGAAGAAGTTGCCAAGCTGTCGAAGGAACTCGACAACGTCGTCGCCAAGAACCGTGATCAGAAGATGGCCGGTTTTGTCGTGCTGATGTCTGAGAATCCAGAAAAGGCCGCTGCCAGCCTCACCGCCGCTGCTGAAAAGCACAAAATCAGCCAGATGCCACTGACCACCTTCAAGGGAACCAAAGGTCCAGACGGCTACAAGATCAACACCAAAGCCGACGTCACCGTCATGATGTGGGTCGATGGTAAGGTCAAGGTCAGCCAGGGCCTGAACGCTTCCGACCTCAACAACGAAACCATCGCCAAGCTGGTCAGCGAAACCAAGACCATCCTCGAGTAGTCCCAAGAGCCTGCCTCGAGATTCGATGAATTACGAAGCACCCCATGTCCCCTCGGCATGGGGTGTTTTTTACGCGCTGTGCGCCGGTTGCACCCGCTTAAAATGACGGAGCTCCCATGAAGAGGTCGAACGCGACCTGGAAGCCGCATCGCCCGCCGAATCCCCATCGCATGCGATTGCCGTTCTCCTCAGTCACAACACTCTCCCCAGCGGCGGTAACTGCTCGACGGGAGAAATCACCATCATCATGAACGGCAATGACTGACCAAACGTGTGTGCGGTCAGGTCGTGCATTACCCTGGCCCAGACCCATGCGCGGTGTCGCAACGGAACCTGAACGGCGATTTGCCGCCGGGGGCCGGGTGGCTAGTAATCATGCGGCATGAAGATTGACATCTCCAGATTCGACGCGTTGCTGTACCTTCAGTCCCGGTGGTTGATTACTTGCGGCCGGGGGGGCGGAAATGATCGTGGCGGACATGAGTCGAAAGTCAACTGCGGCATCCACGTCTGGGATGTGGCGGCAAGCGAAGAGATCTCAAGCCTGAGCGAACACACGGGCCTGGTCCGAGATTGGCGTTTACGCCAGATTCGGGTTGGTTGCTGTCGGCGGGCTGGGACAATACGGTTCGGTCATGGAATCTCGCTGCATTGATGTGAGGCGGCGGATCCCAAAGCGCGGCACTCGCCGGGTCGGTACCACAATTCATTCAGACTTCTCGTTCCACGTTGCCGGTCCACAAGTGAACGTCGTGGTTCCATCGACTTGCTCAACATGGTCCGTTCAGGCTGCGTTTTCCTGCATGCAGAATCGACGAAGCTTCCAGCAGATTTGGGCCTGACTCGTGCCTGACAAGAAGTTTCCTCTGATCGCCTGACCGACGTATGGTACGCTCTCTCCTGCGGCGTGCACAACGAGTAGTACAGGTAACCGGCAGAAGGATGAATTTCGAAGTCGGGAAAGCTAGGGATCGACTGCGATCAGCTTCATCAGCGAAGCAGGTTCGACCGGTTTGACGAGATGATAATCGAATCCGGCGTCAGAGCTTTTTTTCCGGTCGTTTTCCTGCCCCCAACCCGTGAGAGCGATCAGAATCATGTCACGTCCCCAGGGCTCGGCTCGAATTCGTCTGGCAACGTCGTAGCCATTCACTTTCGGCATTCCGATATCGCAGACCACCACCCCCGGCCGAAATTCATCGGCCCCGGCGATCCCGGTTTCGCCGTCGTAACGAATCTGGACCTCGTTGTTCATGATTTCGAGAAACTTGCCGAGCGAGTTCGCGGAGTCTGCGTTGTCGTCGATAATCAGAATCCGGCGACTGTCTGACGGGACAGCGTGATCAACCACTCCGTTATCCACATGAGGCACTTCGACGCTCGACGGAAGGGTGGGTAAACGGACCGAAAATTCGCTCCCTTTGCCTTCTCCTTCGCTCTTCGCCTGGACCGAGCCGCCGTGCATCTCGATGAGTCCCTTCACCAGTGACAGTCCGATCCCCAGCCCCCCCGTCGATTTTTCGAGCGTCCGATCCACTTGGATAAACATCTCGAAGACTTCGGAGAGCATTTCCGGCGGGATGCCGATGCCGTCGTCTGCGACCGAGATGACCGCCGTGTCGTCATCGTTGACGAGCTTGAGACGAATGTGACCGCCTCGCTGCGTGTACTTAGCGGAGTTGGTCAACAGGTTCGAGATGACCTGCGCCAGGCGAGTAAAGTCCCCTTCGACATACACCGGTGTTTCTGGAAGACAGACAACCAGGTCCTGGCCCGCCTGCTCCACCACAGGTCGAGTGGTCTCCAGTGCAGCGTCGATCACGGAACGAAGTTCCAGTCGCTCCCGCCGGAGTTGTAATTTTCCGCGTGTGACACGACTCACATCGAGCAAATCATCCACCAACCGGACCATCTGACCCAGTTGGCGTTCCATCATCATGCGAGCCTCGTCAACCGTCCCCGTCGCACCAGCAAGGCGAAGGATTTCCAAGCCGTTCCGAATCGGGGCGAGCGGGTTACGGAGCTCGTGAGCCAGCGTCGCCAGAAACTCGTCCTTTCGCCGGTCAGCTTCACGTAGCTGGCCCACCAGTCGCTCACGCTCTTCTTCGATCAATTTACGAGCCGTGATATCCGCAACCGTCCCATCAAAACTCACCAGCCGCTCAGGTCTCTCGCGATCATAATTGGCTTTTCCTTTAGCCAAGACCCAGCGCACCGCACCGTCCGGGTTAACGACCCTGTATTCTTCATTGTAAAGTGCTCGATCCACGGAACTGGTGGCTGCCGACACCGCTTTTTGGACCCGTTCACGGTCATCCGGATGAATGCGAAGGAAGGTCGCTTCGTAATCCATCGGTTCGGTTGAGCCCCCCACGATGACACGGAATCTCTCGTCTGTCGTAAAATTGCCTGTCACCAGGTCGCGATGCCACGCCCCCAACTCAGCCGCGTCGAGTGCCAAGCGCCGCTGCTCTTCACTTTGACGCAATGCGACTTCAGCGCGGACCTTCACAACCGCGGTCCACGTCCGTTCAGCAGTTTCTTGGATGAGAGCGACTTCTTCCCGTGTCCAGTCTCGTCGTTCCGAAAAATGGACCGTTAACCCCGCCACAAAACGGCCACTTTTGACCAGGGGAACGTCCACATGAGCTCGAACCTGGATCCCCGCAAATGCCGCCCGCTCACTTGCTGACCGCCCGGGTTCGGTGGTTGCATCCGACTCGATATTCGTGTGGCCATCCAGCAACACTTTGTGAAGAGAAGGGCCGAACACCGAGACGTGATACCGTCCGGCCAGTGGACTGACACCGGATGTGTAATCCTGCTCAATAATGTACTCATCATCGCGAATCTCAAAGTAAACGACTCGGTTCGCCTTCAGGTATTCACCCAGTAGTCTGCTGGCCTTCAACTGGACTTCCACCGGATCTGACAGAGGTCGCAACGTATCCGCCAGACGAACGAGAAACGCCTGCTGCTCTTCCGCGCGTTTCCGCTCGGTCACATCCATCGCGACACCGAACAACCTCACACCGCCGTCAGGCTGGTCGAAGACGGTGTGTCCGCGTTCCTCAATCCAGATCGTCCGACCGTCGTCGGGGCGGATTAAACGATAGCACGTGAGGTAACCGGCTCGGGTTTCAATCGCCTGCTGGAAGGTGGCCTGATACTGTCCGACGTCGTCGGGATGCAGCAATGCCAGCCCCTGGTCAATGCCCCTTAAGCTTTCCCCTTCTGGCAGGCCGAAGACGTCCGCCGCATTCGCAGATACTCGAAGTTTTCCGTTACCGGGGGTCCACTCCCAGGCGACCATTCGGGCCGCAGTCAAGGCGGTTCTCAATCGCTCTTCCGTGGATCGAATTGCCTTTTCCGCTTCCCGCCGCTCAGTCACGTCACGGGTCGTTCCTGCGACAGCTTCCACTTCGCCGTCGGCCCCGAAGACCGGCACAAAGATGTATTCATAAAGTCGTCGTCCATTCGTTCCGGTGAAGGGGACCTCACCCCGGATCGCCTGTTTGGTGGCCCTGACTCGATCAATTTCCTGTTCATGCATCTCGGCATGCCACGGCTCATAACCGATCTCAAGAAATGTTTTGCCGATCGCCCCATCCCGGCCCCGTCCCCACATTTTGATGAGAGAGTCGTTGGCGTAGAGAACCCTGTGATCCAGGCTGAAGACATAGACGAAGTCAGGCGTGTTCGACAAGACGGTGTCATAGAGTCGCCGTTGACGATCCGATTCCGCAGCCATGCGAGCAATTTCCTGCTCTGCGCGAATCCGGTCGGAAATATCGATGATGAGCGACATCCCTTCGGACGGCGAGTCATCAAAGCGCGTCCCGGCGATAATCAGGGGCACGCGAGAACCATCTTTGCGGAAGTACTCCTTCTCGTAGGGCATGGCATGACCTTCCGTTCGGATGGTGCGGATGCCTTCCTCATTGCGAGAACGCCATTCACTCGGAGTCATATCGCGGAAGTTCAGACGCCCTGCGGAAATGTCGTCGCGGGTATAACCGGTCATGTGGAGGAACGTGTCATTCGCGTCCAGGATCAGACTGCGGTCAAGATCCCAGCGGATCATACCGACCACGTTCGACTCGAAAACCCTTCGAAGTCGTGCCTCACTGGCGGCGACCGCCTGCTGTTGGGCTTTCTGATCACTGATGTCGCGGAAGACGAGGATACAACCGACGATCTCTTTATCCCCGTGCCGGATCGGTGCCGCACTGTCGTCAATTGGTCGTTCCGCCCCATCTCGACTGATGAGAACAATGTCATTAGTCAACCCGACGACGATATCTGCGTTGATCGCCTTTAATGCGGGGTTTTCGATCGGCTGGCGGCTTCGCTCGTGGACAACGTGGAAGACATCTGTCAGTGGCAGCCCCATTGCCTCGCTGCTAGTCCATCCCGTCAATGACTCGGCGACGGGGTTGAGGCTGATCACGTTCCCCATCTTATCAGTGATGATGACAGCGTCTCCAATGCTGTTGAGCGTTGTTCCCAACCGTTCCCGCTGTTCCGCTTCCCGCATTGCGGTGCGGCGGAATTCGTCGGCCTGAATTCGCGCCTGGTCGATCAACTTCGCGGTTCGCCTCCGCTCAAGACGCAGTGCATGCCCCATCGCCACCATGACAGCACCAATCACACCGAAGAGAGCCAGCCCGACAATTGTTCCAATATCGGACGGCAGAAATGAATACCTTGGCGGTATGAAAAGATACGAAGCTGCGGTTCCGCTGGCGAAAATGCACAGGAGAGCCGGACGAGTTTGTCCCCCCCAGGCAACAGCGGCAACGGCTCCGAAGAAGGTGATGAACGGGTAGTCGTTACCAAGCGCAGCGTCAAGGAGCAGGCGCACAAGAGTCGCGGTCGCAACCGCGGCAATCGCGAATCCGTAGTCAATCCATGTCGCTCGTTGCGCGTCGCCTAACGCGCGCTCGTCAGAGGTCGCAAAGGTCATAAGTGGTCAGCCAAGACCTCGAAGTGACGTGGCCCGCCGGTGGATGTCGCGATGCTGCAAATGCATTCTCTCATTCCAACTCGGCAGTTCAAGCCATCTGTGTGTTGTGGGATCTCGCGTCACCCGGGCTAGACTCGTTACGAAGAGCCCTGTTCGCGAGACGGGAGATTGGTCAAAAAGCGCGATCAGTCGTTTATTCCAGTACCGCGATTCGAGCAATTAGAATGCCAGCGCCGGAATTGCTAGTGAGCAGGCTCGCCCTCGCTCCTCAATTCCTAACCACCTCTGTCGAGCACTTTTCGCATCCTTCTTTGACCACTGCATGAAATGGCGTACTCAGCGTATCGACGATTTGTCGGTGACTGCGGCTACCACAATTCTTCCAAACGGCACTATCGAAGATGAGGACGGCCGAGACGAAATCGAAGTGTACCAAGAAAGGGGCCGATCGGGGTGTAACGTGCGTGGCTTGCAGGTGCCTGAAGGTGCCATAAAACAGTATTCGATCACAGACGGGATTATAAATCGAGTCCTTTTGCGGCGATGGGACTCGTCCTGAGACGCACTGAGCCAAGGCGCCATCACACAGGAGCGTTTGATATTTCTGTTCTTGAAGCGCCAGTCAAACCCAGTAAGCAACAGATCGTCAGGGCCCTCGCAACATTTTTGGGCGCTTGGTTGGGCGTTCTGAACACAACAAGAGCTTTGAAGGGTCATTCACTTCAAAACTGCAGATCAGTGTGCCTCGTTGGTCACTTGGGGCTTCCTCAATAGGCTCGAAATTGCGCTGACGAGTTCGGCCGGGTTCACAGGTTTTTTCAAGTGTAACTGAAACCCAGCGTGTAACGCCTTACGACGATCTTCTGACCTGGCAAAAGCGGTCAGAGCAATGGCTGGGAGGCGGTGAAGATCGATCCCGCGATCTCGGATTTCACGCATGAGGTCATAGCCGTTTCGATTTGGCATTCCGATATCGCTGATGAGAATTTGAGGCCGAATTTGCTCAACATACTCAAGTGCTTCTGCCACACTTGCCGCAGTCGTGACTTCAACGTGGCAGTCGCGTAATAGCCGTTGCAGGAGGACTCGAGTGTCGGCGTCATCGTCCACCACCAGCACTTTCGTCCCCGCGATATTGCCCGCAGCAAGATAGTTGGAAACGAGATCTGGTCCTGAAGACAGTTGCGATTCAATCGACGGCTGGTCAGGGACGGTGTTGGACGTGACAGGTAAGCGAATAATGAATTCTGCACCTGTACCCGGTCCCTCGCTATGTGCTCGAACTGTTCCTCCATGCAATTCAACGAGATGTTTGACAATTGAAAGCCCTAGCCCGAGTCCACCGTGCTTGCGAGTGGAGCTTGCGTCCTCTTGACGGAAGCGTTCAAAAATATGCGGAAGAAAATCGGTCGCGATCCCTGAACCATGATCAATCACTGAGAGCTCAACCGCAGAATCATCCCCCTGCGCCGTCACCACGATGGAGCCACCCGGCTTTGAAAATTTGACGGCATTGCTGATAAGGTTCCAGATCACTTGCTGCAGACGAGAAGCGTCAGCGGTCACGGCTCCCGTATCTGAGGCGAAATGGCGAATGACTTCAACTTCTTTCGCGCGAATTGCGGGAGCCAGAGATTCTAACGCCCCTTCAGCGATCTCACTCAGATTCACAGGTTTAACTTCGAGATGAAGCTTTCCCGAAGTAATACGGGACACGTCCAAG
Organism: Schlesneria sphaerica; assembly: GCF_044336245.1. NCBI lineage: Bacteria > Pseudomonadati > Planctomycetota > Planctomycetia > Planctomycetales > Planctomycetaceae > Schlesneria > Schlesneria sphaerica. The sequence goes on along the minus strand of NZ_CP172346.1, from coordinate 95,288 downwards.
AGATCGTCGATAAGTTGAGTCTGTATTTTGGCGTTTCTCTCAATCGCAGCAACGCCTTCGGCCAATTCGTGCTCTGGAAGTACCCCCGCATACTTAAGAACCTGGGCCCAGCCGACGATTGCGCTTAGCGGAGTGCGTAGCTCATGCGATAATGTGGCAAGAAAATCATCCTTAAGATGATTTGCGCGTTCTGCCGCAGCACGTGCCACTCGCTCACTCTCGAGTAGTTGCTCTCGTTCAGTTTCCACCCGGATCCGTTCTGTGGCGTCAAGGGCAATAGCCAACCAGATTCCTGGGTCGGAATGGGCACAAAACCTCCAATCGATCTCAATGTTTCTTCCGGTTGAATCGGTAAGTGGAAAGCTCCCCTGCCAGGAGTTCTGAGACTCAAGCTGCAACGCAATCTGCTTCAGCAGGTTTTGATCGGCGGGTGCGGCAAACTTGATGAGACGCTGCCCGAGCACGGCATCACGTTTCATTTTCAGTATCTGTAGTAACGATTGATTTATCTCTTCAAACGCGAGGTCCTTGTTGAATAGAGCCAGCCCATCTGCGACCTGGTCAAAGATCGACTTAAACTTGGCTTCACTCGTCAGCATTCCATCTTCGGCCTTCCTGGCTCTGATGAAAGCGTTCACCGTTGCCACGAGGACGAGGGGCTCCACTGGATGAGTCAAGTAGCCATCGGCTCCTGCCTCCAGGCCCTTCACTTTGTCGACATCGCTAGTAAAGGTGGCCGAGAGGTGGATCACAGGCGTCCGCTTGAATAATTCAATCGACCGCAGTTCTCTGCAAACCTGAAACCCATCCATATCCGGGAGGTTCACGTCCAGCACGATTACGTCCGGCCCCTTACTCGCAATCTTCAGTGCTTCCGCGCCCGTAGAAGCCTCTAGAATTGCAAATCCCGCGTTCTTCAGGACTCGACCCGTGGAATAGCGAGTGGCAGGATTGTCATCAACCACCATCACTTTGGGAACGTTAAGATTACTCATGACTGGAGCTCACAGAGTCAGGCGACGCTTCTACTTTTGCCGCCGGATGGCTCGCTACCTTCATCTCGACAGGTAGTCGAAGAGAGAATGAAGACCCTTCACCCAGCTCACTTTCGACGATGATTTCGCCACCGAGCAATTCGGCCAGTCGTTTGCAGAGCGATAGTCCCAATCCGGTGCCCCGTAATCTTTTCTGTATTGGGGAATCAATTTGAACGAAGTCCTTAAAGAGCGATCCGTGATGTTCTTTAGCAATTCCTATCCCAGTATCTTTCACCGTGAAGACCACAAAGCGTCGATCCTCATGAGTCGCTGACACCCGAACTTCTCCCTCCTGCGTGAACTTAAGTGCGTTCGAAATGAAGTTCCGCAAGATTTGAGAAACCTTCTGATCATCATGGTAGAGGCGAGGGACGCTCTGGGGATCGTCAAAGATCAGATTGACCGTGCTGGAAGAGAGGATAGGCTTAAACATCCCTCGGAGTGCAGCGAAAAGGTCGACAAGTTCAAACCACGCCGGGGACACGGTGATTCGTCCTGCTTCAACTTTTGCCAGGTCAAGCAGATCATTTGTCATTACGGTCAGCTCTTCCGCCGAACTTTGAATGAACCGCACCTGCTTTTCCTGTTCCTCGGACAGAGGACCGTCGAGACGGTCCATCAGAATTCGAGACAGGCTAAGAATCGCTCCTAAAGGCGTACGAAACTCGTGACTCATATAGGATAGAAATCGACTTTTCAGTATTGACGCTTGATGCAGTTCTGCTGCCTTATCATCCAGCTCGGAATAGAGCGCCAGAACGCCTGTGTTAGTTTCAGCTAATTCTGTGCGAAGAGCCTCGATTTGCGCCTTCAGCCTTACGTTTTCCTCCAAAAGAGACTCTTCGGAATGACTTGTATGCATTGGTTCATTCCCTCACAGTTTGGAATCTCGTCACGACAACGGTCGCATCATCGCGTGTGCGGCAGTAGTCCCGATAGAGCACCGCCGCGATGAGCGCCGGGTGACGTGTCCGTAGACCAGGATGGTCAGTGAGCGACCACCGGGTCCGCAAGCCATCCGAATGCATGATCAGGAGTCCGTCACCTCCCAACGGGTACTCATACTGCTCTGTCTTTCGCTGCTGCACCCCGACAATCCCGTTGTGCGAGATAAGACCGTAAACTCGGTCACCGATAATCAGATTTCCAGAGATGTTTCCCACACCGGCATATTGGAGTTTTTTCAGTTGGACGTCGACACAGGCGACAGCCGCGGCAGCTCCACGAGTACCGCTCAACGCAAGATGCGCTGACTGCAGGCTTGATTTTGAATCGACGAAGTTCAGCTTCTGGAAAGAGTTCGTCGCACAAAGGGCCGCTTCCTGGGCGAGTGGGCCGTGCCCCAGACCGTCGGCCACAATCACCTGAGCTTTACTCGATATCGTCCGGCAGGCCCATGCATCTCCGCAGACCTCTTCTCCCGGCATCGCAATTGAAACGGATCCGACATCAAAAAAAGGAGACCGGGATGCTCTGTTCCGCTCGCTTCCGACTCGGGCGACCATCACGGTTCCGGTCGCGACTTGGGAATAGATATCAAACTCCATTGACTGACGCTGAACGGCTCCCAGGCCCATACCCATCGTACCAGCCGTGGAGTAGCCATCCTGCAGGCATTGACCGATATTTTGTATACCAGGACCGGAATCAATCGCGATGACTTCGACCTCATCGTTCGAACTCAGAGGAGCGATTTGCAGCAGAATTTGTCCATTCTGCGCATGTTTCACGAGATTTTGGGCCAGTTCATTGACAACGATTGCCAATTTTCCATGTTCGATCTCTCCAAAATTCGCCGCCTTACCAAATGAAACTGCCCGACGACGAACTTCCCCGATCTGGCTCTCCTCGACGACATCGATTGCCAATTGCCGAATCATGAATCTATTTCCATCGTGTTATGGTGACGCGTGTTCCTTGTCCGACTTCAGTTGAAATGTGGAAATCGTTGACAAGGCGTTTCGCACCCGATAGACCTAAACCCATACCCTTACCAGACGTCCATCCATCGGTCATTGCCAGTTCGACGTCCGGAATTCCAGGCCCCTGGTCGACGAATGTCAGCCTGAGCCCCTTGGTCAAATCCTGTACGGGAAATTCGCAAACCATCTCTCCTCCGCCGCCATAAATCAGCGTGTTCCGAGCCAATTCACTTGCAGCGGTGACCATCTTCGTCTGCTCGACGAGGGAAAAACCCAATTGCTGGGCGAAGTGGCGAACGCGCTGACGTGCGAGGACTACGTCTTGTTCACTCCGCAGTGGTATCGTTTCGGACTTTGTGGCTCCAACTGTCATAGGCCTGTCACTCCTGCGTCGCTCAGCCTAAGCATTCGCATCGCTCGATCGACATTCATGGCGGTCTTGACACCTTCAAAGGTAATCCCCAACTCCACAAGTGTAATAGCGACGGCGGGTTGCATACCTACCACGACGACTCGTGCGTCGAGAATCTTGGAGATGTCAGAAATCTGACCAATCATCCTGCCAATGAAGGAATCGACCATATCCAGCGAAGAGATATCGATGAGCACCCCTTTTGCGCCGGTCGCTTCAATCATGGAAGTCAGGTCCTCCTGCAACGCGATCGCAACTTGATCGTGCATATCGATCTGGATGGTCACCAGAAGCAAATCGCCCATTCTCAGAATTGGAATTCTCTGCATTTCCATGTTCTTCTTTAGTTCTGAGTTCCGTTAACCGTCAAACCGAGACGCTTGAAAGCTAATCTCAGGGCTTCGGCAAGAGTCGATTTGGTGGTGATGCCCTGCAGGTCGACTCCCAGATGCACAATCGTCTGAGCAATTTGGGGACGAATGCCGCTGATGATGCAGTCTGCTCCCATGAGCCGGATAGCGGTCACCGTCTTAATAAGATGCTGAGCGACGAGCGTGTCGACCGTAGGAACGCCCGTAATATCGATAATGGCGATTTCGGACTCTGTGTCCACGATCCGCTGGAGCAGGGACTCCATCACAACTTGGGTCCGAGCGCTGTCAAGAGTTCCAATGATCGGGAGGGCCAGTACTCCATCCCACAGTTTGACAACGGGTGTCGAAAGCTCCAAAAGCTCCTCTTGCTGCCGGAGAATGACCGCTTCTCGGGTTTTCTGAAAAGTCTTTATCGTGTGTAGACTCAGCTTGTCGACCACTTCTGAGATCATCAAGAGTTCAACTGCAGACGCCTGCTCACTGGATGCTTGCTGCGTCTGCAATTGGGCGAAGATGTGCTTTTTCGACGACAAAACAAAAAGGGCGGTTTGTTCTGCCGTAAACCCTTGAAGCGCCTGAGACTTAGACATAGCCTCGAGGAAATCAATCGTGGGCTTCCATTCAGAAGTTTCCAGATTCTGAATTTGGCCTGATCGAAATCCGCTTCCAATCAACTTGATGAAATCACGACACTGATTTTTGAGTTCAGCGTCGTTGCTTCGCGCGATTCCGCCCATGAACTCTTGGGCGAGTTCAGCTATCCACCTCGATAGGATCTCATCTTCGTACTTGCGCAGCACATCTGAAATACGGCTCGTACTTTCTGCCATCGTCATAACACCTTTAAACTTCATTGCAAGTCGGGATTAGACTTCAATTCTCTCGTCGCCCCAATGCGAACTCGGACTCTCCGTCTGGAAGAGTTACGAAGTTCTTGGGATTTCTGCAATGAACCGCAGCCAAAGTGCTTGGAAGGGACCACTGTGTCGTCGAACAATGGACCGCGAGAGGGGCATTGGCGGTTAGCGCGAGTGGATCGCGGAGCGATGGCCTGCCTGATCGCTTTCCGACTAAATTTAGCAGCGTATTTTGCACAGAATGGTGGGGATTTCCAATAGCTGCTCTGGCACGTTATTGGAAATCGTTCGTACTTCGTAATCCCTGCAGTGGCAGAGCGTTTTCCACAGTTTCAAGGCGATGAGTGCAAGATTATCTCCTCAGACGAAGTCTTCAAATTGCCTGAAACGTAAAAAATCGCTACGACTCCGCATCCATGGATTCTCAGGTCAAGGAAGACGGAGCCGCAGCGATCATGAAGGATTATCCCAGCAGCCTCACGGATGAGCAATGGAAGGTGATTGAAAAACTGTTACCCAAGCGGGCCAAAGTGGGGCGACCGCCTGTGGACCGCAGAACCATTCTGGATGCGATCCTGTACCTGAATCGAACCGGTTGTCAGTGGCGTTACTTGCCTCTCGAATTCCCTCACTGGAAGACGGTTTACACTGTTTTCTGGCGCTGGCGTCGAGACGGAGTCTGGAATTCGATCCACGAAGCCCTTTGTCGAAAGGTTCGTCAGGCGACTGGCAAGAAGCCAACGCCGAGCGTGGCCATCATCGACAGCCAATCGATTCGTACCGCGGAAGGAGGAGCGGAAAGAGGCTACGATGCCGGGAAAAAGGTTACTGGTCGTAAGCGGCACATCGCCGTTGATTCGCAGGGGCTCATCTGGGGAGTCGTCGTTCATGCCGCCTCCTGGCAGGATCAGGACGGAGCTTGCTACCTTCTGCACAAGCTTGAGCCGTTCGGTCGATTGCGCCGCATCTTTGCGGATAGCGCCTATGGACGAGATGCACTACCGAAGTGGGTCAAAGAGTCATTCGGATGGATCTTGCAGACGATCTTACGGCCGCCGAACACCAGCGGATTCGTCGTCTTGCCAAAGCGATGGATTGTGGAGCGAACCTTTGCCTGGCTGGCGCGACACCGACGTCATAGCAAGGACTACGAGCATAACCCTGAGACCAGCGAAGCCATGATTCAGATCTCCATGATCGGACTCATGACTCGAAGGCTTGCTGACCAAAATCGGGTTTGAAGACTTCTTCTCAGGCTGTGGCGGATCGGGTTCGCGTGGTGTCTATTAAGCCAATCGCGAAAAGCCTCTCCAACGGAATCACATAAGAACTGCGGCAGGCAGTGACTCACTAGTTACCATTACCGCTTCGAAATCCGTTTCCTGCGGGAATAACTACGCAACCTCGCATAACGCCTTTTGCTTCCGGCGAGCATCAACCCGCCGACCCGCCGACCCGTTGCGGCGTCTGCAAGCTAGCCCGACGAAATCCTTCACCAGATCCGAAGTCGGGAAGAGATGTCACTTAAAATCGTTGTTCCTCATTCTTTGAGGAGCCCGTGAGTCGATTGCTGAGGTGGATCTATGGCCGAGGACGAGCCGGTCAGAAACATCGTCGGATGATTGGGGAGCCGACATTCGTGAGTTGAGACTCCGTGGCGGTTACCCGACGGTCGTTGGCGTCGCAATGCGAGTACTTTCTTTACCGACTGCCGCTTTTTCTCCGCGGAGTTGCTTCATTCGAAGTTTTCTTCTTACAAGTTCTTTCCTCAATTGGCGGCGCTGACCCATGCCAATCAGCACTGAAAGTATTGCGGCGGACAAAGCTACCCCGCCCGCGTATTTGAGCCCCCGTAATGCGGATGCCCTGACCGGGCCGACAATGACTTCTTCGGGCACCAGAACAACCGTTATGACCGGGAGCCCCTTTGCCGGTTGAAAGAATTCCATCGCTGCGACATAAGAGTTGCTGTCGTGGAGGAAGCTGAATGTTCGTGGCTCATCGGCCGTCAGGCTGCGAAGACCACCTGGAAAAATGGATTCCAGGCTACGCAAGGATGCTGACAGAAGTTCATCCGCCTCAATCGCTCCACTCTCGGGCGCGGCAAGTAGATTCCCATCCCCATCCAGCAAATAAGCTCTTCCCTGTTTACCGACGCTCGTCTTCGCAAGAAAATTGGACAGGCTGCCGAGGTGATAGTCGGCTGTAAAGACACCCCGTACTTCGCCTGTCTCCAGATCCCGGGTTGCAAATGCCGACGTAATTCCCAGGCCCTCGTCTCCGAACCACTGATATGGCTTTGTCCAGACAGGTTGCTGCGATTCCGAAGCGAGTTGGTAGAAAGGACGATTTCTTGGATCGTAGGTCCATTCGTCATTCCACCGCAGTCGAGCGTGGTCGCCGTCGGCGAACTCTTCACGGATGTGGCCTCCTGTATCGTCAAGCCAGGATCGCTGAATGACGATTCGGCCGCTGGGGTGCCGCCACGCTCCGGTGAAACGCCCTTCGGAGTCGCCATAGGAGAGCCAGGAGAGTTTCGTCTGGTATCGAAATCGCGCCGCAAGATGAGGAATCAATTCCTCTTGATCATCAACGGGCAACAACCCAGCATCGGCGAGCGACGAACACTCTTGCAACAAAGGCAAAGCAGGGTCCAGCAGCGAACGAACCTGCTGCGCCGTGGCCCAGGCGGTCCGTTCTGCGATATCATCCCAAAGTGCCTGGATCTCGCGTGAGCGATACCGGTAATACCCGAAGAGCAAAGCTGCAACGAGTAGAAACGTGGCGGCAATTCCAACAAGCCGCGCGTGGGCGCGAATCCGCTTTACGATCCACCCCAGTTTGCCGAGTTTTCGCGCCCGGGTCGGCAATCCCGTCGAAACGCGCGTCAGATCATCAGCAAACTCCAGTGCAGTCTGGTAGCGGTTTGCTGGATTTTTTTCCATCGCCATCAGAATAACAGCGTTGAAATCCGGACTGACGGTCACGAAATCGTTGAGAGGTACCGGGGGTTCGGTCACCACGCGGATCAGCAGATCTGTGATGGTGGCGGAAACGAACGGCCGGCGTCCCGTTGCCAGCATGTAGAGAGTCGCCCCTAACGCATAGACATCGCTGCGTGCGTCAACCTGTCCACGACGTGGATCAGCCTGCTCAGGAGCCATAAACGCGGGCGTCCCTTGGATCGACTGGTCAGGGTTCGCGGATTCGGGACTATCGCCAGAGATGATGGTCGCTTCATCGATCGAGGATTCCGTCGATTTTTTACTCGCTGTTGGCGGGGAGATCGCTCCTGGCTCACGTGACGTTGGCCGAGAGCTCGCATTCAGATCTTTTGCGATTCCGAAGTCCAGCAAGTGTGGCTCGCCCGTGGGGTCGATGATGACGTTCGCCGGTTTGACATCACGATGCACGAGTCCACGACTGTGCGCGTGATCGAGAGCCAATGCCAGTTGGCGGCCGAGCTCAATCAGTTCCAACTCTGTCAGCAATCCCCGGCGATTCAGCAGGGCATCCAGGGTTTCACCCTGCACATACTCCATGGCAATGTAGGGAGTTCCATCAATAATGCCGGCGTCGAAAACCTGCACAATGTTGGGATGTTTGCCTAACTTCGCTACCGACTTACCTTCTTGAATGAAACGCTCTGCGGCATGCGGATCAGCGATTTTGACGCCGATCGTCTTCAGCGCGCATTCCCGTTGCAGACTGCGATGGACGGCCAGGTAAACCACGCCCATTGCGCCACGACCGAGTTCATGAGAAATGTCATATGGGCCAAATTGTGATTTCATTGGCTCGATCATATCGCCGTATCAGCAGTCCCGACAGCATCAGTCGCGTCGCCGGCCATTCGCTGGAACGGAACACAGAACCTCTTCGCACCTGTCTCAATACTGTTGCTGTATCACCACTCTGATGCCCTGGACAGCACTCTCTTGCCTTAAGGCTCAGTAAAGTACGCGAGCAGAAGGCAACACCGACATTCCTCGCAATTAACAATCCGGAAGGGAACAACTAAGACATCCATCGGCCAGAGTATTCGAGGGGACGGATGTCTCGCCGTGCGAGGCACGTTCAGGGGCGACAATTTTGCTAACCGTGACGGGTGGATCTCGATCAGCGCGGCCAAGATAGCATGGAGAATCTCCGGCAAAAGATGCCTGCTGACGGCAGACATGTGATAACCTGACATTCCCCGTTACCGGTTGAAGAGGAATGCGGGACTATTGATGAGGGCCCACATCAGGTCCTGAGCTCCTTCCGCAGTACCGTTGGCCGCCAGATATTGCTCGCCCTTCGCCCGTTCATCATCCGTCGGTAGTCGATTGAACACAGACATATAGACGTCCTCGACCACCTGTTTGGGTTCGGCATTTGACGCGATGAGCCTCGCGATCAACCCCTGGGGATGGACGATTGCTTCTGAGATCGTCGGACCGTTGATCAAGGTCAACGTCTGAGCCAGACTCACTTCCGACGACCGCTCGCATTCGCAGGGTGACTCACGTGGAGCACGACCAAACATATCGAGAAAGCTGACAGTCTGGGATGAGTCAGGGAGTTGAGACGCATGGAAGCCGCCGGGGACTCCGGGCAGGTTCGTGGGCGCTCCCGTCGCCGTCATGATTGCGTCGAAGAGTTGCTCCGCTGCCAGACGACGTGGAGTCGCGTGGGAGTAATTCACGTCGTCGTCTTCATTCCACTGTGTCGTCGCAAACGTTCGCTGATAAGTATGCGAGTTTGCGATGGTTCGCAGCAGATGCTTCAGATCGAAATTGTGAGCAACGAAGTCAGCCGTGAGAGCGTCCAAAAGCTCCGGATTTGTCGGAGGATTGCTGAGGCGGATATCGTCGACAGGGTCGATGATTCCCTTCCCATTTAGATAACTCCAGTAGCGGTTCGCCAGGCTCTTGGCGAAATAAGGGTTTTCCGGTGCGGTCAGCCACGTCGCCAGTTTCACCCGTGGAATCTCGGACGATAGATCCACACCCTCAAGCGGGAAGGGGAACACAGCGGTGACTGGCTGACCGGTTCCTGCATGCGTCACCTGGACTGGAACGCGCATGTCGTAGATCACTTCTTCTTCCGGCCGCGCACCACCTTTTCGTCCCACACCTCCGAAGAAGGCGGAAAGCTGGTAGTACTGTGTCTGAGTCCATTTCTCGAAGGGATGATCATGACACTGGGCACAAACGAATCGAGTGCCGACGAAAACCTGCGTCATGTTTTCCATGACTTCGCGCGGCTCGCGTGCGATGCGGTAATAGTTGGCGGGTGGGTTCTCAAGCGAACTGCCACTAGCAGTCATCAGGTCGAACACGAATTCGTTGTACGGCTGGTTCGTGGCGATTCCCTGCCGGATCCAGTTACGAAAAGCCCAGACACCCTGTTCGTTGATGAACTTGCGATTCGACAGCAGCAGGTCACTCCACTTGAGCGTCCAGTGATCGACGTAATTCGCCGAATCGAGAAGCTCATCGATCTTGGCGGTGCGCTTGGTGCGGGAATCGCGAGGGTCGTTGAGGAACGCTTTCGTCTGCTCAATCGTGGGAGGCAATCCGGTGAGATCGAGAGAAACGCGACGGAGGAAGTCGGCATCGGTGCACAGGTCGGCCGGCTGAATCTTCAGGCGTTTCAACTTATTGTTGACGTGGGTGTCGATGAAGTTGAACTCTGGAGAATCCTTCCAGACGAAGCCTTCTCGCGTGCCGAGGACGATCGCCGTGTTGGACGCATAGGCCCCCTCGTAGCGAACGAGCACAGCGGTTTCACCCCGGCGTACGGCTTTCACCTGTCCCGTCGAATTGATCGTCGCGACTTCAAAGTTACTGACCTCAAACACGGCATCCCGTGTCACATCACGTGACGTTCCGTCATCAAAGTGAGCGATGACCTGAATCTGCTGAGTCTGTCCGGATCTGTCCATCACAGTCGAATCGGGAAATAACTGTAGCCGGGCAGGGCGGGTCGCTTCGCTGAATTTGCAGCCTTCGGCAATCCATTGCTCGATGATCTTGTAAGCACGAGAATCTTCATCGAAGAGGAAACCCCCTTCGTGCGGAACCCCTTGAGTCGGCTTCAGCAGCATGAGGCTGTCACTGGGGCGAGCGCGGTTGAATCGGCGTCCCGAGACATCATCGACGAGAGCCCGATAGTCGTACAAGGGGTCATAACCGCGAAGACTCAGCTTAAAGCCTTTTCGTCCCTGCTGCGCACCGTGGCAAGTCCCCTGATTGCAGCCGACTTTCGCCATGATCGGCTCAACATCGCGAACGAAGTCGACTTCTTTTGAATCCGTACTGAGAACATCGACGGGAACATTGATCGAGAGCCCTCCGGCCGAGACCGATACAGTCCCTGCACCAGTGGAAACCGGGTTCACGTAGTGATCCTGATCAATACTGATCGAGGGGTGAGCGGCGGTGAGCGTCGCCGAACTGGAGAGGTCGATTGTTTTGCCGGCAGTCGTTTCGCCAAAGACGAGCAGACTGCGAGCGTCTCGGATATCGCTGAGCACCAGTTTTTCTGGCACGGTCCAGATCCGGGTGAACTTCACCTCTTCAGCGACAGACGGCTGAGTACCCGAGTTGTCGTCGGGTTTGTCATTCGACAGCCCCACGAGAGGTAGACAGATGATGAGACCAAACAACCATCCAATCGGAAATCGCCGGCACATCGATATCACTCCAGGATCGGGCAGGCCGTCGCAATGCGACGACAGAGTACATCAGCCTTTTTCGATCCGATAGCGTAATCCATCCTCAGGGCCGGGTCAAATCGTGCTCCTGTGGATTGTCAAGCCTCCGGAGGATCGCTGCGGAAGTGGAACAGCATGATGCCAGCGGTGACGGCCACATTCAGGGAATCAACACCGCGCGACATGGGAATCGTGACCTTCTTGTCACAAAGACTCGTCCACGATTCTCCCAAGCCTGTATCCTCATTTCCCAGCAGAATACCGAAGCGGGGACTCCGCGTGGCTCGCTCAAGCGACTCCGCATCGGGACTGAGAATTGTTGCGGCCAGCTGGAACTGCCATTCTGCTTTAAGCCGCTCCAGGTCGCTGGCCAGGTCGAGTGATTCGATGATCGGTAACGAGAATGCGGCTCCCATGGAAACCCGGATCACGCGCCGAGAGTACGGATCGCAGCATGACTCACCGAGCAGCAGCGCGTCAATTCCGAACGCGGCACCAATCCGGATGATGGCGCCCATGTTTTCCGGATTATCGCAATTCGGGCAGACAACGACCGTCATTCGCTCTGTCTGCTGAGTCAGCACGATCTCGAGTGGCGCCCGGGCGGGTCGGTATCCACAGCCCAGCACACCGACGTGAAAGTCGAATCCCACCGTCTGATTCATGACGGACTGCGGTGCCACGTACAGCGGAACATCCGCCGGGACTTTCGTCGCGTACTCGGCTTCACGCTTCTCACTGATGAATACCGAGGCCGTCCGGAACTGGCTGTCCAGCATCCGTTCGACAACCTTCCTCCCTTCGGCGATGAAAAATTCACCTCCGCGCTGAAGATTCTTCGCCTTCAAGTTGCGATAGGGCTCGACACGAGGATCGTCAAGAGAATCAATTCGGATAATCGGCATAGTCACCGGGCTGCTGGATGGATCGCTTGAGAAACTGCTGCGAACTTGTAACGGCTGTCCGGTTGCAGAATCAATTGAACGGACAGCGGACAGTGAAGGGGAGACTTGATAACCTGCCTGCTGACACATGGCGATCTGACTATGCGCAGCCCCTCCAGTGATCAGGTCGCTGCCTTAAGCTCTTCTCCTCTCACGGGACCACCCGTCAGAGAACGTTATGTCTCAAGAAGTTTCTGTAGCTTAAATACCCGGTCAACTGTGCGGCGGTGACTCGGTGACATCGGCCGATCGCGACCGCGGCGGAAACATTATATGCCAGAAATCACCTGTGTTTTGCTCGGGTTTGCAATCGTCTTCGTGGGTTTGCCGTTCTATGCACTTTCAATTCTGAACAACATTCGTCGCGAACAGGAAGAGAATTTCCAGAAGCTAAGGATCCAAATTCGGGAACTGGAGCGGACGCTGGAAGAAAGGCTCCGGCCGGTCGAAATTAAGCAATCCCCCAAGGAAACCACTCCAGGCCGCGCCAACGAAGCGGACACGCGGCCAGCAGAGACCGCTCAACCGTCGGTCGAGATGCTGTTTCCGCCCGTACCGGGCACGCCCACTCACGTACCACCTCGAATGGCAGAGACCCCGACAGAAGCAGCAGACGTTGTTTTCGACGAGGACATGCCTGTCGTCCCCATGTCGGCGGCAACCTCGCTGCCAACACCCCCAGGACCAGGTCCTTCGCAGATTGCCGCGAGGCTGGAAGAGCTGCACCAAAGTCATCGACCCGCGTCACGTGTGCATGAGCGAGATCCGAGCAAATTCGAACTGGCTGCCAGAGAAACCCTGAACAAGATCTGGAACTGGATCATCGTCGGGGAAGAGCATGCCCCCGTCGGGGTCTCGATGGAGTATGCCATCGCCAGTCAGTGGCTCATGCGAATCGGAATTCTGGTTCTCGTCATCGGCGTCGGCTTCTTCCTGAAATACTCATTCGATCATAACCTGATCAAGCCCGTCGCACGGGTGGCGATGGCGGCGATTGCCGGGCTGGGACTATTGACCGCGGGGACCCGACTTCTGGGGGGACGCTATCAGATTATGGGGCAGGGTCTGATGGGGGGCGGACTGGCCATGCTCTACTTCAGCATTTACGCCGGTGCCAACTTCTATCACCTGATCGAACCGGTCGCGGCGTTCGCGCTGATGGGCGTTGTGACGGTGCTCGCGGGTGGAATCGCCGTTCGATTCGACTCCATGCTCGTTGCCGTAATGGGAATTCTCGGCGGTTACGGAACGCCGTTAATGCTATCGACAGGAAGTGTGGATCTACCTGGGTTGTACACCTACCTGCTGATCCTCGGCATCGGCGTTCTGGCCGTCTGCTACGCGAAGAACTGGCCGCTGGTCAACCTGTTGAGCTTCGTCTGTACCTATGCTCTCTATTTCGCGTCGATCTCAAATTATGACGTGACGCAGTTCTGGGAAGTGATACCGTTCCTGACAGCGTTCTTCATTCTTTTCTCGACGATGACGTTCCTCTATAAGCTCATCAATGGCTCGCCGTCGAACCTGCTCGATATCGGAGCCCTGCTGGTCAACTCACTTGTGTACTTCAGCGAGAGCTATCGCCTGGTCAACGCTGCGTACGGACGCCCCTGGGCCGCAGTTGTGACGCTAGGCCTCGGCCTGTTCTATACACTGCACGTCTACTACTTCCTGATGCGGAAGTTGATCGACCGGGGACTGCTGGTCAGTTTTCTGGGGTTGGCCTCCTTCTTCGTGATCGTGACCGTTCCCCTGGTTCTCTCTCGCCAGTGGATCACATTGAGCTGGGCGCTGCAGGCGCTGGTCCTGCTCTGGATTGCACGTCAACTGAGCAGCAACACGCTCAAACTGATCAGCCACCTGTTGTACGGCATCGTGATCTTCCGCTTCGGATTCATCGACTTGCGGAACCAGTTCGAGCCCTCCATCGATCGCAGTCTGTCATGGAATGGTTACTGGCCTCAGCTACTTGAACGCTGCATCCAGTTTGGTGTCCCCATCGCCTCACTGGTGATGGCTCAGCGGCTCTCGGATGAAAAACCGCCGCAGAAAGAGAGTGAAGGGAAGATCGCCGCCCGAAGTGATCTGCGAAATCCCTTCTCCAACATTCCCTTACCGAACATCCTCGCGATTTTCGGATTTGCGATGCTGTTTCTGTATCTGCATCTGGAAGTCAGTCGCACCATCGGCTTCACCTATTCGCCGCTCAGACTTCCCCTGCTGACAATTTTATGGATTGTCGCGTGCGGCCTCATCCTGCGTGAAGCAATCGTTCGCAACCACGACGTCCTGCTGAACATCGCCGCCCTTGGAATCCTCGCGGTCATCATTAAGGCGGTGGCCGTCGACCTCCGTTCGTGGTCGCTCAATGACAAGCTCATCTACAGTGGTCCTTACTCTTACAGCGACGCCGGCCTTCGACTCCTGGATTTTGGGCCGCTGATTGCCTTCCTGCTGATTGCTGCTTACCTGACAAAGCGGCGAATGAAGCGGATGGATGGTGTCATCGTGTTCGGAACACTCGGCATGGCCACGCTGTTTACGTATCTCACACTGGAACTAAATACGTTTCTGTCCATCTTCGTCCCGGGAATGCGAGCGGGTGGCGTGTCTATTCTGTGGTCGGTGTTTGCGTTGAGCTGGCTGCTGCAAGGGATCTGGCGAAACGTCCGGTCGCTGCGTTATGCAGGGCTTGGCCTGTTTGGAATCGTGATTGCCAAAGTCTTCTTCCGCGATCTGGCCGAGCTGGATTCTTTCTACCGAATTATAGCCTTCATCGTTCTGGGGGTGCTGATTCTGGCAGGGTCATTCATCTATCTGAAATACCGCGAAACATTCGCCGTGAAACAGTCCGAAACGACATGAAGGAACAACCTATGAATGGCAACGGCGTGCAGTTTCACTGGCTGAGCGGATTGCTGGGAGTCCTGCTTGCCTCGACGATCGTGATGGCTGACGGAACCAGCCATTACGAATACCGCTGGCGGCGCACACTCGAACTGCCCGAGCATGATCAGACATCGCTCTTTCGACTGCCGCTGGATGTTCAGTTCCATGATGCGACTCGCAAGGACTGGCCTGACGTGCGCGTCGTGAACGAGCAGCAACAGCCAGTTCCCTTCGTGATTCGGACCACGAAGGACGGAAAATCGCATTCGATTCGCCATTTCTGGCGCGGAACAATTTCAAACGCCAGGCTCGACACCGCCGAGGGACTCATGATTGAGGTCCAGTTGGGTGAAAAGGACCCTGTCCCCAATGGTCTGCGGATCCTCACGCCCCTCAAGGATTTTGAGCATCAGGTCCACGTCGAGTCATCTGAAAACGGGACGATGTGGACACCGCTGGGAGCCGCCTCACTGATCTTTGACTACTCTCGCTATGTCGATGCGAGAAACGTCTTTGTTCCCTTCGAAAGAACAGACCATCGCCAATTTCGACTGATCATCAAAGACGTGACGGCAGAACAACAGCAACTCCTGCTGGAGCTCAATCGTCGTCTGAAAGGGAATGAGGAAGTGGAGCGAGTTGAATCGACGAGTATCACGCTGCGTCCCTTTCGCATTGAGGGAATTGAATTCTATCGTGATGAATCGAAGATCCAGGCGGGACAACCGCAAACCGAGCAGTATTCGCCCGTCAGTCTGTCCGTGATGGAAAACGCGAAAGAGCAACAAACGACGCTCCTGATCGCCGTCCAGCAACAGCCCATCTCGGAACTCCATCTGATCACGAGCGCAGAAAACTTCAGTCGCGTCGTCACGATCGAGTCACAAATGGAAAATGCTGACGGCCTGGAAGAGTGGGTGCACGCGGGGAAGGGGACCGTCTCACGTTTCGCAATCGGCGCGATTCAACGGGAACAAGTCACCGTTTCGATTCCCGAAGTCCGGACCCGTCAATTCCGAGTGAGAATCGAAAACCGGGATAGCCCGCCTCTCCCGATTACCAGCGTCGAGCTGACAGGCCCGCTTTACGAATTGATCGTCGCGGCCCCTCCGCATTCGAAACTGATGCTGGAGTATGGGTCTCCGCACGCAAAAGCAAGACACTACGACGACGCCGCACTTCTCTCGGCATTGGCACAGGGCGAGAGCACCGTCAGTGTGACAGCCTCAATGCCGCTGGAAAATTCATCCGCTTCAACTCAACGCGGGGGGGACTGGCCGATCTGGAACGATACGCGAGTCCTGTTCGGAATGATCGCCGTTCTGACGGTCCTGCTCGGATGGGGGCTGTATCGAGCCGGTCACCGTATCGCGTCAACCAACCAGGAATAAGCCCGAACCGAGCTGGTCCGTGTGCCGATTTCCTACTCTTCCACTCGCAGAATCGAGCGCCGGGGAACGATCCAAGGCCCGTCGGCAAGGCCGTTTCTACCGTGCGTAATTCAACTCCGTTATGATTTCGAATGGATCCGCCCTGTCACTCTTACCGGAGATGAGATGAAACCTGATCTGATCTTGAAGTCGGCGTTACTGGTGTTCGTTTTCGGACCCATGTTCGCATTCGCCGACGAGCCTCCTCAGCAGGCTGCAAAACTTGACGTGCGTGTGCGACTTCAGTTGGACTATCTGATTTACCTTCCCAAGGACTACGACCAGCAGAAATCCTGGCCGCTGCTGGTGTTTTTGCACGGTTCCGGCGAACGGGGCAATGATCTGGAAAAGGTCAAAGTCCATGGTCCCCCGAAACTGATTGATCAGGGGAAAGACTTTCCCTGCATCGTGGTTTCACCCCAATGTCCTTCGGAGCGAGGCTGGGAGCCGATCGAGCTGACGGCACTGATCGACGAACTCGAACGGAAGTACAATATTGACCCCGACCGAATCTACCTGACCGGCTTGAGTATGGGGGGCCTGGGTGTCTGGGAACTGGCGAACTACATCCCCAACCGTATTGCGGCCATTGCCCCGATTTGCGGCATTGGTGAGCCGTTCTGGACGAAGAAATACACACACGTCCCCGTGTGGGCCTTTGTTGGTGCGAAGGACGATGCATCCACTGTCGCGAGAACCCAGGGGATGGTCGATGAGATCACCAAAAACGGTGGCTCACCAAAGCTGACCATCTACCCCGAAGCGGGACATGACGCCTGGACGCAGACGTACAACAATCCGGAATTCTATGATTGGTTATTCGCTCAGTCGCGAGCCAATTTTGCGAAGACAGACAAGAAGAAGTGAACTCGGCTTCCCACTTCGCACATTCGGTCCATCAAACACCAACGTCGCTGGCACCTGATTTAAGGTACCAGCGACGTTTCTTGTGCTGGGTCACGACGACCACGATTGAGACGACCCCGGAAGTCTCTCACGTCGACCGCGACCACGGTGTCCGACAGCCCCGTGCCGCTGACTGGCGAAGGCCATTTCTCGCTACTGTCTTTTCGGAGCAGGGGCAAGCGTGTTATCCATCTGAATCCGGGCTCCTTTGCTCAACTCTCAGTTCGGGATCGGGAGAACCGGGTTCTCATCTTTGGGGGGCTCCGGCGTCGTCAGGTTGGGGTTCAGTGGTGGAGGAGCCGGGGGAACATCGGCTGGCTCCGGAACGGTGTTCTTATTCGTAGCGGGAGGCTCTCCAGGTCCCGGTTTCTGGTCCGTCTTCGGCAGTTTGTCTTCAAACCGGCGAAGCAGGGCTTTGGCCACGTCATCCTCGGGTGCCAGACTCAAACACTTCTCCAGTTGCTTTACCGCTTCGACGGGATAGCCCAGGAATCCGTAGTGATATCCCAGCAGGAAACGCATTGCGGCGTCATCGGCCTTGGCTCGTGCCCCCTTTTCCAAAGCGCGGACCTGAGCCGTATAATCATCACCTTTACCGTAGAGATCTCGAAAGTTCTTGACCACCACATCCCATTTATCCTCAGGAAGTGCCTGCATCCCCGCCTGAATCGCACCTGCTGCTTCGTTGAACTGCTCTGTTGCGAACAGAGCCTGGGCAAGCATCAACATCAATACGCCATTCTCAGGATCATCCACCAGACTGTGACGCCAGGCACGAGCCGCTCCCTTGTAGTCGCGACTCTTGAATGCCGCTTCACCGATCTGAGCGAATTCTTCGGCCGTGGGAAGACCGCTCGCCGCTCCTGACGTCTTGTCCAATTCGGGAGGTGCTGCTGCTGTGGGTGGAACCGCGGGTGGTGCGTCGGTCGCCGTGGAAACCCCCAGTGCTGTCAATTGAGAAAGCGGGGCGTAAGCAACCGCGGACGAACCAAGCCCCAGCCCGCTGTAGCCCGCATAGCCTGGCATCGCACTGGCATATCCGTAGGTGATCGGTTGATAGGCACAGACAGGCTGATACGCCAGGCAACCCCAGTTGGAATAGGCATTGTTTAACCCGTAACCAAATCCATAGTCGTTCAGGCCGTATCCATACCCATAGCCATTGAGACCATAGCCCCCCAGACCATAACCACCGTAGTAACCGAGACCGTAACCCAGGCCACCATACCCCAGGCCGTATCCCAGTCCATACCCTAACCCCAGCCCTAGGCCCCAGCCGAAACCACCGTATCCAAACCGATACGGACGATAGTTATTCCAGTTTCCACCGTACCAGTTCCCATGCCCAGGACCGTTTCCGTGCCCCGGACCGTTTCCATGCCCAGGACCGTTTCCGTGCCCAGGACCGTTTCCATGCCCAGGACCGTTTCCATGCCCAGGACCGTTTCCATGCCCAGGACCGTTTCCATGCCCAGGACCGTTTCCATGCCCAGGACCGTTTCCATGCCCAGGACCGTTTCCATGCCCAGGACCGTTTCCATGCCCAGGACCGTCACCCTTACCCGGTCCTTTTCCGTGACCGGGACCGTCACCTTTACCCGGTCCGTTCCACTTTCCGGGACCGCTGCCACTCCAGTTACCTGGACGGCCGGGATGGTTAGAATTGGAATTTCCCTGGAATCGATTTTTAAAGTCGGATCCCGGACCCGACAGGAAATTCCCGTGATGCGAGGTTGAAACCGACGTCCTGTCATCACCTCGGTGCTTGGACAGGAACTGATTGCTGGAAAGGCTAGCGGTACGGATGGAGGCATTCGGACCGGTTCCTCCACCGGGCCGATCCCCACCACGGCCGATGCCTGAATTCTTGGTCAGAAATTGCCCGCCGTTGGCGTTGCCATTTCCAAGCCCATTGCCACGAGGCCCTGACAATCCACGCTCAAAACTCAAACTTTGCGGTTTTCCCAGGTTCTGGTCCGAATTCCCCCCTCGACTCGGGCCCTCGCTACGTCCCGGATTTCGCCCATGATTCTGGAAGAAGTTCGACTGAGATTGACTGAGCGACCCGGCATCTCGGCCGCTACCGATCGAGCCTGGATTCCCACGCCCGAGCCCCGGCGAACCCGCGTTCCCGCGTTGCGGAATACCGCCGACCGTGCTTGTCGGAGGATTTCCCCCCTGAAGGGCTCTTCCCGGTTGCGCCCCGGTCACTGGCCGTCCGCCCACCGGAGATCCGCCGTTGTTTCTGAAGTCCGATCCCATCGTGGGGTCGCTACCCCGGAAATTCGGACGTGAGTTGGAAATGGAATTCGGGACATTGAGATTAGGTTGACTCCCCCCTTGGCGCGGGGCAAACCCACCTCCCCCCGGATTCGAAGGAGCCCCCGGCTGAACGGAACTACGGCCGATTCGGGATCCCTGGTCGAAGTTTCGGAGTTGAATACCGCTCCCCCCGACGTTTCCACCCATGGGTGAACCACCGGCGCGTCCCCCGCCGATCTGTCCGCCACCGAAGCCCCCTCCGCCGCCGACGGGGCCGCCGCCGCCCATACGAGCACCACCGCCCCCGCCGATGCTTCCTCCGCCAGGACCGCCCCCCATCCGGGGCCCGCCCCCCCCACTGAAACCGCCACCTGAAGGCGCACCACCCATCCGGGCGCCGCCGCCTCCGCCGAATCCGCCGCCGCCAGCAGGTCCCCCGCCCCCCATTCGACCGCCACCGCCACCACCGCTGAAGTGAGCACCTCCTCCTCCGCCGCCACCCATGCGTGGACCACCGCCACCCCCGCCACCCCCGTGACCACCCCCGCCACCCCCGTGACCACCTCCGCCCCCACCGCGACCGCCGCCACCGCGACCGCCGCCACCACCCCCACCGCGGCCGCTCGCCTCAACCAGCGGAGAACCGATCAGAGACGCTCCGAGCAACACAACGATACTTATTCGAATACGGCGATTCATCACCATGTCCCTCTCGGAGACGAAAACCTGCCCTTCTCTTGTTTATCACAGTTCAGTCATCCTAACCGTCGCCCGATCCATTCGCAGGGGCTTTTGTGATCCGATCAGCAGAATATGCATTCTTCGGACCACCACGAAGGAACTGGCTTCTGACAGACGCATTGGTGTGGCGACCGAATTATTCCGATAACCGTCTGTGAACCTCGAAGTCCCATGATCTCTCTGTTCGTTTTGTAACATTTTCCCGGAAAAACAGGCCTGAAGGGGATTCTCTGGCTGCGGTTTGACGTGATTGTCATCCATCGCACATACTTACAGACGCAAGTAAAGATCTGCGACAATCACGTGACGCCATATTGACGACAGTGTGATGCGATCCTGACATGAAAAGGAATTGGTCGGAATGACTCAGCGAATTTGGAATTTCTCGGCGGGCCCCGCGGTACTCCCTGAATCGGTATTGGAAGAAGCACGCGATAATCTGTTGTCATTGGGATCAACAGGGATTGGCATTCTTGAACATTCGCATCGAGGCAAAGCGTTTGTTGCTGTCTACGAAGAGACAGAGGCGCTGGTCCGAAAAGTGGGCGGTGTTCCCGACAATTATCGAGTCCTGTTCCTGCAGGGGGGGGCTTCGACCCAGTTTTTCCAGATCCCGATGAACTTCCTGTCCCAGGATCGCACCGCAGACTACCTCGTCACCGGTTCCTGGTCGGAAAAAGCCGAAGAAGAGGCTCGCCGATTCGGCCAGACCTACATCAGTTGCTCAAGCAGCGACCGGAACTATTCCTACATCCCCGCAACCTGCACGTTCAGCCCGAACCCGGCTTACGCGCACTACACCTCCAACAACACGATCTTCGGTACTCAGTGGCCAGGACTGCCCCCTGTGCCGAAAGAAATCGACCTGATTTGCGACGCCAGCAGCGACATTTTCTCGCGCCCCATCGACGTCGCACGTCACGCGATGATTTACGCTGGGGCTCAGAAGAATCTCGGTCCTTCAGGAGTGACACTCGTCATCATCCGTGATGACCTGATCGAAAAAGGTCCCAAGAACATCCCCACGATGCTTCAGTACCGGACGCACGCCAAGAACGATTCCATGTACAACACGCCCCCCACCTTCGCGATCTACCTGGTGGGCCTGGTGCTGAAGTGGATCGAGCGCGACGGGGGGCTGAGCGGTATTGCGGAACGCAATCAGCGAAAAGCCGCCAAGCTCTATTCATTCCTCGATCAGAGCAAGCTCTTCAAGCCGACGGCCGACGCGAACAGCCGCTCGCTGATGAACGTCACCTTCGTCACGGGTAACGCCGATCTGGATGCCAAAGTCTGTTCGGCAGCCTCGAAAGCAGGCTTCGACGGCTTGAAAGGCCATCGAAGTGTCGGGGGAATGCGCGCCAGCATCTACAACGCTTTCCCGGAAGCGGGTGTCGATGCACTTGTAGAGTTCCTCAAGAACTTTGAAGCAGCGAACCCCTCTGCGTGATTGTGAAAATCGACATCCCACGTTTTGCTCGCCCGAGCAGGCGTGGGATGTTTTATTGATTGAGCGAGCGAGAATTTCTGGCCGCAGCCGGCATCGCTGCGGCCCCTAGCGGTCTGCACGCGGACAGGTCAGGGGAATCGCCGGAAAGTTTCGAAAATCGGTCAAATCCGGCAGTAGTAATGCGATAGTCGCACCGCTACAATGCCATTCGGCGCGTGACCACGGGTAGCTGGTCAGTCTTTCAGAATAACGACTCTCGGAGGTTTTGGTTTATGGCCAAAGAAGAGGCCATTGAAGTTGAAGGCGATGTTGTCGAAGCACTGGCAAACACTCAGTTTCGCGTGAAGCTCAAAACCGGCCACATGGTAATGGCACACGTCGCAGGAAAGATGCGTAAGAATTTTATCCGCATCGTGCCAGGAGATCACGTCGTGGTCGAAGTTTCTCCCTACGACCTGAATCGGGGACGGATCGTCTTCCGCGAACGTTAATCGCTGTGACGCAACTGTGATTTCACAGTCAGTGAACGTTACGCATGAATCGTCGCGTATTGAACATCACAGTGCCGCCGCCCACCTGAGCCCTCCATCCAGCATCCCATGCCTGCACCTCACCCTGACTCGTCCACTTTACCGTTCGTACAGGTCTTTACGGACGGAGCGTGCCGGGGAAACCCGGGGCCGGGAGGTTGGGGTTGCATCCTGCGCCACCCTGCATCAGGAGCGGAAAAGGAAATTTCAGGTGGTGTTCCGCTCACGACAAATAATCAAATGGAGCTTCAAGCGGTCATCTCCGGATTGTCCGCCTTGAAATCCCGCTCGAACGTTGAAGTCATTACTGACAGCAGTTACGTGGCCAAAGGCTGCGCAGAATGGCTTCCCGGCTGGAAGAAAAATGGCTGGCGGAGGAAAGAGGGAACCGCCTTGAAGCCCGTCAAAAACGTCGAGCTCTGGCAGCAACTCGATACCCTTCTCTCACAGCACCAGGTCCGCTTCACTCTCGTCAGGGGGCACATGGGCCACCCCGAGAACGAACGCTGCGACGAACTCGCCGTCGCCGCCGCGATGAAGTTCATGGGCGGCTGAAACTCCTCCGACATTTCTAACAGAGCCACAGTCTCGTGCGTGGCTCAACTCCCGTACGCCACGCAACCTTTCTGCAATTAACAAACGGCGATTACCCAAACCGCGCCTGCCATCAATTGAAGCGAGAATGCCACTGCATGACCGTCCTCGGTTATGCAGTGCCCTGTCTGACTTCAATCAACCAGAAAGCACTGCTTCTGCGAAGACTCCGAACCAGTGGCATTGGAAGGATAACCGCCTTCTCCTGCGCTTTTTAAGCCGAATCGATGGACTCCCGGTGAACTTGCGACTAACGGAGAAGGTCTCCAGATCGTTCGGGATATTGCCGCCACGCTGTAGCCACAAGCAACCCTCTTTTCGATGACTTCAGCGAAACGTCCGAAAGCAGCAATCATTCGCAGTTCGCAGGGCGCGACTTATTTCTCTTTGCTTCCCTGGAAGCCCGCTTCGATCAAGTTGTTATAGCCCTGCTTGAGTGGTCGAACTTCATAGCCGCGCTCAGCCAGGACCTTCGCCGCCTGCAATGATCGCTTGCCCACCGCGCAGTGAGTGTAGACGATTCGATCCTTCGGCAGTTTCTTGAGCTGGTCTTCCGTGACGGTCCCGTTGCGCAGATCGCTCAATGGGAGGAAAACCGCATCAGAAACGTGCCCCTTGTCCCACTCCGCTTTCTCGCGAACATCGACAAGTACCGCCTTCTGATCGGCGACGTTCTTTTTCACGGTCTCAAGTGAGTCATTGGAATGCTCCTGTGCATTCGCGGTGGCGAGGCTGAGACAAATAGCAAAACAGAAGAGATGCAAACTGGTGCGAGACGACACGGAATACCTCCTCCACATCTGAATTCGACACAAAATAACTTAACCCGCCGCGGCAGCTCCCCCACGATCCACGAAGCCACCGTCAGGCGACCTCGGGTGTGCTCCTCGCACAGGGACCGTTTACCAAAGACTTCGCAAGGCGATCACTTTACCACAGTGTCATTTGGAATGAGGAGAGCAATCGCATGTCGGGACGACGTCGATGGAATGGCCCAAGTCCACAATTCGAACCCGATCATCGCTCAAGTCCCAAACCGTCTCAAAGGCGTAAACTGATCTTCACAGCGCCACCTTAACGACATACACTCTTGGCGTCGGGTGTCGCCTTTTTTAAAAACAGGAGGAATGAAATGGACGGCGGGGAAGATTTGCTGCGGCGGCTGTCGGAAGTGACACCGCGATCGGTGGACTGGGTTTGGGAGGGATTGATTCCGCGAGGTAAGGTCACCCTGCTGACGGGAGAAGCAGGGATTGGGAAAAGCCTGGTCGCCCTGCAAGTCGCGGCGATGGTGACGCGAGGTCGGCGTCTTCCGCCTGGTCTGATCGAGAAAGTTCCGACTGCGGATTTCCAAACAGTACAGCGTGGCGTCATCGTCCTTTCTGCGGAGGATGCCGCTGAGGACACCGTGCTGCCTCGTCTGCTGGCCGCAGGGGGCGACGTCTCGCGCACCTTTGTATTGAGAACGGAGAGTGAATCAAGCAGCGAGAGACAACCCGTCGTTTCTCCAGCGCCGCTCTCGATTCCTGCCACGCAGGATGATCACATCGGACACGAGATCGAGAAAACGGCTGCGGAAGCCCCGCTTGATCCCGATTGCAGGGCGAAGGGGTCGCAGGAACAGGACGACGAACGTCTGTTTCGACTGAAACGAGATTTCCAAAAACTTGAGCGTGCCATCGAACAACTGAACTCCCAGGGGGAACAGATCGGACTGGTCGTGATCGATCCGATCGACCGCTTCCTGAGCCCGCAGGACAAAAAACGGGACCGGGCCCACACCGTGACCAAGCTGGTCGATCTGGCGGCACGGTTCGGCGCGGCGATCCTGGTCGTTTCCAGCGCATCGCTCAAAGCAGGGGGGCGAAGTAACACAGTCCTGCATCAGGAACTCGTCAACTCGGCACGTGCTGTACTGACGGTCGCCCCCGACCTGGAAGACAGGAACCAGCGACTGCTGCTTCCTGTCAAACTGAACCTTTCGGCGATGCAACCCGCACTGTCGTTTACGATCGAGCAGGGATCGCTGAACTGGTCGCCGGAACCGATCGCGCTTTCCAGTGACGACTACTATCGGGAAGCGATATTGAAACAGAAAAATCCCCTTGTGCGTGAGGAAGTCTACGAGATCCAGCGTGTCACACGCTGGTTGAAGGACCAGTTGACGCCGGGCCGTGCATCGTCGATCTGGATCCGCTGCAACGCCGGTTACTACGACATCAGCTATTCCACACTCCGGCGCGCCTTCAAGATTCTGGGTTGCCGGGCGATTAGGGAAAGCAATCAGTGGTTCTGGCATTTGCCCGGACAGGAACAATCGGCACCATCGGAAATACGGGAACAACCGCTCGAATCCCCCCAGGGTGAACTGACCGGGATCCTGCGAGAATCAATGCCGAAATGGCTGCAGGACGAAAACGCCCAGCAGACAGCGAAGATTCCCCCGCAAATAGCGATGAACGTTTTCTCTGGCTGCGGTGTCAGCAGTCCGATCGAAGAAGATGCTCATCAAGTTGCTCAACGTGCGCCGAACGGATTTTGGGACGACCGCTTCGTCGAGCAGGGGGGCTCCTGACGCCTCAACCGGGTACCGGAATCCGGCGAAATTCGCCTGCCTAGTCTACCGTCGCCTGTCGACTACCCCGCGAGGGGAAGGCCCCGTTCAGACTCATCCCTCCCTCACAGCGGGACGCGGGTGAGATCCGCGCCCAGAGGGGGACTGAAGGTGAATTTGATCAGCACTTGAGCGAGAAATCCCCTGCCGACCGGGAAAAAAAACCGCAAATCGTTTGACGATTAATGTCACCCATGGATAACATTTCGCATCGCTAAATCCGATACTTACTGAAGTGGCTTATTTCCCGCACTGATACTGTGTAGCCGGTGTATGAACCTCCGTGACCTCGAACTCTTCTGCGAAGTGGCTAACCTGGGAAGTTTTTCCAAAGCCGCGAAGGTTCATGGAATTTCACAACCTGCCGCCAGCGAAACAGTTAAAGCGCTGGAAGAACGACTGGGGTGCGACCTGCTGAATCGCTCCATTCGGCCGCTTCAGTTGACTCCTGAAGGAAGGATTTATTTTGATGGGTGCCGGCAACTGCTTGACGGTTACCGGCGCCTGGAAGATCGAATCCTTCAGCAGCGTGACAAGGTGGTTGGGACTGTTCGAGTCGCATCCATCTATTCGGTCGGGTTGCTGCAGATGGATTGCTATGTGAAAGAGTTCGAGCGGCTTTACCCCGACGCGGCTCTGGATCTGCAATATCTGCATCCTGAACAGGTTCTTGACAGTGTTCTGAATGAAACTGTCGACCTGGGATTGATGTCGTTTGCCCAGCGACGGGCTGATTTGATTTATGAAACCTGGCAGGACCAGAAGATTGTTGCAGTCGTTGCGCCGCAACATCGGCTGGCCAAGCGGACCAGCATTCAGGCCGCAGAACTGGATGGAGAATCGCTGGTTGGATTCACGTCAGAACTTCGAATTCGACATGAAATTGACCGCTGGCTGAAACAGGCCAAGGTCTCGGTAAACCTGGTACATGCATTTGACAATATTGAAAACATCAAGCGTGCGGTCGAAGTCGGGTCCGGATTGGGACTGTTACCGATTCCGACAGTACGTCGCGAAATCGAATTTGGCTCACTGGTCGCCATCGAAATCGAAAACGTCGACTGGGTTCGCCGGCTGGACATTGTTTACCGCCGGTCAAAACCCTTCACGACGGCCATCACTCGATTTCTGGAATTACTGCATCAGGATCCAGAGACTTTCTCGCTATCAAATGAAACCAAGTTGAATTCCGACTCCAACCGTTCAGTCGACCTGAACAAGATTACGTCATCTTCAACGCTACCCCGTTAGAAAACATCGAAATGACCGAGACTCTCTTTCAACGTCAGCCAGAACTGTTCAATTCGGACGGTACACCAAAGGCATATGGACTTTACGATCCTGCGAACGAACATGATTCGTGCGGTGTTGGTTTTGTGGCCCACATTAAAGGCCAGCAGTCCCGCCAGATCGTTGACGACGCATTGCGGATGCTCAAGCACATGTCCCATCGTGGAGCATGCGGCTGCGAGACGAACACGGGTGACGGCGCCGGTATTCTGACCTCCATTCCACATGACTTCTTCGTCAAGTCTGTTCAGCGCGACCTGCAGAAGGCTCTTCCTGCATTCGGCTCTTACGGCGTCGGTCTGATCTTCCTGCCAACGGATGCGGATCAGCGGAAGTCGGCCAAAGCGACGGTCGAGCAGTTGATTGCCGAACAGGGTCAGACGCTGATCGGGTGGCGTCACGTCCCCGTCGATCCAGATGGGGCAGACATCGGCCCATCCGCTCGCGCGGCCATGCCGCACTTCGAACAGTTGTTCGTGGCGTCGGCTCCCGGTCTGGACCAGGATGCGTTCGAACGACAGCTCTTCGTCATCCGCAAGCGAGCCAGCCACGCGATCCGGGAAGGCAACCTCGAGCAGGCACTGCAATTCTACGCCTGTTCCCTTTCGTCCCGCATCATGATCTACAAGGGGATGTTGACCCCCGAGCAGGTCGCTCCGTTCTTCGTTGACCTGCAGGATGCGGACTTCGTTTCGCACCTGGCGATGGTTCACAGCCGTTTCTCGACGAACACCTTCCCAAGCTGGGATCGTGCACATCCCCAGCGTTACATCGCTCACAACGGCGAGATCAACACCGTTCGCGGCAACGGAAACTGGATGTTTGCCCGTCAGGGGATGATGCAGAGTGCGCTGTTTGGCGACGATCTGCAGAAGCTTTTCCCACTGATCGAGCCACACTGCTCGGACTCGGGTAACTTCGACAATGCGCTCGAAATGCTGGTCATGGCAGGACGGACGCTCCCCGAAGCCGTGATGATGATGGTGCCGGAAGCCTGGCAGAATCATGACACGATGCCCGAAGACAAGCGTGCCTTCTACGAGTACCACTCGGCCCTGCAGGAGCCGTGGGACGGTCCTGCGTCGATTTCGTTCACCGACGGTAACGTCATTGGCGCGACTCTCGACCGGAACGGTCTGCGTCCCAGCCGCTTCTACGTTACGCATGATGATCGCGTGATCATGGCCAGCGAAGTCGGTGTGCTCGATATCGACCCCGCGAATGTCAAGACAAAAGGACGTCTGCAGCCTGGCAAGATGTTTCTGGTCGATTTCAAGCAGGGGCGACTGATCCCTGACGAAGAACTGAAGAAGGACTACTCGAACCGGCGTCCTTACAACGAATGGCTCCGTCAGCAGCGACTTCTGCTGAACGAACTTCCCGTGGCAGAACCGCCGCAGCGGATGGTGGGCGATGAACTGCTGCAGCACATGCAGTCGTTCGGATATACCACTGAAACACTGCAGTTCATGCTCGTTCCGATGATCACGACGAAGAAGGATCCCATCGGATCGATGGGTGATGACTCAGCACTGGCGTGTATGAGCGACCAGCCCCGTCTGATCTACGATTACTTCAAGCAGTTGTTTGCACAGGTGACCAACCCCGCGATCGACAGCACGCGGGAAGAAGTCATCATGTCGCTGGAGTGCTACATCGGCCCCGAAGGCAACGTCCTCGATTCGACCGAAGGTCAATGTCATCGCCTTGCCGTTCCGCACCCGATTCTCACGAATGAAGAACTGGCCGCAATCAAGCATTTGAACTATCGCGGCTGGAAGACCAAGACGATCGATATCACCTATCCGAAGTCTCAGGGACCGAAGGGCCTGAAGTGGGCTCTCGATCGGATCTGTGGCGAAGCGCGTCAGGCGATCGTCGACGGGTATAGTCTGATCGTCCTCTCGGACCGTCTGGCGAGTGCTCATCGTCTGCCCGTCAGTGCCTTGCTGGCGACGGGTGCTGTGCATCATCACCTCGTCCACAACGAAGAGCGGACCCGGATCGGGATCGTCGTCGAGACTGGCGAAGCCCGTGAAGTCCATCACTTCTGCCTGCTGACCGGGTACGGCGCCGACGCCATCAATCCTTACATGGCATTCGAAGCCCTGTGGCAGTTGCAGGATGAAGGGGAGCTGTCCGGGGAATGGACCCACGAGCAGATCACTGCCGCTTATCGCAAGGCGACGAAGCAGGGGATCCTCAAGGTGATGGCCAAGATGGGGATCTCGACCCTTGCCAGCTACAAGGGTGCCCAGATCTTTGAAGCGGTCGGGATCAGCGAAGACGTGATCAACAAGTGCTTCCGGGGGACCCCCAGCCGAATCAGCGGTGTCGGTTTCGAGATCCTCGGTGAGGAAGCATTCCGACGTCACGAACTTGGCTATCCGACGCGAGAAAACAACAAGCTTCCCGTGCTTCCCAACTTCGGACTTTACGCCTGGCGTTCCGCTGGTGAAAAGCATGCGTGGAACCCCCACAACATTGCCAACATCCAGCGAGCAGCCCGGCAGGGAGACAAGGCGGCTTACAAAGAGTTTTCGAAGATGGTGAATGAGCAGACGACACGTGAGTGTCATCTGCGAGGGATGCTGAAGTTTAAAGAGGGGCTGACACCCGTTCCTCTGGAAGAAGTCGAACCCGTCGAAGCCATCCTCCGTCGCTTCTGCACAGGTGCGATGAGCTATGGTTCGATCTCTGCTGAAGCCCACGAAACGCTGGCGATTGCCATGAACCGCATTGGCGGCAAGAGTAACACCGGCGAAGGGGGTGAAGACTATAAGCGTTTCCAACCCGAACCCAATGGTGACTCAAAGCGGTCGGCCATCAAGCAGGTCGCGTCCGGTCGATTCGGTGTGACCAGCTGGTACCTGACCAACGCTGATGAGCTGCAGATCAAGGTTTCACAAGGTGCCAAGCCTGGTGAAGGGGGCGAACTTCCCGGCTTCAAGGTCGACAAGATCATCGCCGCGACCCGCCATTCAACTCCGGGCGTCGGCTTGATCAGTCCTCCTCCGCATCACGACATTTATTCGATCGAAGACCTGTCACAATTGATCTTCGATTTGAAGAATGCCAATCCCTCTGCCCGCGTCAGTGTGAAACTGGTCTCTGAAGTGGGTGTCGGAACGATCGCGGCGGGTGTGGCCAAAGGTCATGCCGACAAGATCCTGATCTCTGGAGACTCGGGCGGAACAGGAGCCTCACCGCTTACCAGCATCAAGCACGCCGGTATGCCGTGGGAACTGGGAATCGCCGAAACCCACCAGACACTGGTCCTGAACGACCTTCGCAGTCGCGTGCGGCTGGAAACCGATGGTCAGCTCAAGACGGGTCGCGATGTGATCATCGCCTGTCTGCTGGGCGCCGAAGAATTCGGGTTCGCAACGGCACCACTCATCACGATGGGCTGCATCATGATGCGTAAGTGTCACTTGAATACCTGCCCGGTCGGGATCGCGACTCAGGATGTCGAGCTTCGCAAGAAGTTCACCGGCCAGCCCGAGCACGTGATCAACTACCTGTTCATGGTCGCCGAAGAAGCACGCGAGATCATGGCGTCACTCGGTTTCCGGACGATCGACGAGATGGTCGGACACTCGGAAGTGCTCGAATACGACAGCTCGATCAACCACTGGAAACTGAAGCACCTGGATCTGTCCCAGATCCTGACACCAGCGATCAAGCCGCACGAAAACGTTCAGACCTACTGCACGATTCCACAAAACCACGGGATCGAGCTGCAGATCGATAACGAACTGGTTCGCGAGGCCCAGGAGGCGATTCAGAATAAGAAGCCGGTGCGACTGAATATCGAAGTGCAGAATATTGATCGTGCACTCGGAACGATTCTCAGTCACGAAGTTTCCAAGAAGTGGGGCGAGCAGGGACTGCCAGACGACACGATCCGGGTCCGTTGCAAGGGCTCGGCCGGTCAGACGCTGGGTGGCTGGCTTGCGAAAGGGATCACCATCGAAGTCGAAGGGGATGCGAACGACTTCGTTGGGAAGGGGCTGAGCGGTGGTCGCCTGATCGTCTATCCGCCGGCAGCGTCCCAGTTCACTGCCGAGGAGAACATCATCATCGGTAACGTCGCACTCTACGGGGCAACGGCGGGTGAAGCGTTCTTCCGTGGTCGTGCGGCTGAACGGTTCTGCGTCCGAAACTCGGGGGCGAGCTGTGTGGTGGAAGGAGTGGGCGACCACGGTTGCGAATACATGACCGGTGGACGGGCGGTGATCCTCGGGGAAACGGGCCGCAACTTTGCCGCCGGTATGTCAGGTGGGATTGCCTATGTTTACGATCGGCATGAAAAACTGCTGTCCAACTGCAACCTGGAAATGGTGGCGTTGGAAAAGGTCGATACTCCTGCCGACATCGCAGAACTGAAAGAGCTGATCGCCAAGCACTACAAGCACACGAACTCGACCGTCGCGGCCGGGATTCTGCAGAACTGGGATGACGAACTTCCGCGGTTCGTAAAGGTCATGCCAACAGACTACAAGCGTGCCCTTGCCGAACAGTTGAAAGAGCTTGCGAGCAAATGATGTGAAAACGAGGTTCCCGGCGGGGCGTTCAAAACTCCTCCGGGAACACGTCTCGCGGAGTCCTCGCAACGACCTTCCCGTGAACGAGATTGCTGGCACCATCCCTGTGCCGTTTCAGCCATGAGGGAACTTGTGCGGATGGCTGTCCTGGAAACAAATCGATGCGGTGCCTGAATCGAATCGGGCACCGGGTCGTTAATGAAGTCGCCTGATTTTCCCGTGTCGTCGATGAGTGTTCATTGGCGAGAGTCATTCAGTAATCGCCAAACGCTTGATCGATGAAATGTCATCCTGAGCGGTGAGTCGATGTGTCGCAGACGGTTGGGATAAAAGCACAAACCCCGATCGAACCGACCAACCCGATTTCATCCGGATTATTCGCGTTTCTACAACTTTGGTATTCAAATGGGTAAGCCGACAGGTTTTAAAGAGTTCCAGCGACAGACGCCGAACGAAACCGATCCCCGGTTGCGGGTTCTGAACTGGAATGAATTTCATGAACACATGTCCGAGAAGGAGCTGCGTACGCAAGGTGCGCGCTGTATGGACTGTGGAGTCCCCTTCTGTCACACCGGGACACTTATGGCGGGCATGGCAGCAGGCTGTCCCGTCAACAACCTGATTCCCGAGTGGAACGACCTGGTCTACCGTGGCCATTGGCGCGAAGCGCTGGATCGCCTGCATAAGACCAATAACTTCCCCGAGTTCACCGGCCGCGTCTGCCCCGCTCCGTGCGAGGGGTCATGCGTGCTGGGAATCACAAATCCTCCCGTGACGATCAAGAGCATCGAATGCGCGATCATTGATCACGGATTCGAACATGGCTGGGTTCAGCCGAAACCGCCACAGTCTCGAACTGGCAAGCGAGTCGCCGTCGTCGGCTCGGGACCTGCGGGTCTCGCCGCTGCCGCTCAGCTCAATAGCGTTGGCCACGATGTGACCGTCTTCGAGCGTGCCGATCGAATTGGCGGGCTGCTCATGTACGGTATCCCCAACATGAAATTGGAAAAGCATATCGTCCAGCGCCGTGTTGACCTGCTCGCCACCGAAGGAGTCAAGTTTCGGACCGGTGTCGAAATCGGGCGTGATATCAGTGCGATGGACCTGCGCGAACAGTTCGACGCCATCGTCCTCAGCACCGGGGCGACCCGACCGAGAGATCTGCCGATCCCTGGTCGACAACTGAAGGGAATCCACATGGCGATGGACTTCCTTTCGGCAAACACGAAAAGCCTGCTCGATTCCCAACACTCTGATGGCCAGTACATCAGCGCGAAAGACAAGCATGTCGTGGTCATCGGTGGTGGTGATACCGGAAATGACTGTATCGGCACCTCGGTTCGTCACGGCTGCAAGGGCGTGATCAATCTGGAAATCGTGCCCGAATCACCCGCTAACCGTGCCCCCAACAACCCTTGGCCGCAGTGGCCACGTATCTTCCGCGTCGACTACGGCCACGCGGAAGTGGCAGCGATCTTCGGCGAAGACCCACGTCTGTTCAGCACGACGACCGTGGAATTCCTGGGGAATGACAAGGGGGAAGTTCGCGCTCTGAAAATTGCGAAAGCCGAACCGGCACCGCCGTTCAAAGTCATTCCCGGTACCGAACGAGAAATCCCGGCGGATCTCGTCTTCCTCGCTCTCGGGTTTCTTGGTCCTGAATCGACCGTCGCCGAACAACTCGGCGTCAAACTGGACCCACGCTCGAACTACGATGCAGCGCACGGCCAGTTCACGACCAACGTTCCCGGCGTCTTCGCGGCAGGTGACTGCCGCCGGGGCCAAAGTTTGATCGTCTGGGCGATCAATGAAGGCCGAGGGGCTGCACGGGAATGTGACAAGTACCTGATGGGACGAAGTGACCTTCCCTGATCCTGAACCCCGTCTCCGCAGTTCGCTGTCATGAGACACAATGGACACCCGAACCACAGACATTCCCCTTACCCCATCCGCGGGGTGAGGGGTGTTTTCTGCCCGGCGTCCCTCAGGTACAGGCAAGTGGCGATGGAACCTCTGTGGACAAAAGGACTCGTCGTCCCTGAGAGGATTCCGGGTCGCGATTCGAAAAATGGCAGCGAGTGTCGTGCAGCCATTGTTTCCCGCTACAATGTCAGCATCCTTCGATCACTGCTCTTTTTGACCTCAAACTCGGCTAAATGAATATGCGAATCGCTCTCGGCTGTGATCACGCTGGTTTCCCGTTGAAGCAACGTGTTGCTTCCCTGATTCAGGCAGCAGGTCATCAGGTGATCGATTGCGGCACCGACTCAAACTGCTCTGTCGACTACCCCGACTATGCGAGAAAAGTCGGTGAAACCATCATCGCCGACCAGGCCGATCGAGGAATCCTGGTTTGTGGAAGTGGTGTCGGGGTCAGCGTTGCCGCGAACAAGATTCCCGGTATTCGCGCCGCCATCTGTCATGACACTTACTCCGCTCATCAGGGCGTTGAGCACGACAGCATGAATGTCCTGTGCATCGGCGCTCGTATCGTCGGGGAAGAAGTCGCGACTGAACTGGTCAAGGCATTCATGAGTGCCGAATTCAGCAGCGATGAGCGGCATGTGCGTCGCCTCAACAAAGTGCTCGACATCGAACGCGACGCGTTGGCAGGCCGCTTTTAGAACCACGTCGTCTTAAGGCCATGTCACTGGTCAGCAAGGAACGCCCCTGAACTCAGCTGCTTTGGAAGACTCGAGGAGCCTTGGATCGATGAGCCGTTCATTCAGCCGGATTTTCTTTTGCCTGACTCTCGTCGTCGGCTGTGCGCAGCAGCCACCCGCGGACAAGAACGACGCGACAGTTTCAGATTCGCCCGGGGGCACAGCAGCTTCGGCCCCCGTCAAAGATCAGGGGCCTATTCTCGAAGCCCCCACTGCCGATGGCTCAAACTGGCTAGCCAACGAAGAAATCCAGGCCGGGTGGATCCGCTTGTTCGACGGCCACACCTTGTTCGGCTGGAAATCCAATAGCGCCCTTGAGTGGACCGCCAGCGATGGCGTAATCACTGCAAAGTCGAGCGACGCCGCCGACAAAGGGTTGCTGATGACGACCACCCGTTTTGCCGACTATGAGCTGCTCTGCCAGTACCGACTGGAGAAGGGTGGAAACAGCGGGATCTTCCTTCGTTCCGTGTTTAACCCGACTGCTCCTGACGTCGACTGCTACGAACTGAACATGTGCGATTCCCGAACGGAATTCGCGACAGCGAGTCTGGTTGGCCGAAAGAACCCCGCCAGCGTCGTGCAGGGCGATGGAGACTGGCACACGTTCCATGTCCGGGTTGAAGGACCTTCGGTCACCGTCAAATTCGATGGCAAGCAGGTTCTGGAATACACCGACGAAACAGAAAATCCACTCAAGACTGGCCACATCGGACTGCAGATGAACGGCGGAAAGATCGAGTTCCGCAATGTCTATCTGAAGCCGCTGGGAACCAGGCCTCTATTTGATGGAAAGACACTTGCAGGATGGCATGAGGTCCCCGGATCGAAGAGTCAGTTCACGGTCAGCAACGGAGCAATCCGAGTCCTGAATGGTCGCGGATTTCTGGAAACGGATCTGACAGCGGGGAATTTCGTACTTCAATTCCAGGCGGTGACCAACGGGAAAGAACTGAACAGTGGAGTATTCTTCCGGGCCATGCGGGGGACAGAAGAGGCTCCTTCACACGGTTATGAGTTCCAGATCCATAACGGCTTCAAAAACGGTGATCGCACACAACCCGTCGATCATGGTACCGGTGGAATCTTCAAACGTGTCTCGGCACGGCGCGTCGTCTCGGATGACTACGAGTGGCTGACATCAACATTGATCGCCGATGGCAACCACATTGCCACCTGGGTCAACGGAACGCAGCTGGTTGACTGGACAGACGAACGTCCGGCCAATGAAAACCCGCGCGAAGGAAGTCGAACGGCAGCCGGTCATTTGAGCCTTCAAGGCCACGATCCCACGACCGATTTGTCGTTCCGGAATCTGCTGCTGGGGGAAACCCCACCCTGATCTCCTCGCATCAAAGCTGACCGCTTCGCTGGTCGGCACCGTGCCGAGTTGCGTAACATACAAGGGGACTGTTCTCGATTGTCAGCGTCCAACCGTCGGATTCGATTCTGATAGAACGGATTGCGTCAGACCACCGGGACAAGTTCGAGTGTCAATTTTGACTGTCGCCGATCCTTCCTCTTCAACTCGCTAGTGCAGCATGTCCCAAACATTGGTCCACCACGAACACCCGGAAAACGCAAGCACATTCGTGGCAGATGACGCGCGAGCCCACTGGCACGATCAAAGCCTCTGGTTCGTACGCTCCAAACGCGACAAAGCCGCGTCCACTCTGCCCGAGTGGGAAGAACTGCGTCAGCGAGCATCGGAGATCAAGCTGCACACGATGTCGCGGTTAGGTGACTACCTGGAAGAGTTTGAACGGAACGCGACCCGACTCGGCGCGACGGTGCACTGGGCACGAACCCCGGCCGAACACAATCAAATCGTGCTGGACATCATCAAGAAGCATGACGCCAAGAAGGTCGTCAAAAGCAAATCGATGCTGACAGAGGAATGCCACCTCAACCCCTTTCTGGAACGGCACGACGTCGAAGTCGTCGACACGGACCTGGGTGAGTGGATTGTGCAACTGCGGAACGAACCGCCGTCACATATCGTCATGCCGGCGATCCACATCAAACGTGAGGAAATCGGGGACCTCTTTCACAAGCACATCGGTACCGACGCCGGTGCCACAGATCCTCCGTACCTCGTTAATGCTGCTCGTGATGAGCTGAGGCGCAAGTTCCTCGGGGCCGACGTTGGCATCACCGGGGTCAATTTCGCGATCGCGGAAACGGGCGGCTTTGTCGTGTGCACGAACGAAGGGAACGCCGACCTGGGTGTTTCGCTTCCGAAAGTTCATATTGCCTGCATGGGAATCGAAAAGCTGATCCCGCGTGCGAAAGACATGAGCGTCTTCCTGCGACTGCTGGCACGTTCGGCAACAGGCCAGCCCATCACAACCTATTCTTCGCATTTTCACGGCCCGATGCGCGGGGGCGAGCTGCACATTGTCCTGCTGGATAATGGCCGCAGCGATATCCTTGGTTCCCCCGAATTTCGACGATCCCTGAACTGCATCCGCTGCGGGGCCTGTATGAATACCTGTCCCGTCTACCGGCGGAGCGGGGGACATAGTTACGAGACCACCATTCCGGGCCCGATCGGCTCGATTCTGGCACCTTCGCGCGATGCCAAGACCCACCACAGCCTCCCTTTCGCCTGTAGCCTGTGCGGATCGTGCAGCGACGTCTGCCCCGTCAAGATCGACCTGCACACCCAGTTACTCACCTGGAGACGTGAGATCGCGGTTCGAGGTTATCTCCCTTGGACCAAGCGAATGTCGATGAAATTCGCAAGAATCGTGCTGGGGAATACCTGGTTGTTCACCGCATCAGGGAAGATTGGTCGCTGGCTGCTTCCCAAACTGCCTCGCTTTATGGTCTACAATCGCCTGAATGCATGGGGCCGACAGCGTGAATTGCCTCCCATGCCCAAACAGAGCTTCCGCGAACTGTACAGCAAGCGAAAACGTTCGGACTAAGGGGCGAAACGGGAAGGGGGCTGAACAGGTTCCAGAACCGCCTGAACTCATCGGCGGAATTCGCCGAACCCTGCAGCAGGTGTAGAGGTTTTTCGCGGATTCCATAGCGGGACCGCGAACTTTCGCTCAATATTCCTCTTGGCAGTGTTCAGGCCCCTCACTATAAATCCGCCGCGAATGGTTCGCGAGTTCTGTCCATTGCGGGAACGATGGACAGACGGATTCGATGAACCGTACGCCCCAATCTCTCTCTCCAAAAATTCAATTCAACTCTCATCGTACATTGACCGTTGCGTCAGTCGTGCAGTGGATGCTTTTCCTACGTCGTCATTGACCTTGACACACGTTCGAACCCCACTGTCGAT
This sequence comes from Schlesneria sphaerica, assembly GCF_044336245.1. NCBI lineage: Bacteria > Pseudomonadati > Planctomycetota > Planctomycetia > Planctomycetales > Planctomycetaceae > Schlesneria > Schlesneria sphaerica. Next base: position 57,831 of record NZ_CP172346.1, on the reverse strand, counting down.
CCCGCGTCGGCGCGCTTAAACCGAGGAGTCTTCGATGTTTGGTACGCGGGTCTGCATTACCACTGGTATCGTGATGTGCCTGATTATGGCCATCGGATGTCGGAGCGCACCTCCACGAAACGCCCTGCAGCAAAGCCAGTTGCGAGCTCAACAGCTCTACCAGCAGAACAAGATGCTGGCCATGGAACGCAACGGCATGGGACAAACGGCAAGCCAGCTTGCGGCCGAAAAGGCCGCGATGGAGCAACAGTACCTTGCGGCCAAGCAAAGTCTGGATGCAGCCAACGCCCGCCTGGGAAACCTCGCGTCAGCCAACAACGAGCTGGAAGACCGTATGCGAACCCTGCTGGTCGGAAACAAGCCTTCGAACAACCCGCTTTCGGATGAATCGAATCGGCGTCTGGAAGAGATGCGAAAGAAATACAAGGATTTCGATTTCGATCCACACACGGGCGTCAGCAAGTTCTCGACAGACTTGCTGTTTGCTTCCGGAAGCGACGACATTCAGCCTCGAGCCAAGCAGATTCTGGACGAGTTCGCCCAGATCATGAATCAGGGGGATGCTCGCAGCCTGAAGGTTCTCGTATCCGGTCATACCGATGACAAACCGGTCTCTCGCAAATCAACGGCTGACAAGCACCACGACAACATGGGTCTCTCGGCAAACCGGGCCCTGTCTGTGATGCGAGCCCTTCGCAAGTCGGGGATCAACGAGAACCGAATGGGTATCTCCGGCTACGGGGCTCACCAGCCAGTGGAACCCAACTCGACCGAACAGACTCGCCAGAAGAACCGCCGCGTGGAGATCTATGTTCTCGCTCCAGACACTCCAGTGGCCAGTGCCTGGGACCCCAGTATGAACTGACGGCAGCACGATGTTGTCATCCGCCTGCAAAGGTCGGGGACGCGTTGATTCGGGAATGGCCGCTGATGCGTATAATAAGCATCAGGTGCTCTCCCAGATCACCGCGACCTCGACCTTAACAGCATTTAATGGCCTTGGAATGGTTTGACGGAGGCCAGTATTCGACAGCGTGAGATCCTTAAATGGACCAGAGTCGGACTGTCAAGTTGCGTCGCAGAGGATGTTAAGGTAGCGTCGAACTGTTCTACGGTTTTGTTCCCTGATGCAGGTACCGCCGAATGAAGTCTTTTCTGCTGATTGCCGTCCTGACCCTGCACAGTCTGACGCTCAATGCCTCGCTGTTCGGTGAAGAAACATTCGCCACCCGATTCGCCGCGGCACGCGAGCACTTCCAGAAAGGACGCTACGAAGAAGCCATTGAAACTCTGGAAAAGCTGGAAGAGTCCAGGGCCCCCGACCTCGATCCAGTCCAAATCGCTTTACTGAGAAGCGAATCGCAGCTTGCACAGGGTGAACGAGCCGCAGCGGAGGAAACGATCGCTGCGGCCATCGCCTCCCATGAAAACTCGGCACCGTTACAGGCTCACTCGGCGAAGCTCCATTTCGGCCGCGGTCGCCTAAAGGAAGCGGAGACGGCTGTGGGACTCGCTCTTAAACTCGACCCCGATCAACTGGTCGCTCGACTCATACAAGCCCACCTCTATACCGAGAAGGGTGAACTCAAGAAAGCCGACGACGGCTACCGCTGGTTCGTGCGTTACTACAACCGGGCTCAACCTCGTGATCCCGAATCGCTACTCCTCGTGGCGAAAGGGGCATCACAGTACGCGCGCTGGCACAGTGCCTCTCAGATATTCGATTTTTGCGTCAATACCGTCGCCGTTGATGCATTGAAGGCAGATAAAATCTTCTGGCAGGCACACCTGGCATCCGGTGGACTGCTGCTCGAAAAATACAACAAGGCACAAGGTCGCCCCGAATTGAAAGCCGCTCTGGCAATCAACCCCAACGCGTCCGAGGTACATATCGAACTGGCCAAGTCGGCCATCGGTGACTACGACTGGGATGAGGTCGAAGAATCAGCGAAACGTGCCCTGACAATTGCCCCAGGTTCGACCGGTGCTCTTCAGGCACTCGCCACAGCCAAGCTCTACTTCCGTGACTTTGACGAGGTCGAAAAACTGCTGACCGAGGCTTTGGCTGTCAATCCGGTCGAGAGCGAGACACTGGCCCTGCTGGCATCCTTGCGCATGCTTCAGGACGGGTGGCCCGACCCCGCTCGCTGGAACCAACTCGTCAGCCATCTCGACCATATTCAGGACTTGAAACTGGAGGAGCCAACTCGCTGCGAACAGATCCTGATCGATGTCGCGACAAGAAATCCCAGGCCGGGCTACTTCCTGTCCTCATTAGCCGAAATCGTCAATATGTTCCGACAGCACACTGTGGCGGAACCATTGCTCAAGCAAGCGATTGCATTGATGCCTCAGTTGTCTCAGCCGAAGAATGCGTTGGGTCAACTCTATATGCAGACGGGCCAGATCGACGCCGCCCGTAAAACACTCGACGAAGCCTTCAAGATGGACCCGTACCATGTACGAGTCAGCAATATGCGTAAGGTCATCAAGGTTCTCGATGACTACGAGTCGTATCAGACAGAACACTTCGTGGTGCGAGCCGACGGCAAACTCGACAAGCTGCTTGCTCGCTATATGGCTGAGTACCTGGAGGAGGTCTATCCGGAACTGACGGAACTTTTCGGATTCGAACCCGAGACACGCACGCAGATTGAAATCTACAACACGGCCAAAGGACTGTCAGGACACCAATGGTTCAGCGCTCGCATGGTGGGACTTCCCTGGGTCCAGACGATCGGCGCCTCGACGGGTGTGATCGTCGCCATGCAAAGCCCCGGTTCCATGGAACAGCCGTTGAACTGGGCACGTGTGCTGAAGCATGAGTTCGTTCATGTGCTGACTCTCCAGCAGACGAAGTTCAATATCCCTCACTGGTACACGGAAGCCCTGGCAGTCCGCTCAGAAGGGTATCCAACACCTGTCGAATGGAACGATCTTCTCCTGAAACGCGTTCCCAAAGGGGAGCTCAAGAATCTTGATAACCTGAGCATGGGATTTATCCGCGCGGGCAATCAGGAGAACTGGAATTTCGCTTACTGCCAAAGCGTGCTGTACGCAGAGTATATGGTTGAACGTTTTGGTGAGCCCACGCTGGCGAAGCTGCTCGACGCGTATCGTCGGAACCTGACCACCGACCAGGCGATTCCGGAAGTCTTCAACGTCGATAAAACTGACTTCGAGAAAGGATATCGGGATTACCTCGACAAACTGGTCGCAGGTCTCCGCAAGAGTCAGGACGCTTCCGAAGAGGAATTGAGACCCGCTCAGATCGAAAAGGCGTACGAGAAAAACAAAGAGGATCCGAAAGCGGCAGCAAACTATGCGAAACTCATGTTAATCATCAAAAAACGTGAGGATGCAAAAACGATTGCAGAGGGAGTCCTGAAGAAGGAACCTTCTCAGCCCGTTGCGGCAACGGTGTTGTCACTGCTGCACCTGCGGGATGATCGCCTGGATGAAGCAGCGCAGGTGCTGGAACCGGCACTCGACAATGCTCATCCGAATAAGCAGGTCGTCGAACTTCTGATGAAGATCCGGTTGAAACAGAAGCGTCCCGAAGAGGCGATCACCCTGAGTGAACTCGGGAAGGAACATTTTCCTTACGAGAGCGAGTGGTGGAAGGGGACTGCCGCAGCCGCAAAACTGACAGGAAATACGGAAACCCGACGAGCGGCGCTGGAGACACTTGTCCGGATTGAGTCAGACGACCCTGCCCCCCGAAAAGCACTGGCGGAACTCGCACTTGAAGAAGGAAAATTCGAAACAGCGTATAAGTTTGGCAAGCTCGCGCTGCACATCGATGTACTCGATGCCGAAGTTCACAGGATCCTTGGCGAAGCACTGCTGGGCACGAAGGAATTTGGGCAAGCGATCCGCGAATTCGAGACCGCCCTGGAACTCAAGCCCAAAAGCACAGATGCACAGTTGGGGCTCGCTCAAGCGTATTTAGCCAGCGGGCAAAAGGAAAAAGCGGATGTCTTGATTGAGGAGGTTCTGAAAGGAGACAGCAACAACGCACGGGCTCAAAAGTTGCGAGGGCAATGAGTCGACGTGACTCGCCGACATCGCAAGCATTCACCCGGGCGTCGACTGCTCCGACTTCGCATTACCGCTGGTAGACTTCAGGGGGACAATTGTCGTGGTGCCGGCAACCATGCAAGCAGGTGCCTCCCATCCCCCAGATGGGATATCCGTGCGGTTGGTTTCCGCAACAGGTGTGTCGCGGGTAACCGTACTGCCGGAACGATCCCCCCGTCCCATCACTGACCATTCGTCCCCAGAGGCAACTCCAGATCTGCGAGCACTTTTTCTGCTTGTGGCAGTTGCAGTCACTGCCGTGGGGCTGCGCGTGTAATACGGATGCCTGCGATGCAAGGAGGACCACCAGAGTCAAAATGCCCGCGAAAGAGACTCGATGCTGCTTCATTGCCAATTTCTCTCTGTCTAAATCGAAAATTTCGTCTTCCAAGGCTTTAGAACTTTCCCATGGGAATTTGTCGTCCCAGCGCCTACCTTGGGAATTCTGCGGCTCCCCACTTTCCGTTCCTTGCTGCCCCCTCGGTATTGATCAATTCGGTATTCATCAACGGAACGGCGGTGCAGAAACGGATCCTCGTAATCGATGTATTCGGCAATTCCGATTTGAGGCATTCAGCCATTATTCACCTGAATCGTGAAAACGCCGAGACGAACCGACGAAGCCTCAAACCCGTTCACCGTGGTAATCCAGACTACGCAGTTTGAATTGTGAATCTGCATGGTCTGTATAGATGAATCAAAGTGATCATGCCATTTTTGCTGGTTTCGCCTTCCTTCAGAGGCGATTGGGGTGACAGAGTGGGCCCGAACTTTTTCGAAGTCACATTTTGTTGCAGGCTCTGAGGATTTACTGCCGAAGGAAGGGACACTAGAATGCGGACCCGCAGCAGCGATCAGCTGACCGCGGGCGATCCCGGAAGATCCTCTGGTGACGCAGGTGTCTCACTTGCTCTGCCAGTAGAACAGACTTCTCAGGATCTGCCGTCGCATCAACGAAATGCATCCGTAGCTCAATTGGATAGAGCATCGGTCTTCGGAACCGAGGGTTTGAGGTTCGAGTCCTCACGGGTGCACTTTTTCTTTTCTCGAGGACTTCTTCCTCGACTGCCGCCTGAATCGTTTGGCGGATCCTCCTGCCCAACCGCGGACGTGTCTAATCGACACAATGTCGGTGATCGGCGGGAGCCGACTCTTTTGGCACGACACACACCTTGCTGGTCGAATCCGTTATTGCAGGTGCTTCTCCCAACCACATACAATCCTGATCTTACCTATTTTAACAGACTCCGCGTCAGCCTCCTTCCTGTTCGCGTGTTTGCTCATTGAATCATTCGGAAACGGTATGGAATCAGACTCGACATCCCTCGCCCGCTCCGCAGGAATAGACCTCATCGGGAAGTGGCGATGGTTTGCTGCGGTGATTGCGGTCCTCTTTCTGCCGACGATGATCATCTTTGTGGATGAGACAGAAATCGCGATTGCAGAACGGTTTGGCCGCATAACAGCGGTTTATGATCAGCCGTCCCAAAGTGGCCTGCATTTCAAGCTGCCCTGGCCCGTGGAAAAAGTCCGTCGCTTCGATCGGCGACTTCAATTATTGACTCCGGCGGGCCGTGAAGCATTCACTCGTGATCGCAAGAACGTCGTGGTCGAAGCGTATCTGTGCTGGAAAATTGCCGAGGGTCAGTCAAAGTCGATTCTCGACCGACCGGTCGTACGCTTCTTCCAGGGATTGGGGAGCGTAGAAGTCGCCGAATCCCGACTGGCCAGTCGCCTTCAGTCCATCCTCACCGAGCAAATTGGACGAAGCGAGCTTTCAGAACTGCTGAAAGCGGCCCATTCCGAGGCGGGTCCCGCTGACGGACCGAGCCCCCTTGAGCAAATCGCCGCCAAGATCCGGCGTGAGTTTGAACAGCGCGCCGATGAAGACAAGTCACTCAGCGATCGACTGGGTATTGAAGTTGTCGACATTCGAATCCGACGGTTGAATCTGCCCACGGGTAACATGCAGGCAGTCTTCGAACGGATGCGCAGTGAACGACAGAAAATCGCAGAACGATATCGCAGCGCGGGTCTGGCAGAAAACCGGATGATCCGAAGCCAGGCAGACCGGCAGTCCAGTGAACTGATCGCGCGAGCCAATGCCGATGCCGAACGCATCCGCGGTGAAGGTGAAGCCCTTGCGATTCATATCCTGAATGAGGCACACGCGAAGGATCCCGAGTTCGCATCCCTGCTGCAGACACTAGAATCGTACCAGCAAATCCTCAATGACAAGACGACGCTGATTCTTTCCGGCACGAATAGTTTCCTGAAACTGCTGATGGAAGGCCTTCCCCCGCAGGGCTCGGAACCGACAAAAACGCCCGTCCACGCGGATGCACAACACCCCGATAATGTCCGGGGAGCCGACCAATGAAGAAGAGATACTGGCTCGGCATTGCTCTCGCGGTCTACCTTTTGAGCGGGTTCTTTGTGATTCCCGCAAATCAGAAAGGAGTCGTCCGCAGGTTTGGCCGTGTTCATCCCACGCTTCGATCGAGTGGACTCAACTTTGACCTCCCCTGGCCATTCACCAGGGTTGACCGTGTTAACTTCAACGAAGTGCGAACCCTGACACTGGGAGAGATCGAAGCGGATCCGAACTTCCTGGTGGTGGCTCCCTCGGCACGACCTTCGACTTTTCTGACCGGCGATAAGAACCTTCTGCTGCTGACCATCACCGTTCATTATCGTGTCTCGGAAGAGCACGTGGTGAACTGGCTCTATGGGTCCGACTCGGTCGTACGTCGGCTTCAACTCATTGTCGAATCTGCGACGACGGACCTGGTATCACGTTGCGGGGTCGATTTTGTCCACACGCAAGGACTTGCGGAACTTAATAATCATCTCCTTCGTGACGTTCGCCCGACCGTCGAGAAACTCAGACTCGGCTGTAGCGTCGAACAAGTTTCGATTGACCGGGCAGAACCACCATCCCGAGCAAAGGCGGAATTCCTGGATGTGTCCAACGCACGAGCGGACATGGCTCGTTCAATCCACGAAGCGAGAGCCTACGCAGAACAGAAGCTGGCGGAATCACAAGCCGACGCCCGAAAGATCCTCGATGACGCTGAGCAAGTCCGTCACCGACAATCGTCGGCGGCCCGAGGTTCCGCCGACCGCTTTGAAACGCTGGTAGCTCAGATCCATCGTGATGCCCAAGCCAGCGGGCGTTCCTACGATGAGGCAAAGCGTCTCGTGATGGAACGAATGACAAACGAAACACTGCGACAGGTCCTCGGAAAAGCCAGCAAGAAATATGTCCTGAATGCAGGAACGCCGTTCGACCTCATGTTTCCCGCAGCAAAGGGGAACCCGTGAACTGAAGCGAGATTCGTCACCGTCACCTGCCGGGAAATTCCTTTCCCGTGAGACTTAAACCGTAGCTCGATATTGATGCCATGCACTACATCCCTGAATCCACTTGTGAGATGCTCCGGAGCGATCCCGGCTCTACGGACGAGACCGCGTCGAGCTTTCATTACCAGGCAGCCCCCCTGTACGTACTGACGGCAATCGTGGCGGGGCTGGTTGGCGCAGACTGGATCCTTTCCTGGTCGTGGCAGGGACCTGTTCCCCCATCCGGTGCGGCATCGCTGTTCGGGTACCGACTGGCCCTGCTGGGAGCGATTCTGGGGGGCGCCAGAATCCTCTATCACACGCTGGATGGACTGTTGTCGGGGCGTGTCGGAGCCGATCTGGCGCTGACGATTGCCTGCCTGGCCGCGATTCTCCTCGGAGAACACCAGACCGCAGGACTCGTCGTACTGATCTCACTGATTGGCGAGAGTATCGAAGGCTATACCATTGACCGCGCCCGGTGGGCCGTCCGACAAACGTATGCACTCTGGCCCGACATTGTCCACCGCAATCATGAGGGAAGGGAAGAAGATATCCCCCTTGACCGGGTGAAGGTCGGAGACTCGATCATTGTACGTCCGGGCGAGCGTGTCCCGGTGGACGGCCGAGTGGTCGCAGGCCGGTCTGTCGTCGACCAAAGTCCATTCACCGGAGAAAGTCTGCCGGTGGACAAGAACCCAGGCGACCGAGTGCTCGCTGGGACCTTTAACCAGCTCGGTGCGCTGACGGTCATCGCGGAAACAGTGGGACAGAACACCGCACTCGCGTGCGTCTCGCAACTCGTTCGCACGTCGGTGGCTCAGAAAGGGGAACTGGAGCGAATCGCGGATCGACTGGCGCGGTGGTTCGTTCCAGTCGTCCTCGGTGCGGCACTCCTCACACTGGTTGGCTGGCGAGTGGCTCATGGAACCTGGCAAAGCGGTTATCTGCCCGCTCTCGGAGTCCTGGTCGTTGCTTGTCCCTGCCCGTTGATCCTTGCCACCCCCTGCGCTGTCATGGCCTCCCTCGCCTGGCTCGCACGCCGAGGGATCGTCGTCAAGGGCTCAACGGCTCTGGAACGACTTGCGACGGTCGACACCTTCGTCTTCGACAAGACGGGGACATTGACCCAGGGGACGCTCACACTGGGATCCTTCATTCCTACAACGGGACTTTCTCCTGACGAGATTATTCGCATCGCCGCAATTGCTGAGCGGAACAGCGAGCATCCCATCGCCCGCACGATTGTGAAGGGGGCTGAACAACGCGGCCTGACCGTTCCCATGCCGCTCGAGTTTGAGTCACTCGCCGGTGCGGGTGTGATCGCCACAATCGCCACTGACGCCATCCATCAGCCCCCTCCAGCGAGGGATTCACTCAAGGAAACATCCCCGCACGATGAAGACCTTTCCACGATCGTCGTAGGGAACCGGCGAGCCCTCGACGCTGGTGAGATCGAATTCTCAACAGACGCAGCCGTGCTGCTTAAAGAACTGGAAAAAGCAGGGGAATCTCCGCAGGTCGTGGCTCTAGATGGAGCCGTCATCGGGATCCTCGGCATACGGGAAACGATCCGGTCTGAGTCACAGTCAGTGCTACGTGAACTGCGTGATCTGGGAACGAAACAGTTCGCACTGCTGACAGGCGACCGTCCGCAGCCTGCGGATGCAGTCGTCAGCACGATTGGCAATATTGATTACGTTGCCACCGAACAACTTCCTGCGGATAAAGCCCGCTGGATTAAAACCGCGAAGCAGGCAGGCAGAAAAGTCGTCATGGTGGGCGATGGCGTTAACGATGCTCCAGCGCTCGCTGCCGCAGACGTCGGTATTGCATTAGGAACCGCCGGCGGTGATCTGGCCGCAGCAGCAGGTGACCTGATCCTGTTAGGTGATCCGCTTAGACCTCTGCCAGGACTGATTCGTTTGTCCCGGGCACTGGTGCAGAATATCTGGCAGAGCATCCTGCTGTTTGCATTCGGTTTGAATGGACTGGGAGTTCTGGTCTGTTCATTCGGATGGCTCGATCCAATCGGCGGGGCGATCTTTCATGAAATTTCGTCCCTGGCCGTCATGGCCAACGCCATGCGTCTGCTCTGGTTCGAAGCGGACGCTTCCTCGCTATCCGCACGATTCGTCAATCGGATACTCACAGGAGCAGACTGGATCGTCGCCAACGCTTCCCCCTCGGCATGGGTCTTCTGGATCATCGCGAGGTGGCGGATGGGACTCAAACTCGCCATGGTGAGTTTGCTGGCATTCTGGCTCGTTTCCGGCGTGATCATCATCAATGAAAATGAACAAGCGGTGGTGACACGATTCGGCCGCTTACAGGAACAGTTGCCCGCGGGACTCTATTGGAGATGGCCGTGGCCTCTGGAAAAAATTGTCAGGGTCAATTCCGGCGCGATTCGTAGCGTCGCCGTCGGTTACCGCCAGTCCCCGACTTCAGAACAGACTGCTGGCAGGGTTGAGGGAACCACGCCAACCGCAGGGGGCGACCCATCGGTTGCTCGTCGAAGCCTGTTCCAGCTTTCCTCTCGACAAGCAGACGTGTCGGTCTGGAAACAGGATCAACCAACAATTGAGTGGACCAGCGGTCACGAAAACCGCGCAGACGAGGCACTGACCGAAGAGTCAATCTTGTTGACGGCGGATGAAGTCCCCGTTGAACTCATGGCCGAAGTGCAGTACCGGATCAATAACCTGAAGCAGTATTTGTTTGCAGGCAGCCTGCAACCCGACAGCGTCGTTCGGACAGTGACAGAAGGAGTGTTGCGTGAAGTCGCTGCGACCGCGTCACTGGATAGCCTTCTCACAGAACAGCGCGCGGTGCTGGAGCGCAGATCACTCGCGACTTTACGTGAGCGATTGGAATCTTATCATCTCGGACTCGAGATCGTTGACCTCCAATGGCTGGACGTCCACCCGCCCCAGGCCGTTGTTCCTGCCTACCGTCAGGCTGCTGATGCCCTGGAAGACCGTGAGCTACTGATCAATGAGGCCGAGGCCTACGCTTCACGAACACTTTACGCTGCGATGGGCGAACGAGCCTTCCAGAAGTTGCAACAGACGGTTTCCGAAAAGGAAGAGAAATCCAGTTCGTCCCAAAGCCGATTCGACTGGAAGCTGACTGATCCATTGTGGCAGGAACTCACTCAGCCCGATTCCCGGGGAGAAGCCTGGCTCTCTGGAGCCTGTGCAGGAATCCTTCTCGAAGGTCAATCCGCCGCGGTCGGGTTCGAACAATCGGCGACGGGCATGTCCCAACGATTCGATCTCCTGTTCCAAGAGTTCGCTCGGAATCCGGAGCCGACCCGACGACAGCTCTATTGGACAACACTCACGAAGGTACTCTCCCAGCGTCCGCTGACGATTGTCGATCCCAAGGCGGCCGGAAAACAGCAATTGTGGCTGGGAGGGAGCAGCCCTGTATTCCCCGTGCCGAGAGAAAACCCTCCTGGAGCAGAACCCTCATTTTAGGTCCGGTTTCCACTTGGAGTTCAGCCACGAAACTGTCACATTAGTCAACGTTGATGTTTATCGCATTCCCCATTGTGAGTCTCGCCGATGCAATTCAGTGTGCCCCTGAATCAACGTGGATCCCGCTACGAGATAAGTCGGCGCAATGCAATTCAGTTCTGCGGAAGTGCCGTTGGACTGAACCTGGCAGGACTCATTCAGGCACAGGTGGGACAGTTGCTCGCCGGCACGAGTATGGACGAGATGTCGTCAACATCTGTCAAGCCGCTGAAATCCTGCATCATTGTGTTCTATTACGGCGGCCCAAGCCATCTCGACACTTATGACCTCAAGCCGCATGCACCAGCGGACATTCGGGGCGAGTTTCAGCCGATCGCCACAACTGTCCCTGGCCTGTTTGTGAGTGAACATCTGCCGCGAATGTCGCGCGTGATGCACAAAGTCGCCATCATCCGCAGCATGCACCACAATAACAGACTGCATGATTCGGCATCGACAGAAGCTTTGACGGGGCGCCCTTCACCGAACGGCGATCGTGAAGAGTTCGCCCCCATCAGTCAGTTCTACCCCTGTTTTGGTTCGGCACTGAGCTACCTTCGACAAAACCTGAGCATCCAGATCCCCCACGTCGCACTTCCCTTTGTCTTCCACAATGTCATTGATACCCCTTGTCAGGGAGGGGGCTTCCTCGGGACAAAGTTTGATCCGCTTCAGATCTCAGTGGACGTGGAATCAAACAGCTATCGAGCAGGAGCACTGTCACTTCCCGAAGGTCACACGAGAGCGCTGCTCACCGACCGGCGACGTCTACTGGAGACATTAGAACTTGCAGGAACAACCAGTCGGTCCACGGCTTTAGGGGAACAATGGAAGATGTTCTGCGACAGAGCGTATCAACTGCTGGAATCTGAGACGCTGCGCCGAGCGTTGGATCTCTCGGTGGAATCGCCTCAGATGCGCGATCGCTATGGTTTCGGTCCTGCACCACTCACCGTTGGCGAAGGAGGCGGCGGAGGGAATGGTGCGGAACTGGGTGTCGCCCGGGAAATGCGTGGTCAGAACCTGCTGCTCGCCCGCCGTATGGTCGAAGCAGGAGTCCCCTTTGTGAATGTCTATGACTTCCGGCAGCAAGGGCAGAATTGGGACTCTCATTTCAAAAACTTTAACCAGCATAAGACCCATTTATTACCTCTGGCAGATCAAAGCCTCAGTGCCCTGATCGAAGACCTCGACGATCGAGGTTTACTGGATACGACTCTCGTCGTTGCGATGGGGGAATTCGGACGAACACCCAAAATCAACGCGGACGGAGGCCGAGACCACTGGCCCGACTGCTATTCCCTCCTTCTGGCAGGTGGCGGAATACGAGGAGGTACCGTGTATGGGGCCAGTGACTCGCTGGGTGCATTTCCGGCGAGTGATCCCGTCACCCCCGCGGACCTCGCAGCAACCATCTACTGGCGATTTGGCCTGAATCCGGAAACAGAACTCCATGACCTGACGGGACGCCCAAACCGACTTGCCGAAGGCCGCCCCATTACATCTTTATTCAGCTAGGATATCGTCTGCCTGCTTGCGGGTCCTGATGATCAAAAACTTGAGCATATGAACGTTTGGAGACTGTTAACGGGTACTGTCAAAGAGACCGGGGAAGGGGTTCTGGACGAATTCTGTCAGCGGGCCGACGGACTGGACCGGTTGACCTGATGCCACAGAGAGTGGACACCCGGAGCGACGATCAGAACTTCCGTTCCCGTCCGCTGACACGAGCCAGAATCAACCCGCGTTCAATCAACCACCGTAATTTTCCGCCGTCCGGTCTTTTTACGCCACTCGGAGGTGCCGGTCTGGCGCATCGAAATCTTGACCAGATCGTTACGATATTGTCGAACACGCTGTCTACGTTTTGATCGAGTCGACCCGATCGGGTTCCGCGATGGAGAACTTTGCAGACATCAAGGTCTGAACTGAATCCGCCAGCGTCTTGCATAGCAGCGCTATCAGCATTCACGAAATGGATTCCGCACGCAGTTCGTGTGGCGATTTACCGAGGATTGGTCAACGTGAACACATCATTACTGGCAATCACCACGTGTCGCAGGGGGAATTCTGCCTGTTTTTCGCGGCTCGGCCCGAAGTTTATGCTGCTCGCCCTCTGGGGATTCTTCGCTATCACTGCAAACCTGATCGCTGCGGAGGAATCGCTGGAATCATTGGAAGAGACTGCATTCAAACAGGCAGCCGCTCTCGCTGCCCCCAGCATTGTCCGGATCGAGACCGTCGGGGGACTCGAGCAGCTTGAAGATATGCTGCTGGGAAATGGGCCTACGTCAGGTGTCGTCGTTTCTGCAGATGGTTACATCATCTCCAGCTCATTCAATTTTGTCTCGAAGCCCAGTTCTATCCTGGTGACGCTTCCCGACGGACGCCGCGTCGCTGCCCAACAGGTTGCCAATGACCGTTCAAAACTACTGACGCTGCTGAAGGTCGACGCAGAGGGCCTGACTCCCGCAAAAGCCGCCCCCAAGAATCAGATGAAAGTTGGCCAATGGGCACTCGCGTTGGGCCGAACCCTGGACAATTCCTCTCCTAACCTTTCAGTGGGAATCATCAGCGCGCTGAACCGCGTCTGGGGGAAGGCGATTCAGACCGATGCCAAGACTTCGCCGGTCAACTACGGCGGTGCATTGGTGGACGTTCAGGGGCAGATTCTGGGAGTGATCGCACCACTCTCGCCGATGGGAGGGGGTGAAGCGGCAGGTGTCGAATGGTACGACGGGGGAATCGGATTCGCGATTCCCCTCGAAGATGTTTACCAATCCCTTGATCGGCTGAAGCAGGGAAGCGACCTGTTACCGGGCCTCATGGGTATCACCTTCGCGGGAGGACAGGCATTGAATGTTCCCGTCATCGTCGATCGTGTCCGGTACAACTCACCGGCCCAGAAGGCGGGGCTGAAAACGAATGACCGTATCATCGCCGCAGACGGTGAAAAGACCGATCGAGTCGCACAGTTCAAGCACCTGATGGGACGAAAATACGCCGGAGACACCGTCAAAGTGGTCGTGGTTCGAGGGGAAACCGAGGTACCTATCGAGATTGATCTGGTCGGTCAGCTTGTTCCCTACGAAGTCCCCTTCCTGGGAATTTTGCCAGTCCGACAGGCAGAAAACCTGGATGCTTCGCAAGCGGGAGTCAGCGTCCGCTTTGTCTTCGCCGACAGCCCGGCACATCAAGCGGGACTAACACCCGGTGATCGAATTACGAAGATAAACGACGTCGATGTACAACAGGCGCGCCAACTGGCAGACCTGATCGGAAGGAATCGCTCCGGTGAACACGTCAAAGTGAAGTATACCCGCAGCGGGACAGAATCGTCGGTCGATGTGACACTGGGTTCGCTGCCGGATTCCGTCGTTGATGAGCTCGCCACCGAATTGATTTTGGGACCTGCCTCGCCGGAAGCGGAGCCCGCAGATCCATCGGAAGCCAAACCAGACGCCAATGTCGAAAAGAAGCCGGAAGTCCTACCGAAAACTGGCAAATTCACTGCGACGCTGGAAGGTAACGATCATGATTATTGGGCTTACGTTCCGGAGAACTACGTAGCGGGCCACCCTTATGGTCTCGTCGTCTGGGTTCACCCGATGGGAGATCCCATGGAAGCGACCGTTTACAAGTTGTGGAAGACGATCTGTGATCGTCGAGGCCTGATCCTGATCGCACCCAAATCAGAAAAGGTCGCTGGGTGGCAACCCGGTGAAGCAGAGTTTATTCGCGCCTTGATCGCCCATTTCCGGGAAAAGTATACGATTGACCCCAGTCGGATTGTGCTCCATTCGTTTGGTTCGGGATCAGGAATGGCCTGGCTGGTCGGAACGAAGTACAGAGACCTCATTCGCGGCGTTGTCGTCGCGGGTGCCCCATTGCTCGGAAGATTATCCGACAACGAACCGGACTATCGTCAGCAGTTTTTCTTCCTTTGTGGCGAAGACGACAAAGTCCTTTCCAAGGTGAAAGCTTCCGTCGACGGAATGCGAAAATTGAAGTTTCCCGTCTCTTTTACCCTGCTAAAGGGCGTTGGAGCGAAATATCCCGAAGAACATGCCGTAGAGGAGATTGGTCGTTGGGTCGACGCACTGGATCGGATATAGTAAGAGACTGGGAACGCATAATTCCCGGTGCGGGTCGGCCTGCACCGGTATGCATTTGACGGCTCCCGCGAGGCAGCGGCGGTCCAGATTCGGACAAAGTGACTGAAATTCCCATGAGTAGCGACAATCCCCAACGCAGTGCAGTAAATCGACGGGAATTCCTGGGTCGAAGTGCTCAGCGTGCGGCGGGTGTCGCGGTCGGCGTGGTGGGACTGACAGCGACTGCCTCTGCCGCAGTCGCGAGCGTTTCTGCCCAGGACCGAGTCCGCGTTGGCGTGATCGGTGTTCGAAATCAGGGAAAGCTGCTGGCCGGTGAGTTAGCTCGCCTGCAGGACATCGAGATCCGCAGCCTGTGCGACGTCGATGAATCCCAGTTTGCCCCCGCGCTCCATGCAGTTGTCGACGCTGGACAGAAAGCTCCCGCCATCGAACGGGATTTTCGTCGGCTTCTCGATGATCCCGGCATCGACGCAGTCGTGATCGCCACCCCCGACCACTGGCACGCCAGGATGACATCACTCGCCTGTCAGGCCGGAAAAGACGTCTACGTAGAAAGCCCCGCGACGCATTTCATCGCCGAAGGGCCGGAGATGATGGCAGCGGCGCAACGGTTCAATCGTGTTGTGCAAGTCGGCCTGCAGCAGCGAAGTGGTGCTCACTTCCTGTCGGCGATCGACTTCCTTCGCAGCGGACGACTGGGCCACGTCAAGCTGGCCAAAGCCTGGATCGTTCACCGTAGAAAATCCATCGGTCACAAACCGGACTGCGAGCAACCTTCGAATGTCGACTACGCGCAGTGGTTGGGGCCAGCACCCGAACGTCCCTTCAATCAAAACCGGTTCCACTTCAACTGGCGCTGGTGCTGGGATTTCGGCGGTGGTGAACTCGCGCATTGGGGAGTTCACATGCTGGATGTGGCGCGCTGGGGTCTGGATGTCGATCTGCCGCACCGGGTTTCTGCCGTAGGGGGGAAGTACGGGTTCAATGACGATCAGGAGACACCGGACACACTGTCTGTGCAGTACGCATTCGAACAGAAATCAATCCTGTGGGAACATCGACTCTGGTCATCACATGGAATCGAAGGCAGAAGCTCGGGTGTCTCTTTCCACGGCGACCGTGGAACGCTGGTTGTTGACCGGGGAGGTTGGAAAGTCTACGACTGTGCTGAGAGCGTGACTGCGGATTCTTCTGACTTGCAATCAGCCCACCTCAGGAATTTCGTCGACTGCGTGAGAAATCGTCAAACCCCTGCAGCCGACCTGCAAATCGGACACGCAGCCGCCACGCTCTGTCACTTGGGAAACATCGCCTATCGAGTCGGCTATGAAGTGAAGTTCGACCCGCAATTCTTGAACTTTGGATCAGACAATGACGCCAACGCGCTTCTGGTAAATTCCAGACCAATCGTTTCGTAGGAAAGCGATCCCGGAGTCGCGTATCGGCAATCACTGTCTTTCTCGTTTTTAGACCCGCCGGCGGTGTACGTACCAAGTCTCATTCTCAGGCAGCTCAACTGTATGCCCGATCGCCAATCGATCATTGAAGCAGCGAATCCCGATTTCCCTCTCGACGATCGGAAGCTGTAGTATGCCACACCGCTGGTGTGTCGATTCGAGAGATCACCAGCGACGACCATCCGCGGCCGCGTTCCCCCCTCGGCCGATTTGAGCGAGAATTCTCTCGGTTCAGTTCACATTGCTGACATGAAAACTCGCGTCATGTCCATTCCCCGGAGCAGACTCTTCATGCGAACTACTTTGCGCGTTTGTGGACTACTCCTGGTTCTGGCAGGACTCGCATGGTTGTTGTGGTACCAGAAAAAAGCCGAATTCGCCGAACAACGAATTACTCTCGAGCAAGAGCGGCTGAAATTCACGCCACCCCAGATTGAAGTCGACGGCATTCAATTCGGTGTCTCGATTGATGCATTGAGCGTTCAACCGTTGGCCGATGCAATTGCAGCCAGACCCGCCGTCGATGACCTCCTCGAAAAACGCAGAAAGGAGATCGTCTGGCCAGATCTCATCGTCCCGATGAAGGTCAATATGCGTACGACGGCAGACTTTAAAAAGGATTATCTGCGATACCGATTACGCGAACTCGACTCTTATCGCAGAATCACCAAGGATGCTGATGTCGCCCGGCTTGCCGGAGAAGTCTTTGTAGAGGCGTATGTACGCGCCACTGGCGGATTTCATGAAGAGAATGTCGACTATAAAGATCTACTGAAGTTAGGCCAGGCAGCTATTGATGCTGGAGCCGCCGACCCGTTACTTCGTACTTACTATGCTTGTGTGAAATGGGTTGCGAAAGGCGACAAACTTGAATCCGAACGGATCTGGAACGAGGTTGTCAGTGAGCTTCCTTCGACAGATTATCTCAAAACCGTGCAGGTCTATGCGAGGTGTCTGCTGCATGACGCCGCAGAGCCGACCGACATCGCCAATTCAACCAATCGCTGGCAACACGCCGTAGCAGCGATCGTTCAGTGGTTGGAAGAAGATGCGGCCAATCCGGAGTTTCTGGAATCTGTTTGCCATCGCCTGATCAATTTGTGGGACAATGCATCCCTGGAACGGCGTGAAATGCTTCTGGGGGGAGTTCTTCAATCGAAGAAGATCCATCCCTACGTCGTTCACCTGCTGACGGGCCAGTACTTCGCCACCCGAGCACTTCACTTGATGCAAGGTGAATACATCGAGTCAGGCATCGATCCCGATTCGAAATCTGTCGTCCTGCACAGAAAAGCCGTAGACCACCTGAAGTACGCGTGGCACTTGCATCCTGAATTGCCATATGCCCCACAGTCTCTGGTCGCTATCTCCAGGTCAAAAACACTTCCGGGAGACACCCCATACTTTTGGTTTCTCCAGTCGATTGAGGCGAGATTCGACTACTACCCCGCATACGAATCGCTTTTGAACTCATTACATCCTCGATGGGGTGGTCGCTACGAGAGCATGCTCCTGTTTGCGAATAACTGCGTCAACACTGATCGCTTCCAGACATTTGTTCCCTTCTTTGTCATTAACGTCCTGACAGATCTTTCGAAATTGGAAGATTGGTCTCTCAAGGAACACCCGGAAGCAATAAAACTACTGCACCACCTGGTCGCAGCGCGCAACACTTGTCATAAGGAACATCCACAAGAAGTCCTTCGAGACACATTCACTAACTACTCCGCTTTGATCATCTTGCAGCTGGAAGATTGCAAACTTTTCGAACTGGCAGCGGACTATATTCCTGCGGTTCTTGAAGGCATCAACTGGACCTTGTTGCAGGAAGAGTCACGACCGGGTCGTTATCTCACAGCGAGACTCAGGGCTGCACAAGGCGAGTTGCTGAAACCGATTCTGGATTTTGACGAGAAGCTGCGGACACCCTTCGAAGCATCAAATGGACCCGAATCGATTGCGGAACTGGAAAGCCAGTACAAAGAACTGAGAGACAGCGCATTCCAACAGAATCCCGCCGCAGCGGACTACTTTCGCCACGCCGAGACCATCCTCAAGCAGTTGCGACAGTTCTCCTCCGGAGAATTGGTGCCTCTGACAATTGATTCACAGCTCAGCGGATGGGAACCCTATTGTGATAATTATACTGTCACCGAGGAGAACCACGTGATGCTTTCCGGAAGGTGGAGTATGACGGGCCAGATAAGCCTGCGTCCCCTGGCCAGTTTCCGTCCACCTCTGGAGTTTGAAGGACGCCTTGAAATTTTGGAGCCAGAGCCCTATCCGTCTGACGCAGGTGTGGGGTGGTCCCGGGAGGGGATGAAAAGCGAGACTGACTTGTACTCATCGCTCTTACCGCACTTCACGATCAAGCCTTCAAAATTTGCGACGTACCCCTCGACAGAAAGGCTTCGGCACGATTATGCACAGATCGTCGTGGGGTCTACCCCCCGAATTGGAATGTTTCCACTCAGCTCAACAAAGTCGCATCATCTCCGAGTCAAACTTTGGCCCAAGGTGGCTGAATACCGCGTCGATGACGAAGTCTTACTCTCAATCAATCTGCCCGAAGAATTACCTCCCGATGGTTGGCTATGCCTCGGTGAAAATAGCCCCTTGAGCTCTCGTGCCCGAAGGTTGTCAAACGGCGCGATGGAGTGGAGTCAACTTCAGGTTCGCAGACTGGATACGGGATCTCCACCTCTTCCTGAGGTCTCACTCGAACAACGAGTCGCATACTGGGAAAACCGCTACGCCGATGATTCAGAAGACGCGGCCGCATTGCTTGGGCTTTGCAGTGTCCGCTTTGAGCAAGGCAAGGATGAGGCTGTCCTTGCATTGGCCGATGAAGCCCTGGCCAAATGGCCCAGGATCAATGGATTCAGTTACTGGAAAGCACTCGTCTTTTTTGATCATCTCCGCGATTACAAGGCGGCGGCCGAGCAGTTCAAAATCGTCCTCAGCGAGCCGCGCGACATCCCGGATGCCCTTTCTCGGTATGTCGAGATTCTCGCCATCGGTCCAGACGACTCGCTTCGTAACCTTGATTCAGCGAGACAGAGCGCCGAAATGAATGTGCGACTCACGCAGCAGCCACACGGACGCGCACTCGCCGCCCTCGCTGCTGTCTATGCAGAACTGGGAGATTTCGATCAGGCGATTCAACATCAGGAGGCTGCGCTCAAAGTGTCCGACGAAACATTGCGACTCGACTGGGAAGAACGCCTTCGCAAATATCAATCCCGGGAACGATACCGTCTGCCCATACGTTCGAATCCTGCCGGTGAAATGTGATCGCTTGATCTCTAGGAGCCGTGGCGTTGATGCTCGTGATCGTCACGCTCGTGCGAGCGCTCACCATTTCCCAGAGGAATTGATTCATTGAATCTGTTGCTCATCCTGAGGCGACAACAATCATCTCGACAGGGCGTGAAGGTTCTGGAAAGTGCCAATCCGGATTCGACCTAAGTTGCCGCACATTCTTGGCACCTGCACTGTTCAGCTGGACAATTTTTTCGCGTATGATCCTGGTGCCCTGTGTGATGCAATTCGTGTCGGAGCTTTCTCCCGTCCGACTTAGTCACCGAGGTGCGGCATCGACACTCGAATCGGGTGTGAAGATGGATGTCGCCGAGTCTCCTGTGAGTCCGATATGTCCATTTCAAGTTGGTGCGAGATGCCGCCGAGGATTGCCAATCCCGTAACCGCCCTCTCAGCCCACTTCGTGAACGGTCTACCATGGGGATCGCGCGATCTTCAAACCCCGACTGAATTAGCTCAACTTCCGCTCTTTTGCGGCAGTAGGTCCCAGGGATCAGCTCGCCCACGAGACTCAAACGAGACGTTCTCTGGCCATTCGAAACCACAAATCGTGGGGCCAATTGTTCAGCCATGAACGCAGTGCCGCAACCGTGTTGCTGATTATAAGACACAATACACAACTGCAGCGAACTTTTTCGTTGCTTCGCCGCATATCGCACGATGATACGTCCTGGAAAAATTAATGAGCCACACTGAAACCAGTTCGACCGACGGTGCTGCCGACGAATCTGACCATACAGCCGAACCGACTCCCCTCCCCACTGAGAGCCCCCGTCCGAGAAGCCTGTGGGTCAGGATCCGTGAAGCAACAGGTACCGTCTACGGCGACATCGGCACTTCGGTGCTCTACACGACGATGGAAATCACTCGTGAGACCGTACGACTGAAAAACCATCATTTGCCTCACAACGAATTGAACGCCCTGTTGCTCGGCGGCGGGGCCGATCTCCTCAACCGCAACGAAGTCCTGGGAGGACTGAGTCTCGTTTTCTGGGCGCTGATGTTTGTCACCATCAAATACGACCTGCTCGTCATGCGAGCCGATGATCGCGGGGAAGGGGGCACATTCGCTCTCTGGAGCCTGCTGCAGGGATATACGGGTCGTGTCGTAGGAATTACGGTGCTGAGCTATCTCGTGGTAGCCGCGGCAGGTCTGCTGGCATCGGATGGCATCATCACTCCATCGATCAGCATGCTCGGCGCATTCGAACCCCTGGGAGAAACTCCCGCGATCATTGCAACACTGTGTTGTCTGTTCGTGATGTTCAAAGTGCAGTGGCGAGGTACAAGCAAGATCGGTGGCTTCTTCGGCTGGTTCATGCTTCTCGTCTGGTTTCCCTGGATCGCACTGAAAGGGCTCCCATGGATCATTCGACGACCAGACATTTTTGAAGCGGTGAATCCCTGGTTTGCTCTGCAGTTTCTGATGAGCTTCCCCAGCGCCGGAGCGTTCGTCCTTCTCGGCGTCGTCGTTCTCGCCATCACGGGAGGAGAAGCGAAGTTCGTGGACATCGGCCACTTCGCAGTGACGAACCACGAACCTTCGTCGGTCAGCGAAAGTCTGCCTCCAGCGTTGTCCGGGCGATACCCCGTGATGATCTCCTGGCTTGTTTTTGTGTTGCCTTGCCTGCTGCTGAACTACGCAGGACAGGCTGCGTATATCCTGCAGGAAGGGGTACCTCCGCGAGGCAACTGCTTCTACGCATTGACGCCCAAATTTGGTGACGACACGACCAACTATGTGATGCTCGTGATTGATCTGTTTCTGTCAGCAATCGCTGCGTTCATAGCATCGCAGGCGTTAATCACAGGCCTCTTTTCCATCACCAAGCAAGCGATTGAACTCGGATTCATGCCGCGCTGCGACGTCCGGTACACCAGCCACGAAGCGGAAGGACAGGTTTACCTCCCTGCCGTCAACTGGCTGATGTTCGCAGGTTGTGTAGCAGTGACGCTGTCATTTAGAAGTGCTGGAAATCTTGCCGCCGCGTACGGAATTGCCGTCACAGCGACGATGGTCATCACCACGCTCTTCTTCGGATACGTAACCTTCTATCGGTGGAGATGGCCAATCTGGCTGAGCATCCTGGTTTGCTTACCCATCCTGCTCGTCGACCTGACATTCTTTACCAGCAATCTGCTCAAGATCATTCACGGTGGATACTTCCCGGTTCTGATTGCAATCGCTCTCACCACCATCATGCTCACGTGGCAGTGGGGCAGGTCGCAGTTGAGTTCGGCCTTCTACCGCTTTGGAGTTCGCGAAGGAAAGAAGCTCGACTGGTTGATCGCTCTGCGAGATATGCTCGATGACCTCGAACTTACGATGCAGGAAAATCTTCCCTATGCCCGAAAACTGGTTCAAGGTCGCCGCAAGATTGTCGAGAGCGATCGTGCCGCAGTGTTCCTTTGCTCCAGACCTATTCGAGGTATCGACGACTACGTGCCGATTGTGTTGCGCGTCTTCCTGAAGAAGTATGGCGTCTTACCTTCTTACATTGTTTTCCTGCACGTAAGGCAGATTTCGCAGCCCTACGCGAAGGTGACCCCGTCGCGTTATGAAGTCTTTCACCTGGGACATGACATCGACTCTGTCGTCGCAACCTTCGGCTATCTGGAACAGCCGTCTGTTCGCGAAACCTTGCGGGAACTGCAGTCCGCGAAGCAGATCAGGATTGCCGCCGACCGCTGGATCATCGAAGTGGGTGAAGAAGACGTCATCGCCGGGCAGGACCTGGGGCTGCTCCAGCAACTCAGACTCTGGTTATTCCGCTGGATCCTGAGGATCTCAACGCCCGCACATAAATACCTTGGCCTGGTTTACGATGCCGCCATCTCGAAAGAGATTATCCCCGTGGTCTTCAACAGAGATGATGCCAAGGTCGCTTTACCAGAACTGGAAATCGAGGCAACCGGAGAAGGTTCCCCCGCGTGAGCGTTCCACCCGGAGGCAGTACTTCACGGACTCAATTCGGCACAGGTATCTTGCTGAGAATCTGCTTAAGGACGGAATTTGCTCGGTCCCGCCGGCCTTCGTGCAGGATACCTTTGACCACAATTCGATGAGCAAGAACGGGAAGGACGAGTCTCTTGATGTCGTCAGTGACGGCGTACTGGCGACCTTCGATCAGGGCCAGTCCCTGGACAGCCCGATAGAGAGTGATCGCCCCTCGCGTACTGACGCCCAGATGAAGTTGCTCGTGGTTTCTCGTTGCATCCACGATTTCGAGGATGTAGTCATTCAGGGAATCTTCGACTTTCACAGCGCGAGCGGCGGACTGCAGTCGACGAAGCTGCTCCGTCGTAATGACCGAACCCAGTTTTTCACCCGGTTCTCCTTCCCGGTGATTGATCAGCACGTTCTTCTCGATCTCGCGAGAAGGGTAGCCAATCTCGATGCAGATCATGAAGCGGTCAAGCTGATTTTCCGGCAACGGATAGGTCCCTTCGAACTCGAAGGGGTTTTGCGTCGCGAGAACAAAGAATGGATCTGGCAAAGTATGTGTCTTACCCTCAATTGTCACTTGCCCTTCGCTCATCGCTTCGAGCAGGGCACTTTGCGTTCGTGGCGTCGTTCGATTGATTTCATCGGCCAGCAACACATTGGTAAAGATGGGGCCCGGCCGGAACTCGAATTCGCCACGATTCGGCAGGAAGACATTAGAACCGAGGATATCACTGGGCAGCATATCAGGGGTAAACTGCAGCCGTTTGAAATCGCAGGCCAGGCTGCGGGCGATCGCTTTGGCCAACGAAGTTTTTCCGACGCCGGGGGCGTCTTCCACCAGCAGGTGTCCTCCCGACAGCAAGGCAACGAGCGAAAGGTGAATCGCTTCAGGTTTGCCCAAAATGGCAGACGCAATATTTCGTTCCAGCGCCGCAATCAAATGCAGTTCGTCGGCCACTCAAATCTCTCCAAGTCAAACAATTCGCCCGGGTGCTATTCTATACAGTGTCCAGCTTCATCGGCGCCTCGTCAAACTCACCACGGCCACAAATTGATAAGTTGCCATGCGTCCGACACAAGCCAACGATCTCACGAATACATTCCCACAGACAGGTTCCATTTTTCGACCGTGGCCCGGCAGAGCGCCCGGTCAATCGGCAATTCCAGAGGCCTCCCCCGCCCATCCAGAATCACTCCTACGGTGCCTCCATGCACAGTCGCAGTGCGACTCTTGCCAGGCCCATTCCCCACGTCAGTATCTGCGATCGGTGAAAGAGTGACCTCGGCAATTTGTCCCACTGCCAGAGGCAACTGGATCAGTTCGCCGAACTGCAGTTCCCCTGTTCGTGACAGGCCATCCCCTTGAAATGAGTACTTACAGACCGGCTTGCCTGGTTTTCCCTTCACCTTCGGCGCAATGCACGTTCCCAGATACACAAGGCAGTCCCGTTCGAAAACTTCTAGCGCGGCTTTCAAGTGAACTGACGACAGCACCCCGAGGTGCGGCATCATGAAGATACTGTCCTTGGCCAGTCGAGTAATCCCTTCGGGTTCGAATGCGTCAATCAGCATCATCGCCGTTTGCTCCATCCGGGGTGCATGGGACAACACACCTCCCGAGGCGACAAGCAAATCCAGCCGCATGTTATCGACGATGGACCGCGGACCACGCTGCTGAACGAATGCGTCTCCGATCGAACGCTGCTGCTGCACTCCGCTCAGCGTCGTCGCAAACTGCTGATGCTGCAAATAAGACAGCCGCAGGGCTTCCCGTGCAACCGCCTGCTCAAAGATCAGAGCTTCCTGAGTTTGTGGAATCGTCGTCGGACGAATCATCTTGTTTTTGACACGATTTCTCAGTTCACGCTCGTCGCACTCAAACGGAATCCACCGCAATATTCTGGGAAGTGTCGCTTCCGCCAGAACATTCGAAATGGAATAGCTCATTCCCAGGTTCGCGCTGACCGTTCTGTTGAATGTCCCACTGAAAACCGAGAAGACATCCGTCGTGGCACCACCAATGTCGACCCCAACTGCATTGATGCCGTGTGTATCAGCGATCATCTGCAGGATGTCGCCGACGGCCCCGGGTGTCGGCATAATCGGAGCATCGGCCCAATTAATCAGTTTGTCGTAACCAGGTGCGTGAGCCATCACGTGTTCCAGGAACAGCTCATGAACGCGATCGCGAGCAGGCCCCAACTCCTCACGCTCCAGCACTGGTCGCACATTAGGTACGACCGATAACTCGACTGAGTCACCCAGCACGTCTTTGACAAGAGGAGCCGCATCCTGATTACCGGCGTAGATGAGGGGCATCTTATACTGCCCGCCAAAACGGGGCTGAGGTTTCGCCGGTGCGATGAGTTCCGCGAGTTGAACAACATGGGATTTTGTACCCCCGTCCGTCCCCCCCGCCAGCAGTATCATGTCTGGCCGCAGTTCACGGATTCGCTGAATTTGCTCGAATGGGCGACGTTTGTCGTTAGAGGACAAGGTCTCCATCACGATCGCCCCGGCACCCAGCGCCGCCCGTTCGGCACTTGCAGAAGTCATCTCGCGAACAACTCCAGCCACCAGCATCTGCAGTCCGCCTCCGGCACTGGAGGTCGAGATATAGATATCACAACCTTCATTTCCGCGAGCGGGTCGAATAATCTGCCCATGCTCGTCCACCAGCCGGCGTCCCGCCAGTTCTCCCACTTCAGTGGCAGCATTGATGACGCCTAATGTTACGTCGGCCGTCGGCTCTTCCACCGTCGTTGGGGCCTCACCCCGAAACGTCTGACGGTAGACCCCGTCGATCTTTTCAATCAGGATCGCTTTCGTCGTCGTGCTGCCACAATCAGTGGCAAGTATCACCTGTAACGAAGCAGGATCAGTGACCCGAGATGCCGCAGGAAGATGCTCGTTATCAGTTGAGGTCATTCAGCCGCCAATTTTCTAGATCGGGGGAAGGATACCAATCGCCGCGAATTCCGGGCGACGTGCCCGAATTACCCTTAAGACAAATTACACCAGGGCTGCCGTTTGTTACGACGTGCAATGTGCAATCAGAGTCGCTCGTCCGATACAGTTTCCAGATGCATCACCAGATGCATCCAGTGATGCCTCTCACTAACCTTCTCAACCAGATTGCCCCTGTCGTGCCTGCGTACAATCCCGGCAAGTCTGGGTTTACCCAGAAAACAAGCCTACTTTCCCTGCTCCTGCAATTCCTGCAGCCGCCTGGAAATGTACTCCAATGATCCTCGCTGTTCCAGAAACGATGCAAAGTCCCGAATACTGGCCCCATCGAGAATCAGTCCCAGAAACGGCTCGACCATTCGAAGTAACTGTCCGGTCACAAAATTGAGCGGCGCAGATGACTCGAGCATCATCTGGGCGGGTAACGTCATGTGGCGCCGAATGATCTCTCTGCAGACCGCATCAATCGCAGCTTGTTGGGACAATGTCGGCTGCACCGGGCCGGTGGGGTTGACCGCAAAGGCATGTTTAAGCCATTCAAGCATGTTCTGACTGCACAATCCTTCCCACCCGAACCGGCCATGGGGTTCCCACAAAATCTCGAAAACTCACAACCGTCTTCTGTCCTCGGTCCGTCACAAACTCCGGCTGCCCGCACTTGGCTTGCCGAGCCTCATCGCTCTGCCGCTTCGCAGCTTTCGTACGAATCGACAGAGCAACCCAGGCTCGTCCGCCGTGATCGGTTATACTTCAACGGGAGTTGGCCTTCGCAATGGCTGACTTCTCGCACGCAGCAAGTGCGGCCTGCTTGATTCCCTTCAAATCCAGTTTTCCCGTACCGAGAATGGGAATCTCGGGCACTTCGATAAAACCGTCACTGCCGGGTATCCACAACGTCGGCAGACCTGTCGCTGCGAGTTCATCAATGATCTGCCTGACTGGTTTCGACAGTGCCCGATGAAGCACAATCAGTCGTTCACCCTTCTTGGGGTCGGGCACGGCTGTCACAGCCAGAGGAATTCCGGGTTCAGTACTGGTCGGGTCTTCACAAATCTTCAGCAGCGATTCTTCGATGCGCAGATGAGGAACCATCTCACCACCGATCTTTGAGAAGCGGCTGAGTCGACCGGTGATCTTCACAAACCCTTCCTCATCCACCAGCCCCATGTCCCCCGTTTCGTACCAACCATCCTTCAGAACGACGGCCGTCTTCTCGGGATGGTTCAAGTAGCCGAGCATGATGTTCGAGCCCTTGATGCAGATAATTCCTTCCTTGCCGACCGGAAGTGGCTGTTTGGTGTCGGGGTCGATGGATCTGGCCACAATGCCAGGAAGGGGACGTCCGACGGTCCCGAGTTTGGTACCTTTCTGAGTGACTTTCTCGCAGCGATGGTCGGCCACGTTGACGCAGGCGGGACCGGATGTTTCAGTTGTTCCGTAGCCTTCGGACGGCATGATCCCGAATTTCTCTCGGAACTGTTCAGCCAGGTCCAGGGGTAGTTTCTCTGCACCGACGACGACCAGGTCGATCGAACTGAATTGCTCTTTGTCACATCTCTTAAGAAACCCTCGCAGGAAGGTCGGAGTTCCAAACAGAATCGTTGCCTTGTGTTGTTGAGCCAGCTCTCCGATCAAGCGTGCGTCCAGTGGATTGAAGTGAAAGACCACCTTCGCCTTCACGCACAGCGGCAGCCAGAATGCAGCCACATAGCCGAAACAGTGGAATAGCGGCAGAATTCCCAGGATGCAGTCCTTCTTCGTGATGTTGAAGACCTGATCCGCCGCTTCGACCGTCGCACTGACATTGTGATTTGACAGCATCACGCCTTTTGGCTCACCAGTAGAACCTGACGTGAAAATGATCGCGATGACGTCAGTCGGACGAACGCGTGTCAGTCCCAGCGATCGCTCGAGAACAGCAGCAGGAACCGCGTACGCTCCGACGGCCGCAGCGAGCTTGTCAAAGTTGGTCACCTTCGCCTTGAGGTCTTCAAGGAAAACGAACTCGACACCCAGATCAAGCGGCTTTTTCTCAAGCAACTTTCGGCTGGTGAGAATGTGCCTCACCTTGGCCTCCTTGATGCAGTGACGCATATCCGCTTCGGTCGTCGTAAAGTTCAAATTGACTGCCGTCCTGCCCGCCAGGGCCACGGACAGGTTGACGATCGCCGAAGCCGCCGTTGCAGGAAGCAGGATACCGACGTTCTGTTCGTCAACTCCGATCACTTCACGCAGCAACACACGCCTCATCGCCAGCACTGACGTCAGCAGTTTTCCCCCCGTCAACTCGACGCCACTGGAATCAGCGATCCGAGCCTGCCCCAGTGACTTCTTCATGGAGCGGATAAAAATGCGAGCGGGGGTCAATTCGTGCGTTCTACTCGTCTCCACAGCAGCAGCTCCCAGTTGTTGAACACAGTCCTGTACGTCAAACACAGATTGCGGTTGGCGAAGGGGCTCACCAAAAAAGATCGAAACCGGATGTCGCCATTTCTGAGGCCACTTTCGGAAGATCTTTCCCCCTCGATGGCTGAAAAAGCTGCCCCACAAACCGTGCAGGTAAACGGGGATGACCGGGGCGTCAGTCCCTTTGAGAATTCGCAGCATCCCTGGCTGGAATGGCTGAGTATGCCCCGTCCGAGTCAGTCCCCCTTCCGGAAAGATGCAGACCAGCTCTCCGTTCTGCAGCGCCTCACTTGCGGTTCGCAGGGATTGAATTAACGTCTTCGGCCCCCCATCAGCCTTAATGGGAATGGCATCGAAAATCTTTGCCAGCCAGTTCAACCTGGGGTTATAGACGAAATCGGCGTAGATAATAAAACGGACAGGCC
The DNA here is from genome assembly GCF_044336245.1 of Schlesneria sphaerica. Taxonomy (NCBI): domain Bacteria; kingdom Pseudomonadati; phylum Planctomycetota; class Planctomycetia; order Planctomycetales; family Planctomycetaceae; genus Schlesneria; species Schlesneria sphaerica. The sequence goes on along the minus strand of NZ_CP172346.1, from coordinate 29,250 downwards.
GCGGCACAGTAATCAGAAGCAAGAGCCCGTCAACAAAGCTGATGTGATTGGGGGTCAGCAATGCCCCACCTGTCTGCGGGATATTTTTGAGCCCATGCGGCCGCACCTTGTAGAACAGCTTGACGGCCAGCCAGAATACGAATCGGATCGCGGCTTGGGGAAGCAATACGATAACGTACAACGCAACGGGAATTGTCCCCACTCCCACCATCAGGAAGATCGTACTTGGCGAAATGCCCATCCGATCAATCATCAAATAGTACAGGCCCGAGATCAGCAAGATCCCGCTGAACGCAAGGAAATTCGTCGCACCGATGACCTGCCCCAGATATCGAGGCTCACTCTCCTGCTGCAGAAATGACTCCAGAGGAACATCGAACAATCCCGCGCTGGCCCCGAGAAAGAACAGTGAGACACAGACAACCAGCATTGACCAGGCCGGATCTGCCTGTCCATACCAGCCCGTCAGACACAGCATCACTGACCAGAACGACATTCCGAGTGCCCCCAGCGGGACGATCCCGAGTTCCACGCGACCGCCCGACCAAAGCCCCGCCACGACACTGCCAAGCCCCAGTCCCATCACCAGCGATAACCCGAGAATGCCAATCTGCCGCTGAGATAATTCCAGATCTTTCGTCCCGAGTTGATCCATGTTCATCTGTGCTAAAGAAGCCAGAATCCAGAAAAACGCGATGCCGATGCCGGTCCGGAACAGCGACGTGCTGGACTTCAGCACCCGCAGTGAGGCGGCGGTTTCCGAGAACAGATTCCAGGTGAAGGAACGGGACTTGTCAGCTGCGCCGATGTGACGCAGACCAAAGCTAATCCCCCATCCTGCGACTGCGGTCCCTAGAATGAGCACCAGTGACGGCATCAGCGATTTGACTGTGATAGCGTCTTCGGGTGTCGGTTGAGCGTACGAGGCGAGAATATTCCCTACGAGACACCCCAGCGCTGCCGGCATCACAGTAACCAGTCCCAGCAGACCGTTCGCTTTTGAGAGCAGAGGGGGGTGAACTAACTCCGGGACCGAGCCGGATTTCGACGGAGAAAACAGCGCCGCGAGAACCCCCGTCAAAAAGACGACAGCAATCAGCAGCGACATGTTTACCCACATGAGGGCGACAAAACCCAAGGCCATCACGATGATCTCGGCAGCCTTGCAACAGCGGATCACCCATGCTTTCGAAAAGCGGTCCGCCAGAAATCCAGCAGGGCTCGAGAAGACGATAAATGGGACCGTGAATGCGGCCAATCCGAGAGAAATGGCAGCAGCAGCCCCCAGCTTCGGTTTCGCGATCGGTATCACCAGCCAACGAAAGGTGTGATCGTTCAGAACCGTCAGAAACTGGACGAGCAACAGACACAGGAATTCACGTGAGCCTAGCCCAACCGTAGTGTGCTCACCCCCGACAGCCTGGAGCGATGAATCTCCCGCCGCTGTCGACGAATCACCTTGTTCAGGAGGCGCAGGCTGTTCTGGTAATTCAGGAGACGTAGTCATCCCACGACCATTCTTCGAGGAAACAAAACGAGTGGAGAGGTGTAAATTCCGATACAGGACGTCGCAAAACGACACTATTGCGGAAGCCTCGAATTTTGGAAAGAGAGACCTGAAGGACCGCCCGCAAAGAACGCAGGATACCCCGATGAACTCCGGCAGAGGGCGACCACTCAGACCACGCTCAGGTGACCACCGGTTCAAAGATTCCCTCTTGTGGGACGCGCGAGCAGTCGCTACGCAATGTTTCTTCTGTCGCAAGAAAACAGGTGCGGCGAAACGAGGATTTGCAGCGCGATCATCAATGTGCGGAAGTTCAGCCGCCCTAGCCACCGCAGTAGGCTCTGACCAAGTCGAAGGGACAGAACCCACAAACGAAAGAGATTGAAGCGTCGCGCTTCGGAGCACACTTAGGGCAACTCATCGACGAAAGCCGAGCAGGACGATGAGTGTACGCGGAGCCGCAACGGGGCTGATAGACTTCGAATCACGGCCTACCGTCGATCCAGACCGGCGGCAGAGGGGGCGGAGGAATTGGGCGCGGCGCTGAACCTGAAATTCCTTGGCAGAATGTCAAGGTTGTCGACGTGAAGCGGTGTACTCCATTGGAGCGCATCACGGAACGCAAGCGCGCACTTAGAGCGGTGCCGCGGCCCCTAAGAATCGGCTCAGCTCCTGTGCACGTCCAAGTCGCAAGCGTTGTGCCAGGACATTTGCAGATTCGAGCCTTCGCCATTCAAGAGCTTTGCGACGCCCTCATTTTTACCAGGTGGGTCTTTTTCATTCATTCAGGAGACCCGGCGGAAATGGCCTTCTACGTGACGGCCATCTTTGCGAGTGTAGGAACCGACCCAAACTTTTGCTCGGCTATGCGGCGCAGGTCGTTCGCTCTTGTCGCTCTTTGAGAACTTGTTCGACTTGGCCCTCGTAGCTCCTTTTCGATGGACGCTGGCCCGTTCCATTTTCCAGCTGCTCTTTTTGCTACTCATCGTTCTTCCTCCGAAAACAGTCGGGACATCTCGACGCAACATCGAGATGTCACAGCAACTACCGGACCAACGAGGACCAATCAGGATACATCTCCGTCTTGAGCCGGTCGCGGCGTGATGACGGGTCCTGGTTGGTTACAGATATCTCCCTCAGACATCCCTACCCCTGGCGTGGACATTTCGTCAAAGGCCTCCCGCCAAGGGATAAATTCACGTAGGCCTCACGCGGAACGTGTTTTCCGCGTTTTCCGAGTGGGAGTCTGTTTGGGTTTGCCAGTCTGCGCAAGACTTTTCTGCAGCGCTTCCATCAGGTTGAGCGTCACAGGTTCGTCTTCATCCGCAATTGGTTCTTCGACATCGTGGCCTTTCATTTTTGATTCAATCAGATCTTCGACCCGTTCACGATAGGTGTCTTGGTACTGATTGAAATCAAAGTCGGGATCCGCCCACTGACGGACGATCGACCGAGCCATCTTCAGCTCTTTCGAACCGTTCGAAACCGATGCCTTTCGAGATTTTGGATCCAGAATTTCTGCAGAGTAATTCAGCATAGCCATCTGCAGCACTCCGCGCATTGGTCGCAGAAGCACGATCTGGTCTTTGCCCGACATGACAATCCGACCGACGCCGTATTGTTCTTCGAGTTCCATGGCTTTCAAGACCACATCGTAAGCTTTCTCTGACGATTTCCCGGCAGGAAGCACGTAGTACATCCGGCCGTCAAAATAGAGGGGATCAATCGTTTCAGGCGAAAGAAAGGCATCAACCTGCAGGCCTTTTTCACGTTCAGTCCGCAGCGCACTCAGTTCCTCCGGGTCGAACTCAACATACTTTCCTCTGGATACCTCGTAACCCTTAACGATTTCGTCTCCCTTCACTGGGCCATGAACAGGACAGACTTTTTCGTATTGAATCCGACGATGACACTTCGCGTGAAGCTGATGGAAGTGAATGTCGCTATCCTGCCGATTCAGCGCGTTGAACGCCTCCACGGGGAACGAGACCAGACCAAAACTGAGCTGCCCTTTCCAGCTCGCCCGTTGCCCGGTTGCCTTTGATTTGCCCTGTCGCTTCGCCATGTTGAGGTACCTCTTCCGTCGAATCGGGCGCATCGAAGTTCGCATGCTGCAGTATTCCAGGATCGACTAACTGCAAAAGTCGGGTCCGAAACATGAAGACCGATCCAGGTGCAAAAGCTTTCAGCTTATTTAGAACCAGATCCCTCCCAAAATCTGATGTTGCCCCGGCGGTAATCGACCCGCTGGGCACCGCTGTCTAATCCAGTAAGCGCGAATAACCCGGGTTCATAACGTGCATTGTGTACGTGGCAGTTTGCGAGTCGAGCTGATCGAGATCTAGACACGCTGATCAAATTCAGCCAATGCTCCCACGAGGTCAGAATAACCAGCATGAGGAGTCGCGGCGCAGTTGTGCACTTGGACCGTTCGACGAGTGAGGACAACAAATCGGAATTGATGGCAGCTTGCTCGAGATCGTGTTAGCTTGAAATCATGCCTTGCGCGTTCACAAGGCGACCACGCTGATTTCATTTTGCCGGGGTCATTCCATGATCAGAATCCATCAGGCCGTCATTCCGATTCTTTTGGTTCTTCTCTCAAGTGAGTTCTGCGTCGCGCGAGCGGAGCAGGGAGATTCTATTGAGAACAATGGAAAGCAAACACCGACGACCACGATGGAGACAGTCAAAGTCGCCAACGATCTGAAGGGCTTCGTGATGCACCCCTCTGGAAAGAAATTCATTCCTTGGGGCCACAATTACGCTTCCGCTGACATTCTTGAGCGGCTTTCGAAAGATCCCGAGCGAGTGAAGCGCGAATTCGCCGAAATGAAAGCGGCTGGAACGAATGTCGCCCGGATCCACCCCGAACTGCCCCGTCTCCTGCGGGGCCCGAGTGACGTGGATCAGCAGGGCATCGACGGAATCAAGCAGTTGCTCGACATTGCCCAGCAATCGGGGATCCATCTCAAAATTACGGGACTGGCGAACTACCGGATCAAGGACCGGCCAGTATGGTATGACAAGCTATCAGAGGCAGATCGCTGGAAGACACAGGCCTTTTTCTGGGAATCGATCGCTCGTGCCTGTGCCTCCAGCCCCGCCGTGTTTGCCTATGATCTGGTGAACGAACCGGGCGCTGCGGGGAAACCGGAAGAGGGGTGGTATATGGGCCGTATGGGAGACGTCGAGTTTTGTCAGCGTTTAAGCCTCACTCCGGGTGACCGAAACGGCGACGCGATTTATCGCGAGTGGACGCAGCTGGTGGTGGCCTCCATTCGTCGCCACGACCCGACACGTCTCATCACCATGGGGATGTTGCCGTTCCCCGGGGCTTATAAAGCGGCATCTGAGTATCTCGATTTTGTTTCACCCCACCTGTATCCCAAATCGGGAAAAGTGGACGAGGAAATCGCTCTGTTGAAGAAATTTGACTGGGGCAAGCCAATTGTGATTGGAGAAACCTTTCCTTTAACGTGTAGCCAAGACGATGAACGAGAATTCCTGCTCAAGAGCCGCGAATATTCCCAAGGCTGGATTGGTCACTGGCCTGACCACTCTCCAAAAGATCTGGATGCACGCAGAAAGTCGGGTACGGCAACGATTGAGGACCAGATCTGGCTATCTTGGGTCGAACTCTTCGAAGAAATCGGAACCGCAATGACCTCTCACGAATGATCTGCTCACTGGATGTTCAGAAGACACTTTACCGCATCACCTGATCTGGAGACACGATCCATGAAAGCCGCAGTCTTTGTCGAACCTGGTCGTATCGTTCTAACAGACAAGCCAATCCCACAGGTCGGTCCGCGTGACGCGTTGATCCGTGTAACGACGACAACAATCTGCGGTACCGACGTGCATATTCTTAAAGGGGAATATCCCGTTGTGCGTGGGCTGACAATCGGGCACGAGCCCGTCGGTGTCGTTGCTGAGCTTGGTGCAGCCGTGACCGGCTACTCCGTTGGCCAACGTGTGATCGCAGGCGCAATCACACCCTGCGGACAGTGTCACTCGTGCCTGGGAGGCAACCAGTCCCAGTGCGGCGGTAAGCCGATGGGGGGATGGCGACTGGGGAACACGATCGATGGGTGTCAGGCCGAGTACGTCCTGATTCCTGATGCTATGGCGAACCTTGCCCCGATCCCTGATAATCTGACCGACGAACAGGTCCTCATGTGCCCCGACATTATGAGCACAGGCTTTGTGGGAGCTGAGCGAGGGGGCGTTCGTATCGGAGACTCCGTTGCCGTGTTTGCTCAGGGGCCGATTGGCCTGTGTGCGACGATCGGGGCACGCCTTCGCGGAGCGAGTCAGCTCTTCGCGGTCGATGGACTGAATGAGCGGTTGACGGTTTCTCGTCATCTCGGCGCCGACACAACGATTAATTTTCGAGAACAAAACCCTGTCGATGCGATTCTGTCGGCGACAAATGGCCGTGGTGTAGATGTGGCCATCGAAGCTCTGGGGACCCAGTCAACACTCGAGAGCTGCCTGCGCGTACTCCGACCGGGTGGGGTGCTGTCCAGCTTGGGAGTCTATTCCGGCAAGCTGACATTGCCACCCGACGCGTTTGCGGCTGGCCTGGGCGACCACTCGATTATTACGAGTCTGTGTCCGGGCGGCAAAGAGCGCATGCGAAGACTGATGAATGTTGTGGAGTCAGGGCGAGCCGATCTACGTCCATTTGTGACGCACCGATTCAAGCTCGACCAGATTGAGGAGGCATACGACCTGTTCGTAAATCAACGCGATGGCGTCATCAAGATCGCCATCACGACCTGAGACATGTCAGTTTATCCTGTTCGCGGTCGCATTTCGGTGTTGTCGATTCGGCGATCCCGTTACTGTCTTCAGGCCGTATCGAAAGCGCACTGACCGCGCGGCGACCAGCCGTGCGGTCAGGTGGTCAGTTCCGATAAGACCCCTTCGACGACAGGGCGCGGGCAGGACCAAACCAGGAAAAAAAGTGCTTGCCTGGCCCATCGCTGCGCTGGGTGGGGTGCAACGAACCCGCCCCCCTTCGCAATCATGAGTGATGTCTGCGTGGATCGTAAAGCGAGCGTCGTGCAGTCTGCTCGCAAAGTGAGTACTTCCTGAGAATCCCTCGGCGGTGATGTCGCGAAAAGGTGCAGTCGCTGTCTTAGTTCGTGTCTGTTGGCATCCAGCTTGGAAGCAATCTCGGCGAGATCGGGACGCTTCACAGATTCCTGCTGGATGAATTCAATCGCTGCTGCGGACAGGCCAATCGCCAGACAGGAGGTTTCCAATCCACCTCCACCAACTTTGCCGAGTACGCTTTCCGCGGGGCCGGCCAACAGCATTTCAGGAGGGACTTCGACTTGGACACAACGGACCAGACTGGTCCGCGAACCGGTCAATGCGGACAGGGGCAGGGGAGGTTCGATGCTGACACCCGGTCGGTTTGTTTCCAGCATCACCAGAATCTGCCGCGAATCCGAAGTGGTTGCCCCAATGATGATGACGGCAGCGGCATCCGCTCCCGTCACCCACGGAATCTCGCCGTCAATCTGAAAGCCACCGGATTCGAGAGGCGTTGCCCGCAATGAGGGCCCCAAATGCTGCCTGGAAGTCGATAACTGTGACAGTCCCACAGTCAGGAACATATTTCCTTGGGCGAGAGCAGGCAGAAAACGTGACTGCAAGTGTTCTGGCCCTTTAAGCAGTTGCCGAACTCCCGCTTCACGCTGGCTCAGAATAAACGCCGTGGTCAGGCACGACGCGGCAAGCTCTTCAGTTCGGATCAGAATATCGACTGGAGCAAGCCCATCACCACCGTAGGCGCGCGGGATGGACCAACGGAGTGCGCCTGTTTTCTCAAGTACGCTCCAGGAGGAAGCTGGCCACTGGGGGTCACGGTCGGCTGCTTCACTCTGGCCGATCAGTCGCTCTTTGTCTTCTTTCGAAATCATCATCGACAATCCAGGAATGAAACCAGTTTCTCGTCACAGCCTTTACCGGCCCGATGCTCTCACAGAACAATCGCCCCGTCGCAAACGTGATTCAGAGTATGATGGAACAATGAAGATTCCGCACCAGATAACAAAGCACCCCGGCACTCGAAAATGCCGGGGTGACTGTAAATTGGCAAATCAGGCACAACGCCCGCATTATGCGGCCATTCGCTGAGGAATCTTGAGGATCGTGGGTTCGCTGCCATGAGCGGCGGCCAGGAATTCCTGGAAGATCTGCATGTCCAGAGCTGAAGCCGTATCGTCTTCTGGATGCCATTGTACACCCAGGCAGAACCAGTCAGGATCGATCGACTCGTAGCACTCGATGACTCCGTCGGTTGCGTGAGCCGAAGCTTTGAAACACGAGGCGAGCCGGTTGACGGCCATATGGTGTTCGCTGTTCACGCGGATTTCGCCGGGACCATAGATATCCCAGCAACGCGTTCCTTCGACGATCTCAATGATATGTCGGTTGTATCTTTCGACAGGATCGCGATGGTGCAGGCAACGGGGAACCGCTTCGGGAATGTGCTGAATCAGGGTTCCGCCACAGACGACGTTCAAGGTCTGCATCCCGGCACCAATGGCCAGGATCGGAATTCGTTTTTCCACGGCGAACTTGGCCAAGCGGCGATCAAAATCTTCACGACGAGCGGGCATCGGGCGAGTGTGAGGATGTGGTTCCATGCCAAGTCGCATTGGATCGAGGTCCATCGTGCAACCGGCCAGCACGATCCCATCACACATCTCCAGCGCCTGTTTCAAATCATCGTCACTACTGTAAGGTGGGATGAGCATTGGCAGTCCACCTGATTCAACGACAGAATCGTAGTAACCGGTGTTGAACCAGCTCAGAGCCAGAGCGTCTCTACGGGAAGGCCGATAGTCACCATTGATACCAATTACGGGTTTCGTCTTCATAAAATCCCTTTCCTACGTGGCACATCCTGTGCAAGACTGACAACCATGAACAATGCCGAAACAATCCGCTGGACGCGACGCGCCCCCCTCACCACGGACTGACGACAGACTCCGTAAACACCAAGTATCTGCGTTACCAATACGGCTGAGCACCGACTAAGAATGTCACTTGAAACTCAAGTGAAGCACCTGACGACGTCCAACTCCATCTAACGACTGATTTGCGAATCCATTCTGACAGCACCACCTGAATCCTTCAGGTCGTATTCCAGAATCCATTGAAGTGCATAAAAGAGCTTCAACAGTCTTCTCGAACCGTTTCGACGGTCACTGCTCGCCCTGATTGATGATTGGCGGCAGCGGCGTCCTCACGACCGGCGAAACTTACCGGTCATGAGGATGGATGTAAAGCATATCGACTATTTTGGGGTCAATACAAATTTTGAGCACTAAATATGGACGTCGCTCGAAATCCTGTTGAACTGGGTAGTTTTGAACCTCGTCGGCTCCCTCTTTTGAAGGCAGACCTTGCCACTCGCTGGAAATCACGCCCAGGTAAGCCATTACACAAAACAGGGGACATGAGCATGCAGAAAATCTGCTCAAGCTCCCGTCCCCTGAAATCGTTTACAAGTTCGAATTGGTCCCGCTATCGACCATTTCTGTGCAGAGAAACCGCTTTCAATTGCGATCGGGTCTCTTCGCAGACTCGGGTTCAAGACAAGGCTGAATGGATCCCGGTCCTAGTGATTGTGATCATGGTCATGTCCACAATCGTGGCCATGATCATGATCGTGATCGTGCCCGCAGTCGTGGTCATGATCGTGGTCGTGTTCACCCTCTTCGTCATCCCCATCCTCGTCGTCGTCGATGTCGTCTTCCAGGTGGAATGCGAATTGAGCGGCCATGTAGACATCGCGAAGCGGCAGTTCATGTGCCTTGGCGATTTCGACACAATGGTCAAATTCGGGCTTGAAGACGGCCGCTTCGTTTTCTCTCCAGCCGACCTTTCCCTTGATCGGACCAAAGTCCGTCTCAACGGTATAGGACATTCGGTCGCGAATTGACCGATGGACACGCTGACGCCGAATTCCAAATGTCTGAGTTTCGCTGAAGATGATGGACTCCAGCTTTCCGACCTCTTCCGAGCGACAAATCACACTCAACATGACCGCTGGCCGGTCCTTCTTCATTTGAATCCCGGTCGTGTAAACGTCCAGCGCACCCGCTTCAAGCAATCGTCGCTTCGTATACCCGAGAATCTCGCCTTGAGTGTCGTCCAGGTTCGTTTCCAGCAACATCACGCTATCGCCAGACGACTCGACGCCCGCCGTCTTACCGATGATCAGCCGTAGAATATTGGCTCGCCCCTCCAGGTCGCGCGTTCCTGCCCCGTAACCGATCGTGTCGATCGTCATCTCGGGCAGAGCATCGACAAAATGGCTGGCGAGGGTCTTCACAATGGCCGCCCCCGTCGGCGTGGTCAGTTCCGCATTGACCGGAACGTCGGATAAGGGGATCCCCTTGAGTAACTCCGCAGTTCCTGGAGTCGGAATAGGACAGACACCATGAGCGATTTTCACCTCGCCCCGTCCTGTCGGGATGCGGCTGCAGTACAGTTCTTCTACGTCCAGAAGATCAAACCCGATGGCCGCTGCCACGATGTCGACGATGGAATCAACCGCACCCACTTCGTGGAAGTGAACCTGGTGAACGGGTGAGCCATGCACCTTCGCTTCGGCCTCCGCAACCGTCTGGAAGATTCTCAGCGCCAGATCTCGCTGATTGTCATTGAGAACTTCGGAACGGTTGATAATCTGACGAATATCGCTGAGGTTCCGATGGACATGCTGTTCCGGATGTTCAACGCGAAAAAGCTTCGCTCGAAATCCACCGCGCTGCACTTCGTCGACATGGACTTTGACACCTGGCAGATTCAGCGAATCAATCCCTTCGCGAAGGGCATTCGGGTCAAGTTCCGCATCCAGCAGGGCGGCGACCGTCATGTCGCCGCTGATTCCGGATGCACAGTCTAAATACGCAATACGCATTGAACGAGTCCTCAAATGACAGGTTGTTTCGCTCCCCCATGTACAAGCTGGGATTACGATACGGAAAAGTCGATCCCGAGTCGCCAACGAGTCGATCCCAAAAGGAATCCCGATCGATTCCCTCCAGATCGATTATGGCGTCATCAGGTCAGTAGACGTCAGTGATTCTTTGTCGACAGCTTCGCCAGGGCTGAGGTCAGTGGCCCATCCCCTTCCAGATCAGCGTAGCAGTACCTGCTGCCAGACAGTAATAGCCAAAAACGTGGAGACGTTGTTTCGAAATCAGGGTCAGAAGCAGACGCAGGGCAATGATTCCGACGATGAATGAAACGCCCATTCCCATCAGCAAGACGCTACCCGGTATTGCTTCGGGATTGCCCCCTTGCTGCTTCAGCAATTTCACCGCATCAAGCAAGGCAGCCCCCCCAATCGCCGGTATCGCGATCAGAAACGAAAAAGTTCCTGCCGATTCCCGCTGAAGTCCTGCCAGCATTCCTCCGGAAATCGTGCTTCCCGACCGTGAAATTCCAGGAACGAGAGCGACAGCCTGGAAGCACCCCACCATCAGCGCGACCCACCAGGGCATCTCTTTTTCGTTGTAATTTCCCCCTTTTACTCTCTGACTGAGAAGCAGCAGTGTTCCCGTGACGAGTAGTCCGCAGCCAGCAATCCAGGCGTTCTCAAACAGCGGTTCCAGTCTCTTTTTAAATAGCACTCCCACCAGACCTGCCGGAATCGAGGCCAGGACAATCGCGGCACAAAGGCGCAAATCTGCTTCAAGAATAATTCGCTTCAGACGCTGAAAATAAACAGTGATAATCGATCCCAGAGTCCCCAGGTGAAGGACGATATTGAGCGTCATCGCCTCGTCTTCGACGGATTTTCCCTGTCGTAAGAGCTCATCAATGATAACCAGATGTCCCGAAGAACTGATTGGCAAGAATTCAGCAACTCCTTGGACGACAGCCAAAATCAGCACGCGAACGGTATCGTTCATTAAATCCCTTTTCGAACCTGACGGTATCCCTGCGAACGTGGGCGGAGTCTATCAAGCTGATCGCAATCCGGTCGAGTGAGCTGAGACTTCCGACCGTCAGAACTTCGCGAAATCCAGCCAAGTCGACTGCAGGGCGTGTTATCCAAGACAGCCTCCCGCAAAGGTGACGGATTTATTCATGGGCCTCTCATTCGATTGCCACCAGACGCGAACGTGGAACTGCACTCCCGTGTCAGGCTCTGGATAGCCACGCACCCCACCTCAACGCTATTTTAAACGGCGGGACCGTCAACTTGAGGAATTCTTGGCGGCAAAACCTCCAGGTGATCCAGTGCAATTGCCTGAGAGTCCTTTCTCCCCCCCCAACCCATTCAGTTCCAATGCTGCAAGGAATGACTGCGAATATGACAGAACAGACTCCACTTCCGGCCGGATTCTCCACAGCAGGCTTCCGGTGCGGAATTAAGAACGACGCTCCCAAACTCGACCTGGCCTTGTTCGTTTCCGACCATCCTTGCACCGCGGCGGGCGTCTTCACGACCAATCTTGTCTGTGGAGCCCCTGTCAAAGTTTCCCGCGATCGGTTGCCACGCGCCACGGCCAGAGCTGTCGTCATCAATTCAGGTAACTCCAATGCAGCGACAGGAGAACGGGGACTTAAGGACGCCCGTCGTATGACCGCGCTGCTTGCCGAGCAGATCGGAGTCAGTTCCGAGGACGTCCTGGTGGCGTCAACAGGAGTGATCGGCCGCTTCCTGCCGATGGAAGTGCTTGAGGCGGGAATCCCTGCCGCCGCAAAGGAACTCGCCAAGTCGCCCGAGTCATTCCTGAAGGCCGCTCAGGCGATGATGACGACTGATACGTTTCCGAAACTGGCGACCGCCACAGTCAAAATCCAGGAGCGTGAAATTCGAATCAGCGGAGCGTGCAAAGGGGCCGCCATGATCGCTCCGAACATGGCAACCATGCTGTGTGTCATCATGACCGATGCGAAACTGAGCGTTGACGCGGCCCAGACCATGCTGCGACATAGCGTGCAGGACTCCTTCAATTGTATTAGTGTCGACGGCCATGAAAGCACCAGTGATTCGGTGGTCCTGCTCGCCAACGGAGCCTCGGGTGCGGAAGTGGCCTCAGCAGAGGATCAAAAAGCGTTTCAGGCCGCTCTGGACGAAGTTGCTGTCAAACTGGCGACCGGCATCATTCGAGACGCCGAAGGGGCACACCACTTTGTTGAACTGAATGTGACGGGTACTCGCAATCGAGACGAGGCCTTCGTAATCGCGAAGTCGATTGCCGACAGCCCGCTGGTCAAAACGGCCATCTGCGGAGCCGACCCGAACTGGGGACGTATCATCTCGGCGGCCGGATATGCGGGAATCCCCCTGCTGGAAACGGACATGACACTCGTCATTAACGGCTTCCTATTGTATGAGTCCGGGACTCCTGTCGCGTTCGACGCAGCACAGGTCTCAAAAAGTCTTCGCGACAACCGGGTCGTCACAATCGATCTGAAGCTCACCCATGGCTCCGGCAAGGTGCGGTTCTGGACGTGTGACCTCACGAAAGAGTACGTAGAACTGAACGCCGACTACACGACCTGAATTCGTTGCTCGTAGACTCAATGCGGGTGCAGCGAGAATTTCGTCTGGCCTCTCTCCTCATCAATTCGGGGGAGAGAGGCCACGTATCGAGCACTTGCAGAAGCGAAACTGCACAGCGATTGACTCAGCGCCTCACAATTATCTGCATTCCGGCCGACGCGGCAGGAGCGTACGTTTCGCTACCGCGTGTGACGGAGTTCAAACACGAATCAGTCACGCCGCGGATCGCGCTGCGAGAACAAGTGCGCTTTCCAGTAGTGGACGGTCTTTGCAATCGCCGTGATGACATTCTTGATTTCTCGTTTGACGGTAAACCTGGGGCCGGCGGGGAGATACAAAATATCCCCTTCGCGTCGTACCACCACGTTCTCGACGATGATCGCACGCATCAGCCAGACCGCCATCTCTTCGCTCTCGCAGATCACGCCAACCCATCCGGGACTGCGACTGGTGATCAGGGGCAGTCCCGTCACCATGCGAATCCCTCGTTCGATCTCTCGCACGACAGCTCGATATTCTTCGGGTTCTGCCAGAACTTCGGCAGCCGTGACCGCCTCCAGCAACGTTCCTCGATGTGGTGGCCCCCCCGCGAGGGCCAGATCACAGAAACTCGTCCAGATTTCGTCCCAAGCTACGTTCCCATCACTGTCATACTTCAGGCCGGCCGTTCCCATCGAAGTTGGGGCAACGCTCTCATACTGCCCTTGATATTCCGGGGGCAACATTGAGTTCAGCTTGCGGTCCAGTTCCTCAAGCTCGCGAGCAGCTTCAGGCGTCATCTCCGCCTCGCTTACCCGGTTCTTGCCGGCAAGCAACTCAACATTCTTCAACTGTGAAACGAACTCCAGATACAACTGCAGCGACGCATCAGAACAGCCTTCCTGCTGCTTACTTGATAACCGATCGAGCAGGCTCGGATGCACGAGTGACGGGCTGACGATGGAGACGGTGACCCCCAACGGTCGCGCGACTTCGAGAGATTCTCTCTCAAGATCAGCGTGTGACTCCCCGTCGCCAAGCCACGTAACGATCAGCACGTGTCGGGCCCCCTCCCTTGCTGCGTGAGTGATCGCACGGGAGACGCCGGGACGAGCTTCATTCCAAAAGGCATACGTCGCACTTGGACCGGGCAGTTCGCGAGAGAGCAGGTATGCAATTCTCGGCAGATCTGCATTTGCGATCGGGTCACGAGTTCCATGTCCGACAACCACCGGTCCCACGGTTGACGGTTCATACCCAGCCTGAACAGTCGATTCGGTGGCAATTTGTTTCAGCCAATCGGTCCACTCCAGCCATGACAAGGGTGCTGCCGCATGGAAATGGACGTCCGACACGGCCCCTCTGATGGCGAGTAACATTCGAGCAAGGGGCAGCGACTCATTGAGGTGACTCGTCCCTAACGGCAGGACGACGATCCGACGAAGGCCTTTCTTCACGAACGACTGAACGAGCGAGATAGCCGATTCGACCGGATCGTCAAGAAAGCAGACTCCTGCAGCCTGTCCCAGGCGGGTTTCCAGGGCCGTGGCCAAACTGATGATGTCTGAACGATTCCACTGCGTCCCAAACTCGACCGGAATCACGATTGTACCGGACTTCGACGTCATATCGCTTCGCCTCAAGATACGAGCCTGAATCAGAAATCGGCAACAATTGCAGCACTTCCAGCCGTGCTGATGTCGTCATCGATTGCTCAAGATGAAATAGGAAAATGGTCTCAGACACTGGTTTTCCATGCCTGGTTTGTACGGGAAGGAGTGACCCTTGAAAAGCGATTGCATTTCTGATCGGGCCGCTCACCCCTCGCTGCGGACTGCAAAGGCAACGTTTATTGAACGCCCTCCACCCCATCTCGTAAACCGCCAACGTGCCAGCGCGTTTAAAACTGATCCACTATTCACGGACTTATGGAGCTTTCACAGCAAGGAGTATCAAGTTTGCGTCAGTAAACGTCGAAGTTGATGATTCCGGTGACTCTACCGGATATTTCGTTTGTAACGTCCCTGACAGTACCGTCGGAGAAAGATGTCGGAAACGGCCGCCTGAACAAAAGAATCGCTCATCTCAATGTTCGCTCGCCGCAGCGGAGCTTCCGTCGCCAGTTCATGCTACCGGGAGGCCCTTCATTCACGGGAAGCGAGCGTTGCTGGTGCTCGGCGAAACCCGTCATGTCAATTTGTGCTCATGCTTGTTTCCCAAGTCGTTCAGGTGACTGGACAAAGAGATCCCGCAAGTTCTTTTCATGGTCCACCGGTGCTTCTTCCAGCATGGTCGCACCGTGACACATGAGAATCCTGGCCAATCCCTTGCCGCTTCTGACTGTATTATGGCACTGTTTTCGATGAGAGGTGTATCTCAATGAAGTACCTGATCATGGGGGTGCTCACCGCATCCTGGTTGGGATTCTGGACCGAAGTCGCTTCAGCTCAGCGAACTTCCGATCGTGCCGTCCGGCGAGCCTCCGCCATCGACGAATCTGCCGACAGTGACGATCCTTCCGTTTTCAATAACCTCCCTGAACCGGCACTTCCCCCGGGTTCGCTGAATGATGTTCCCGCAGGAACCGATCCCGGGGTTCCGCCGACGTTCTTTGAACTGAGTTCCGATGCGGCCCCGCCATCCACTCGGTTTGGGGCGTATGGTGATACCTACGACGATCCTCGAGGATTCAAGTATTCCTGGAATCCCGACCAATGGGCCAAAGTGGGTGCGGCACTCCGTGCCTCATTTAACTCGCAAACTCGTCCCTCGCCGAATGACCTCGGCAGCTATTTCACGCTGAACAATATGCGACTGCTGACAAGTGGTCAGGTCACAAAATATGTCGGGTTCGAACTCAACTCGGATATCAATCTTTCGGAAACGGTTACTCCACAGGCACTGACCGTCCCGACGTCCTTCAGCCTGCTGGATGCCATCCTCAAACTGGAGACGAGTGACTACTTCAACGTCTGGCTGGGACAATTCCTGCCGCCGTCTGACCGCTCAAACATCGACGGACCTTTCTTCGTGAACGGCTGGGATGTTCCTTTCGTCTCCAACTATCCGCAAATCATCGATGGTCGTCAGATGGGGGGTGCCTACTGGGGCACCTGGCAAGGGGGAAAGATCAAGTGGAGCGTCGGTGCCTTCAACGGAACCGGTGCATCCCTGCTGTCGCCGTACACAAACCCTCCTGACAGCCCCCCCAATCCCAGCGGAAATATCCAGTTCGATGCCCGCGTCACCGTTAACTTTCTCGACCCTGAACCCGGCTACTACCACCAAAGCTCCTACTACGGCAAAAAAGACATTCTCGCCCTGGGTTTTGCCGTCCAGACTCAACGTCACGCACTGGGAACCGCCGAGGACCCGCGTAACTTCACGGGTGTCAGCCTCGACGCTCTCTTCGAAACGACGCTGGCCAACGATGGCGTGATCACCGTCGAAGGGGCGGTCTATCGTTATGACAATCAAGATCTTCCCACCAGCGGTCAGCAGGGGGATTGTGGTTTCATTTACGTCGGCTACATCATCCCGCAAGACCTGTCAGTCGGCCCCGTCCGAGGACGATTGCGACCCTTCACCCGCTACCAGCAATACAACCACGACTTCGAAGAAGCCTCCACGGGACTTTACTCCCGCGCACTGGATCTCGGTGTCGAATACGTCATCAACGGTCCCAATGCACGAGTCCTTGCTCTGTGGAGTGATCGCGGCGTTGTCAACAGCCCCTCAGTCCAGGTCTTCACCCTCGGAGCCTCCATGGTCTTCTGAGGGAATCCCGTCTTCCCTTTCTCATCGTCTCGCTCACCAAAAACCGCTGTGCGCAGAATACCTCCGTTGTTCGCGCGTGCATCGCGCTACAAACTGATGCCGCGTACTTCAAGGTCGACTCAGCAGAGCAGGGGACGGTTGGAACGACTGGTCTCGCGGGGTCCCCCCCCGAAAATCAAACGCCCCCACTCCACGTAAAAGACTGTGAGTTATCGGGACCCGAAAGCAGAGCGGATCGAGTCCTCGCGGATTCTGTCTCGCACGGTGCCACAGTCAGCGTTGAATTTCTCTTACCGTCGTGCCGCCTGAAGCACGACCTTCACCCGGATTTGTGAGCTGCCACGTAACAGTAGAATCGAAACTTCGTCGCCGGGCTTTTTCCCATCCAATGCCTTCGCCATATCGTTGGCACTCCGAATCGGCCGCCCTGCAACCTCGATGATGATATCACCGAGATAGATCGTCCCGTCGACATCCCGGTACGTCCCCTGAATCCCCGCCGCCTCAGCGCCGGTTCCTTCGAAAACACGTTCCACCAGCGCCCCTTGCGCAACTCCCAGCCGGCGTGAGATCAAATCGTCGAATACTTTGAATCCGGGCACACCCTGCTCGATTCGTCCCGACTTGATCAGTTGAGGCACCACCTGGTTCACAATATCCACCGGGACAGCAAACCCGATTCCCGAGAAAGCCCCCGACTCGCTCACAATCATCGTGTTGACCCCGATCAGGCGACCAGCACTGTCGAGCAACGGTCCGCCCGAATTCCCCGGATTGATCGCGGCATCGGTTTGAATGACCCCTTCGATCGATCGACCATTCATCGACTTGATCTCGCGCCCCAGACCGCTGATGACACCTGTCGTCAGTGTCTGATCCAGTCCAAACGGACTACCGATCGCAAATACTTTCTGGCCCACCTGAAGAGTGGATGACTCACCAATCGCAACTTTCTTGAGCCGTCCCGGAGGCGTGTCAATCTTCAGTACCGCGATGTCCTTGTCCATTTCGTAACCGACGAGCGATGCTGTCCAGCTGCTATTGTCCGCCAGCATCACCTTGGCCGCACGTGCATTTCTGACCACGTGGTAGTTTGTCACGACATGCCCCGCGTCATCGTAGATAAACCCCGTTCCAGTCCCTTCCGGAACTTCCAGGGCTCGGAAATTCAGGCTGTCACGGCGAATCGACAACGTCGTAATGTGGACAACACTCGGTGACGCTTCCCGAAAGATTTCGATGGTCGACTTTTCGTCTTCGGAGAGGTCTCCGCGTGGAGTAATCGGCCGAGACTCGCGAGCAGCGCGCCCCCCAAAACCGGGCAGGTAACCCGCGTTCTGCAGCATCATTCCGGCGACTGCAAGCAGCAGAACGGAGACGAGCCACGCCGGAACAGTAGGCTGTTCGGGTGGAGTCCCCCCGGAATTCAACCGGTCACTCATTCTTCATTTCCTTGATCCTCTGTCCTTCGCCATGCGACTCACCCTCCGACTCGGGAGGAACAGCGGGGAATAATTTACCATCGGCGGTGGCAGCACCAGAATACGGCATTTCAGGTGATCTTGCTCCCCACCCATATTGCTGAGGCCACGCCACGCATGAATGAAACCGCCTTCATCCGACCATCACGGTTCGGGGAGTCGTGATTCACTGACCGGGACATTTTTCATCGTGACACTTCATCGCAATTGCACCGGCTGGCACTACCATCGTTCAACCGGCCCCGACGGGACAGGGATCACCAGTTCCGGCAACACTCCCGTACGAGTTCCCCGGGTGGGGCCTGAGGCCGCAATCTCCCGCACGGCCGCCACGAACTCATCCCGCGTCCGCGCGGTCTGCATCAGATTCCTCAGGGACGCACGCACGCACATCGCTTTCAGATACCAGTGAGCCATCTTGCGGAACGAAACAATCGCTCGCTCAGTCCCGCGCTGCTGCTCCAGATAGCCGAACTGCCGTAGTAACAGTTCCAGACGGTCCTCAAAATGCCCCGGAGGCGAATAGCTTCCCGTCGTTTCCCACTCCACAAACTGCCGGAAAATCCAGGGGTTTGCCAGTGCTCCCCGCCCCATCGAAATTCCGTGACAGCCCGTCTCCCGAAACATTCGCTCGCCGTCGGCGATGGAGCGGATGTCTCCGTTTCCAATTACCGGAATCCGCTCAACCGCTTCAACCACTTTCCGAATACCACTCAGATCAACGGTCCCGCTGAACCCCTGCTCGCGAGTGCGGCCGTGAATGGCAACCGCGGCAATGCCGACCTGTTCAAACTCTCGTGCGAACTGAGGAGCCGTCAATTGAGTACTGTCCCACCCCAGCCGCATCTTCACGGTGACAGGAATCTTCACCGCTTCCACGACCGTCCGAACCAGGTCGAGCGTACTGTCAACCCGGCACATCATGCTCGCTCCCGCTCCTCCTTTGGTAATTCGCTGAACGGGACAACCCATGTTGATGTCGATGGAATGCACACCGCGCGACTCTAGAAACTGCGAAGCATCCCGCATCACGATCGGATCGCTACCGAAAATCTGAACGGCAAAGGGACTATCCGCGGGACAGGTCTCAATCAGGTGCAGAGTCTTCCCGCTTCCATCCAGCAGCCCGCGCGCATTCACCAGATCGGTCGTCGCCAGCCCCACGCCCCCAATCTCACGCACAATCCGGCGGAACGGCAGGTTCGTGTAACCCGCCAGAGGCGAAAGCAGGTATCGGGACGACAGGGTGAGCGGCCCGTAACTCAGAGGAGGCAGCTTCGCAAGTCGTTGTCGGGCATCAGCATCTTGAATATCAGCAGGCATCAGCATCTGTCTGGAAAAGCAAAGGAAAATTCGTCAAGCAGGTGACAACCGGCTCCCGGCAACAGGGAGAGGAGCCGAACGGATGTTAACGCCCCAGCCCCGGAACAACCAACGATTCGCTTGCCGACATTCCAAGCCCAAAATATACTCAGAACCGTATCGACCAGCACAAAAACGGGATGTAGCTCAGCTTGGCTAGAGCGCTACGTTCGGGACGTAGAGGCCGCAGGTTCAAATCCTGTCATCCCGATTTTTTACAATCTATTGCTCAGTCGTAAGTTACGGCAACTGGCTATTAGGATGTGAGACGGTGTAGAGACTGGCGAATACCCTATATCTACCCCGCTTACTTCTTCAATCGGCACAGTGCGGTACGAAAGCAATTGCTTTCGAATACCCATTGAAAGGGACCGCACGTGTCAGCACGCAAAAAAGAGCCTGCGTATCATCATCATCGCGCAAGTGGTCAAGCACGCGTCAGAATTGACGGGAAGGACCATTATCTTGGTGAGTACGACTCCCCCCAGTCCCGCGAACTCTACGAAGACATGATCCGGGAGTGGAGGCAAGGCCAGCGCATATCAAACATATTGACGAGTAATAACTTGTGTAAGGAAGTCTGTGTTCATTGAGCATCGGATCATCTTTCCGCGGAGGCTGTCTTTGATGGGATGGCTCTTGAGCAGCGTGACCGCGAAACGCCTGAGCCAGCTGAGGTTGTTTCCCAGCGTCCGTTCGCGCGTGCGGCTATCGTCTTCGCGGAAGGTCACATCAAGCACCCAGTGCATCGATTCGATACTCCAGTGGCCGCGGACAGCCTCACTGAAGCGTTTGCCGCTGAAATAATGACTGCTGATGTAGTAACGAACCTCGCAACTTTGTGGTCCGTTCCCCTGTTGTGACAACCGCAATGAATAACCGATGGCCTTCACCCAAGGCCACTCTTTCTTCAGCGGGAAGTCTCCCGGGACTACGGTCAAGTAATAAGAGCGTTCATCGAATCGACCGTGCCCCTTCTCGTTTGTCTCATGACTGTGATACTTCAAATCGTCTAGGTCAGTCTCAAGATGTTTCGCAAAGTAGTCTTCTATCGCCTGGCTCAGTGTCGGTTGGTTGTCTTTCACTGCGATGACAAAATCGCCCCCGCCATCGACGATCTGTTTTGCAATCTCTTTCTGACAGCCCATCGCATCGATCGTAATCAACGAATTGGTGAGACCAATTTGGCGGAGAAGTTCAGGGATTGCTGTGATTTCATTCGATTTTGCCTCCGTGGCCACTTGTCCCAGGGCGATCCCTTCTTCGCTTGCCCAGGCGCTGACGATGTGCAGCGCACTCAGTCCCTCAGCAACAGAACGCGAACCTCGACACGTCTTCCCATCGATCGCAATCAAGCGTTTCTTATTCTCTTTACCATCCTCTTCGGAGGATATCAGCTGGCTGGCAATCCATTGCTGAAAGCACTTCTGAAACGCTTCGGGGCTAAGCACCATCAGCAAACGTCGAATGCAATCGCGCGAGGGGATGCCGTTGGGCAGCGGCAAGAATTCCGACAACCATTCCTGACGATTTGCTGCCCAGCGATGAATGGCTGTGGGACCGTCGCTTCCGCAGAGGATTCCGCAGACGGCGATCACGATAATGTCTCCCAACAGGTGCTTCCGATTCCGTTCATGCCGAGGATCCGAAAGCGACTCGAAGTAAGATCCAATCGACTCGACATTCACCAGCTTTTCCGCCATGAAAGGATGCCCCGCTCCCGAGCGGCTCATCTCGTCCTGTGTCGATCAACAGAGAGTCCCACGAGAAGTGCCATGTCTAACATGTACCAGCGCAAAGGTCTTTGCGCCAGTCTTCCCAAATCGCCTATCTATGCGCGCTGGCCGTGCCCAAAGGACCTGTTGAACGCAAAGTATTCAAACTTGGCAATCACTGAACGAAAGTGCAGATTATGCGACGCCCCGAAAGTGCCAGAATCTGGAATTACGCAATACGCGGCACTGAACGTGTTTCGATTCCGGATGGAGCGACTGAGCAGGACTTTGCTGACGGAACTGAAATTGTCCCCCGTCTTTATGCGTATCTCGCAGCGACAGAGACAACGTTGTTGAGATTCGTCGCTTTAAGATTAATCGCGCTCTGGACGCCGGAGGTTGCGTCTTTCGAACAAGACTTTCAATCGTACTGCACCATCCCAGGGACGGTGTATGTGGATGCTCCGCCGCTTTATTTGGAGAGAGATTGGGAGGGCACTGACGCCGTGCGAGCATGCGTGCGCGAATTGGAGGTCGAAGGTCTTATTCGCGAAGGTCGTCCTGATCCAATACCTCACGAGGAAGGAGTACTCAATTTAACGCAAGACTGGTCCACCGAGGAAAGTATTCATCTTTGCCTGACTGATAAAGGCGCTGCTGAGTGGCTGCACATTGAGAAGGATATCTTGAATGCTGAGTTTCATGTGTTTGGATGGTCGGAATACGGGTACGTTTGTGTGTCTACACGTCCGCCTTACAGATGTCTATTTGGGGACCTGATCGACGAATGCAATTTATTCAGTTGCACAGAAAGCGGCCCGAAGCAATGTCGGATCGATTATGTGCCGCAGTGGCGTGGATCGTGGTGGCGACCGATTGTCCCTGGTTATGTGACATTGTGTCCGGTGGGCAAAACAGTGATGGATCCAGCGGGTTCGATCTCGATTAGTTGATAAAGATGCCAAGCTCTGTCGCCTGTTGAAGATCTTTCGGCGGGTAGCAAATCTAATATACTCGACCGGCCTTGTTAAGAAGGTCATATCTGGACGAGTTGTCGGTATTTTTGCGAAAGCGTGAATCAGAGGGTCAGCGGGTATTCTGATTGGAGACGGATCGTCTGTCGATCGGTCCGGAGTATGTCTTTCACGACAAATTCAATCGTTTACTCTTTGAACACAGGTTCGATCTATTCGTCGAGCAGTTGTGCCAGCCGAACAACAAGAGGGGCGGTCGCCCCTCGATTTCTCCGGGCGTCTGCGTCCGGATGCTGATGATCGGTTACCTGAAAGGGATCGACTCTCCGCGGGAAATCGCCTCACAGTGTGAAGACTCCTTGGCGCTGCGGCGGTTCCTGGGGATCAGTCTGTCGGGAGAGACACCGGACCATTGCAGCCTGACCCGTCGTCAACTACATGGAAACGAGCGGGGTCGCACTCTGCAGAGGGTGAGGTCAGGGCCAGCGCGTACTAACTCTTGATTCCCATTAGTGTTTTGAGCATCACGTTATCATCCCACCCACATCTTCTGCGGTTCATGGCGACGCTTTTCTTGTTTTGCTGTTGCTTGAGCAGCGAAAGAGTATGTCGGTTGAGCCACGCCATGTTCTCCCGAAGTTGCTTTTCTCGGATGCGGGACTCGTCTTCTCGATACGTGACATCCAAGGTCCAGTGGCAACTGTTTTCAATCGACCAATGACTGCGAACGGCCTTGGCAAAGCACTTCACTCCCAAGGGGAGGCTACTGATAAAATACCGGATGTCGACGGTTTCCTTGCCTCCACGATCGACCATCGAGATGACCGCCCCTAACGTCTTCAGTGACGCCCAGCGATCAGCACCCGCAAGAACATCTGGAATGGGGAGTTGCACATAGGTACGTGTCTCGGTGCGACCATGTCCGGTCTCCGTCGTTGTGTGCCGACGAGCGTCCACATCGGCGAAATCCGTTTGCATCTGTTCTTCGAGATAATCCGTCGCTGCCTGGTACAAGGATCCTTGATTCCCTTTCAGAGCGAGAACATAGTCGGCCTTCGCCGCAATGATCTGTTTGGCGATCGCTGTCTGGGTTCCCATGGCGTCGATCGTAATGATCGCGCCTCGGAGATCGACGAGTTTCAATACCTCGGGAATCGCCGTGATTTCATTCGACTTCTCGTCAGTCGCGACTTGCCCAAGGCTCAAGCCCATTTCGCTGGCCCAGATGCTGACAGAATGCAGAGCCCCCAACCCCTTCTTCCGGTCATGGCTGCGGCGTAATGTTTTGCCGTCAATCGCCAGCAGCAATTGATCATGATCCAGAACCTCCGCCGCTGCGGCCCGTAAGGCCTCCAGCCATTGCGTGAAGCACGCCTGAAAGGCGCCGGGGTTCAACGACATCAGCACTCGACGAAAGACATCCTTGCGAGGAATACCCTGCGGCAAGTCGAGCAGACCCAGCAGGAAGTCCTTCTTCAGTTCTGCCCATTCCGCGATTCCCGTAGGGCCACTGCAACCACCCAGCACGGCCATGATGGAGATCACGATGACACTCACGAGGGGATGCTTCTGATTGATGGAAGAACGAGGATCCTCGAGCTCCGCGAAATACGGAATGATTTCATCCAAGCTCAGACGAACGCTACCAGAGTCTTTCTTCGCCATGATCCACCTTAATGCCGCAGCTCGCTTCTTGTCGCAAACAATCGCATCAAGGTATGATGATTAGACCCCTGGCGCAACTTACCCCATCTCACCTATTTACCGCCGAGTGAGCGCTGGCCCTGCCTCATACAGCCACCCCTCATTGTACAATTCCATCGCGGGCTCAATGAACTGTTTGTACGGCTCTGAGGGAGGTCGTTGGTCGCAGAACTTGGCCTTGAGTTCTTTCGCCGAACACCCGCTCCCGAAGCGACGGGCGACAATTTTCATGATGCCCGAGACCCGCGCCTTTTTCACGTTGAGCTCGTTAGCGATTTCGGTGAAGGAATGCCCTTTCTGGAGCATCTCCCAAGCCCGTAGCACTTGTGTCTCTTCCAGCGGAAGCACTCGAAAGTTCAGGACGATCTCGGGATTGGCGGAAGTGTCGGCTTCATCAGCCTGGAGAGTGACCGACAATTTCGAGAACTCCAGAGACTGAATCCTAAAAATGCCCCGCCAAAACTTGCGTTTACGACCTTCTTCCTCGATCAGTTCCAAGCGCATTGACTTGCCAAGTAAGCGCAATAACGCCCGATTCGCGGCTTCGACGTCTCCTTGCAGCATCACATGGAGCTCCTGCAACTGAGCGGTTACCCATTCATCGGAAGGCGGCGTTGGCATTTCCAGAGCTTGAGCTTGCACTCGTTCAAGCTCGCGTGTTGCTTCGGCTCGTTCGCGGCGTCGATCTTGCAGACGCAGTGTGATATCCGGGTCCGGTTGGTCTTCTGATTCGACTTGATCGAGCAAGCGTTGAACTCGACAATCCAAGCTTTGCAGCCGTTTACGCAAATCATCAACCGACGTCGGATTCTGATGTCGTAGTTCCTGCCAGATCTCTTCTGCGCGCTGAACCACGGCATCCCGCCATTCCGAGTTATTCAGCAGTCGTTGACTAATCTCGTTCAAAATCAGCCGCTCAGCCACGCGGCGTGGCAGCATCGTCTTGCAGTCGCAATCTCCATCACGTGCTCCGCAACACTGCAAATAATCGCCATGCGAGCCGGTCACGTGGAATTTGTTGCCACATGACGGGCATTCCATCAAACCCGTCAGCAGTTGGACCCGGTTGTGGCTGCCATCCGAGCCGCGCAGACGTCCCTTCGCATCTCGATAGGCTTCCATCTGACGAGCATTTTCATCTAATTGTTCCTGGGCCTCGATGAACAGATCGTTGTCGATGATCTGCAAGTCGTCGCGGTGGCGGGTCCATTTTTCACACTTTGATTCGGCCCTTTCGACTTGCGTCACTCGGCCTGTGGCGGGATCACGAATGTTTTCGCGTTGACCCCAAGGCCAGATGCCGACGTATTTCGGGCATCGCAGCATATTGACCACCAACTGATGACTCCACTTAGCGGTGGTCGAACGATGATCTTTCGGTACTCGTTGCTCATTAAGTTTGCGAACAATCCACTGAATCGAGCGAAATTCGATAACAAACCAATGAAACACTTGCCGCACCCAATATGCCTGGTCTTCGTTGATTTGATAGATCCGGCGGGCGACTTCATTGCCCGCTCGCCGGATCGTCTCTCCATTGGGTGACGGAACAGACGTGTACCCGAACCGCCAATCTCCGACACTAAATCCTTTTTCCACTGTTCCGATCTGACCATTCCGTACATTTTCAAGAAGAATGTTTAGGAATTCTTCATGAACGAGGCTAAAGATGGAAGCGATAGTGTTCCATCCATTCACGTCCGAGTCGATGTTCTCGACAACACAGATGACGCGAATCCGGTGGAGGTCGACCAGCTGGCGCATCAGTGTCTTCGTAATGACGGACTCACGAGCCAGACGACTCAAATTGTAAAAGTAAATCACCTGGATCTTGCCACTTGCCGCGTCTGCCAACAGCCGATCAAGCCCCTCGCGATGGAGCAAGGTTCCTGACACCGCCTCATCCTTGTAAATCGCGTCGTCATCGATCCGCATATGTTTGTCGGCTGCGTGCGCTCGACAGGAGCGAGCTTGATCTGTGATGCTCTTCTCGTCCTGCTGATTGCTGCTGTAACGGGCGTAGCAGACCACGATCCCTTCGCCATTGTTCCTGTTGGACTTGCGTCGACGAGCGCCGAGCCGTGAAATGACGATCGGGCTTATCTCACTTAATGCCGACTTCGAGCGCGGTGGAGTGGTTACAGTCTCTTTACCGCAACTGCTGGCGTTCCCGACGTTGACGACTGCCATCAGCACGAGATGCCATACCGCACACAATAATAGCACACATTCGACCGGCGTCAGCTGGAAGAGTTTGCTGAAAGTACCGCGGCGCCCATCCATTCCGCACGGGTTAGTCCGTCCCTTGGACGGCGTTGAACAACAAACCCGGTGAAGTTCCGTACGCCGTGCATAACCGTCTCCACTTCGACCGCCCAACTGACTTCCGCGGTAGGCGCAACACACAGCGTCGTCACTGATAGGTGAACTCAAACGCTTACGGCGGCGGGATGACAAGTTTGGCAGGAGTGGTGGAGGCGTCTCGATCGCGGGAGTGTGACGTGCTGAGAATGTGCTGGGCACGATCCCAAACAACACGCAATAGAGCCAAATGACCCAGACCAACCGGTAGCTGCGATTGGCTGAGTTGTTTGAACTTCGGCTTGCAAGGCGACGTGTCTTATGAGGTTGTATGTCCGGGTGGGCACGACTCCCTGCCTCAATGCCGTCAAAGTTGGTAGGGCGATTTGTTTTTTTGAAGTTCGACAGGTTTTTGGTGCGGGCGATCCTGTTCATAGGTGATTGTCTTCATCAGGCCGGCTTAAATGGCCCGATCGAAGTGCGTGAAATCGATTGGCGAGGAAACTACCCACAAGTGTTGGCTTGAGCGTAGAACTCATCTGCCGTGAACTCATGCACTTGCGCAATCGCCTCATGCAAAAGTTCTTCTGATGTCATGTCGTTAGGAAATGTCCATCGCCGGTCATCCCGATTTTTTTGGCCCTTAGGCCACAAAAATAGAGAGTAGATGGGAGAAAGTAGAGAGTAGAAAAGACCAAGATCGGAGTGGCTTCGCTTTGCGAACGAGGTACTTTTCCAGCTCGGTGGACTACTTTCTCCCATCTGCTCGGTCTACTTTCTACTCACCACTCTCTTGGCTGTTTGGCTTTCTTCCGCAGCATCCAGCAAATTCTCCTTGTCAGGAGACCTTCATGACCTTTGCTTTCGAGAAGCTGCTGGTCTACCAGAAGTCCGTCGACTTCGCGGACTCCGTTTGCGTCGTTACGGAACAGTTTCAACGCGGCTACGGTTTCCTCGTCGATCAACTCAACCGAGCCGCGTTATCGATTTCATCCAACATCGCCGAAGGGAACGGCCGCTTTACCAAAGCGGATCGCAAACATTTTTTCGGCATCGCACGAGGCTCCGTCCAAGAATGTGTCCCTCAACTTGAGCTCGCCAAACGTCGAGGTCTGATCGACGAGTCCAAACATGCCGAACTCAAGTCTCAGCTTGAAGAGATTTCGCGCATGCTATCGGGTTTGATCAACGGTCTTGAAAATCGAGAGACATAGAAACTCAGCTTGCACGCCATCCCAGAAAAGGTCCAATAGCCGTCCTGTCATTCCGACATCAAAGCCGGGGATTCTCGAGGGGACGGTCTCTTTGCCCAGTCTCAATCGACTGAGTTCGTCTTTCTGTCCAACTTCCACTCTGTCGTCTTTCATTGGAAGAGATCGATCGGTCCCGGGTCTTCGTCTACCTTCCGTCGAGGCCTCCTCAGTGTCGCAGCGCGGCCTCAGCTCGAGACATTCGCCGCTGTCCAAACGAGCACGCCTCGTCGTCCTGGGGCTCTGGTGAAAAGGGGGGACTGACTCTCCGTCGGTTTCGAAATCAACCGGAAAACGCATGGAACCAGGCGCCAGCCCACTTCATTCCAATTGCATTGAGTTGGCCACCCCGATCAAAGAGGCGAAGTGAACACTTCCTGTTGTGGATCTACATTAAATCACCTGGCCAGCTGGCCAGCCCCTCTCAAAAGCACATAACTCGTTATCCTTGCCACACATGGGACTGGCCACCGACTGGCCAGGGGCTGGCCAACTTGGCCAGCCGGATCCCCGCTTCTCTCCTCGGTATCAACATCTTGATCTTTCCTCCCTCACCGTTTTGACAGCGACTTCTTCAACACAACGAGTCTTAGCGGAGGACAGCACAACTGCGCATCGAAACCTCCCTCAAGACTGGGCGACGTCAAACGATCTTCGAAATGACCTATTCCAGCTTACGTACCAAAGACTCAGGCATGGAAATAGTGCAGCCTTCCAATCGATTAGAACATGGTTTCCCTGCGTCAGCGGCAGGAAGCTTTTGTCGCTGCGACGGGCTCGAGTACGGTTGGCGACGGGACCAGTCTTGCCGTTCCGCTCGTCGAGCGGTTATGGGGCCAGAAATCGATCGGCGGTCGATCGATGCTTCGTTGCCGTGTTGTTGGTCTTTGTGGCGGAGTTGCGGATTTGATCTCTTTTCGCTGCAGGACCATTGCCGGGGTTGGCGATCTCTGGGAGTTCTGGTTCAGACTGCTGAGCTGACGCCGACGTTGGACTGAAGTGGAGTCTGGAGTCTCCAGTCGATCCGCCATCGCCGCGCGAATCGGTTCAGATCGATGTCCGCAGCACAAGCGACGAGGGCGGCTTCATCGAGAAGTCCCACTGCCCGAAATCGGCTTTTGCCAGCATCGGCAGCGCTGTTGATGCTCGTGGTGGGCACGCATCCCCACAGTCTGACACAACAGCCGCAACTACCCGCCATTATCGCACCAACACAGGTCCATGGTTGCTCGGAGCTGCTTTTGACAAAATCGGTGACCGTCGCGCGAAAAACTGTTTGACAGTTCGGAACATTCCGATATATTTAACCAACACAAGTGAGGAACAGACCCATGGCAAATGCTGAACCACGACTGACCGAACTGGACGCGCTCGGGGAAGCGGCGGAGTGTCTTCGGGTGCTGGCCCATCCACATCGATTGCGGATGATCCAGATGCTCTTGTCGGGAAACTACACCGTCGGCGAATTGGCCGAAAGCTGTGATTTGCCTACGGCCATGGCGTCTGAGCACTTACGACTGATGCAGCGGTGCGGCTTCCTGGACAGCCAGAAAGATGGACGGAAAGTCTTCTACCGGGTCGTGGAACCGCATTTGAAGAATATCATGACGTGCATTGTGGAGCGTTTCGACAAAGCCGTCGCCAGCTAA